>JBIOJM010000287.1:0-13330 GCA_044450785.1 Isosphaerales bacterium
GCACGTGCCCGGAGCGCGTCCAGCCGCTTGTCGTTGAGCTCAAACTGGTCGAGAACCGAGTCGTCCAACCGCACATCGAGCTCGGTCGGCAACCCGAGTGAGATTTTGAGAAAGTCGAGCGAAGTCTGAAGGCCCGCTTGCGCCGAGAGTAGCGATATCTGGGATGACTGGTACTGGTTAGCCAACTGATCGCGCTCGAGGATCGATCGGAAGCCGGCAATCAACTCTTCCTCGTATATGTCCAGGTTCTGTTTGGTCGACTTCAGATTGCTTTGCGCGTTGCGAATGCCCTGAAGCTGACCCAATAGCCCCAAGTAGCCGCTCTGGGCAACCAAGCCCACGTAGAACTGGCGGCGATAATTCGCGAAGGTACGCAGAGCGTACAGGACGCCGCGCTCCTGGAGCGAGAGCGGCTGGGTGACGATCCGCGCCCAGGCCCCGGCCAAGAGCGGCTGGGTGAACGAGACCATCAAGTTGGGCTGCACCAACTGGACGCCATGGTTCGAGTACTGGAACACGATCTGGTTGGCGAGGTTGACCAGCAGTTGGGCCCCCGACATCATCTCGAGGCTGAAGCCGTTCTGGGCGTTCAACAAGAGCTGATTGTTGAGGTTCGGCGTCTTGGGCGTGGCGGTTTTGCCGGCGACCGCCGGCGTCGTCGTTCCGCTGGTGGAACCGGCAGACGACGACGTGCCGGTGCCTGTGCCTGTGGTCGTGCTCGGGGTCGAAGCCAAGCCGGCGCCCGCCAGAGGAGTGAAGAGGATGTTCCAAATACTCGTGCCCTGAATCATGAACTGGAACCGGGCCAGCGTCAGGGAGAGCGCAGCCAGATAGAGGGTTTCTTCCTGGAACTGGTAGTCGCGGCTGTTCATGATGCCCAGCCGCATGATTGAGTCTTTGCTCAGGAGTACCTTGCCGTCGGGCTCGGTGGGGATGAAGGGCTGCCAGCTCAGGTCCTCGATCGGGGTGGTTCCGCGCTTCCGCCAGAAGCGATACTCGAACGGAAACCGATTGGAGACCTGAAATTGCCGCGCGGCCACTTCGTCCGGCACGATCGGCACGTGGTTCGGATCATTGTGATCGGCCATGCGCGAGCGCGGGTCGGCCTCGACCGGCCGCTCGGGTATTCGCCACCGCCAGTCGACCAGCCGTTCCTTGAGGATCCCGTAGACGTCGCTGTCGGCATAATCGCGGTAGTATGCGCGCGTGCACCCAAGACCAGCCAGTGCCGCGGCGCACACCGACACCAGTCGCCAGCGCCAGACCCGCCTCGGGCGCGCGCTTCCGCGATCCTTCCCATCCGCTTGCGGGATCGCCGACATCCGAATCTCGCCTCGCCGTGCCTGAAGAAAGACCTGCTGACTTGAATCAGCCTGGAATCTTGGGCCTACCGGTCATTGTTACAGAGATGAGGCGAGGATTCTATCGCAAAATGACAATTGTACAAGACGAATCGTCGTGGGCGGATGAGGAGACGCGCAGTGCGTGCGTGGATTGTTGGCGGTGATCACGTCAAGGTGCCGCTCATCCGGAGATTACGCGGTTCGGTCATTCTTGCCCCAATTCCATCACGTTCCCTCCTGTGATCGAATCGTGCGATCGACCGGCAAGCAGCGAGCGCGTTTGCCTGCGAATTAGGCAGGAGTGGTCGAAAAACCAGCAGCACACGTCGTCGCGACTGGGGGCGCTCGGCTCACCGTGGGATCGGCCGCGCCATTGTGTTTTCCCAGCTTTGGTCCTCACCATCCAACCAGGTTCGTCGCATTCTCGCAACTTGTCGCGCGTCGGTCATTGACACTTGCCTAACTTCATTATCAAGACGAAGTCACATTTCCATGGGTCCACTTGCGGTCCCGAGAAGATTTTTTTCGCCAACTAAAGTCGACTCTTGATCAAGAGCTTGGTGATCGGCGCACCGCGGTACCAAACTTGCTGAAGGCTGGTCGGTGCAAGCGGACGGACTGATTTGGAGTGCCCCATTGCCTCGACGTGCACCCGATTGCTACACTTATCGTTCCTGAGTCATGAACGGCATTCTGTTCAACTGATCGCCAACGGCCGCGCCGGGGGTTTTCGCGGTGTGCCGGAGGAGAAGTCAGCGTTTTGCGTTCGGTTTCCTTCTTTCTTTCGTATCATGTCGTTTTTCCGAAGGGGTATCCGAGATGACAGAATCCAAGTTTCGACGGCTCACTCCCAAGGGCTTTACACTGATCGAGCTCTTGGTGGTCATCGCGATCATCGCGGTGCTGATCGCCCTGTTGCTCCCCGCCGTCCAGTCGGCTCGGGAGGCGGCCCGCCGCGCCTCGTGCGTCAACAACCTCAAGCAGATCGGTCTGGCCATCGCCAACTATGAGAGTTCTCAGGGCATTTTTCCGCCGGCCGTCGCCAACTACAACCTGTACGTCGACCCGAACAACGGCGCTTGCGGCAATCAGAGTAACGCGATGGGCCGGGGGCACACGGTCTTTACTTTCATCCTCCCGTTCATGGAACAGACGCCGATCTACAATGCCATCAATTTCTCGTTTCCCGCCGCTTCGACATCGGGGGGCGTGTATTACGGCGTAGACCCGGGTCTGGTTCAGTTCACGGCCCTCAGTTCGATCATCCAATCATACAACTGCCCCTCCGACAACATGAGACAAAAGGGATCCGGCCGTGCTAGCGACGGTTTCTGGGACGCGCATGAGCCGTATTCATCTTCCTCATACGCGGCCAGCACCGGAACCTGGGATATCTATCACTGGTGGTATGGCTGCTCCTTGGGTAACGGGAACATCGCCGGCGATGGAGCATTCTCGGTTGATCATCCGTATCGGCTTGCAGAGATCACCGACGGGCTGAGCAATACGTTTTTTGCCGGCGAAATGTCCCAGTTTCTCAACGACCCCGACCAGTTTTTCAACTTCTGGAATCGTGGTTTTTATTTTGGTGCCCGCAGTGCTCTGACTCCGGGTATCACACGGCCACAGGGCTCCACGACGACAGCCGTCAAGCTCAACGCCTCTCTGGCGTATACCGAGGCAAACATTGTGGTGCTGAGCGGTCCAAATTACGTTGACGGCTGGATGTACGCGCCGGCGGGCCCGTATACGCTGGTTACCGGGCAATATGGCTTCCGTAGCCTGCACCCCGGGGGAGCCAACTTCTGCTTTGGCGATGGTTCGGTCCACTTCATCAAAAACTCGGTCGACATGGGCAATCTCCACACCCTGACCGTTGCCCCAGGCGGGACTAACCCTCCTGGCGCTCAGAACGGTATCTACCGTGCGCTGAGCACTCGTAAAGGCGGCGAGACCATCAGCGCCGATAACTACTGATTTTCGCACGCGTTCACAGGTCGGGAAGCTACAATACAAGAGGGACCCAGCCTGTGAACGCATGCTTCGGATCAATCCTGGCACAGTTGTTGGGCAGCGAGCCAACGTCTACGCCCCGTGTGACGATACGTACTGAATCGTTGGAGATTCCCATGCTTCGAAAGTTTACCCTCCTGCTTGTCCCTCTCGCGTTCCTCCTGGAAGGGTGCGGTTCCGGCGACTTGCCGACGGTACCTGCTGCCCCTCCTCCGGGAACAGTCAAGGAAACCAGCGCCGCACCGGCTATCTTACCCAAGGAAGCCATAAGGAAACTGAGGGGTCCTGGGGCAGCAGCGAAAGCGGGTACGGCGAGCGCCCCGAACCAGAATTGAGCCGGCGGGCTCGGTTGAACGAATTCGGATTGAGCATACGGGCGGCGTCATCGGACGCCTAACCTCGTGCGCGACTGCGCGAGGATCGGCGCCTACCGGCAAAGGCGCGAGACCTTCTCATCGGATCGGGGGCCCCAAGAGCGGCTTGAGGAAGGCCGCCGACGCTCGCACGGCCTCGACGGCCATGTGGCTATGACGGCTGAGCTCGACGTGCACGCCGCTTTCGTAGCCGATTTCATGGAGTGCCGCACAGATCGACGTGAAATCGATCGTCCCCTCGCCGAACATCAAGTGTTCGTGAATGCCGCGCAACATATCTTCGATGTGGATGTTCACAACTCGCGTTCGCCACTTCCGCAGGAGAGCCGGGATGTCTCCCTCGTTCGAGCAATGGACGTGCCCGAGGTCGATCGTCAGTTGGAATAAGGGGTGACGAACCCTTTCATCGAGTCGGGCGAACCGTGTGAGAGTATCGATGAACATGCCCGGTTCGGGCTCGAAGGCCAGGGTGATGCCGGACCTCTCGGCGTGGGCCAGCACCGGCTTCAAGGCCTCGGCGAGCCGGTCCAGGCCGCATTCTTCGTCCATGGGAACCGGAGCCCGCCCCGACCAGAGCGAGACGGATTCGGCCTGGACGGCCTTGGCCAGGTCAATCGCGCGGCGGAGGAAGTCGAGTCGCACGTCCCGGCGCGCGGGATCCGGGTCCATGAGGGTCGGGTCGTGCTTGGCGCGCGGGTCGAGCAGGTAACGTGCCCCGGTCTCGATGACCCGGGCGAGGCCGCGCCGGTCGAGAGCGGCGCGGACGAGCTTGACCTGACGATCGAGGGACGCCGGCTCCTGGTAAGGGTCCAGCGCGGCTGCGTCCAGCGTAATTGCCACGCTCTGGTAGCCTTCATCGGCCAAGAGATCGATCGCGTCGAGCAGACGATGGTGCGCCAGACCGTTGGTGTTGTAGCCGAGTCGCATCCGATCGATGGGCTTCATGGCTGCCTCGGTCCAGGCGATCTGGTCGTCACTTCAATCCGGTTCGATGCCCAACTCCCGCAGCCGCGCGGCCAACCGCTCGGCGCGCCGGTCAGCGGCGTCGGCGCGCTGGCGCTCGGCGTCGGCGCGCTGGAGTTCGGCTTCTTTTTGCCGTCGTTCGTCGTCAGCGCGCTGGTCAGCGGCGTCGGCGCGCTGGCGCTCGGCGTTGGCGCGCTGGCGTTCGGCTACTTTTTGCTGGCGTTCGCTATCTCGTTGGTCGACCATCTCCCGTTGTGTCACAAACGGCTCGCCATCGGGGCCGACGATCATCAGGTTGTCCGGGCCTTCGCCCGGTTCAAACCGGATGCCGAGTCGAGGGCTGACGAACCCCGCCATCTCGCGGACCCCTTCCAGGTGGTCTCCGGCCCGTACCCATCCCTCCAGCATGCCGTCGTCAGGGTCGTAGATGTAGTATTCCTGAACCCCGTACTTCTCATAGAACTCGAACTTGCGTTCCAGCTCGTCGGGGAGGTTGCCGGGCGAGAGGACCTCGAAAACGACTTGTGGCGCGACGTTACCTTCCTCCCACTGTTTGTAGGAGCCCCGTCTCCCCTTGGGCCGGCCGAACGCGACCAATGCGTCCGGGGCGGCGCGGATGGTGGGTTCTCCCTCGACGGGGTACCACAGCAGGTTGCCCGCCACGAATACGTGGGGATCCTTGCCGAAGAGGCTGTCGAGACCTCCCTCGATGACGACCATCCACTTGTGCTGCAGGGTGTTGTCCGACATGAGCTCGCCGTCATCGTCGGGGTATTCGATCGCTGCTTGGGTGGGGAGTTGGGTTGTGCTTGTCATGATCGCGGAGGACCTCCGGGACGATCGGTCCTTGAACCAATGAACTCATTATCCCACAGGAAGGCCGAGACGGCCAGACGAGGCTCGTCTTCCGTCTCGTGACGACCGTCCCAAAGCGGCTGGTCCGCAACAGGTCGTAGGGTGGGTCGAAACGATGCTCCGCATCGTGAGGCCCACCGATCGCCACGGCTCTCCCGGTGGGCCTCACCGCGACGTGTCGCGGTTCGACCCACCCTACTCATCGCTTCCGCGGGAACCATTCCCGCCCGAAGATGCGTGCACGGCGCAGAGAACGTGCGGAGGTAGAATCTATGTCGAGTACAGCCATCGGCCCAGGATGTAGGCCGGCACCCAGAAGAGCGCGACCAGGGCCGCCGGCTCCGGCCCCCGCACTGACGCGACCAGGCCAACATGGAGCCACACCAGCGCGAGGATACCGATCTTCACGTTCTGCTGGATGAGCGAAGGGATCGGATGGCTGATGGCTCGCGCGGCGGTGACGTTCACCGCCAGAGCGACCAGCGCGAGGACGAGCAGGCCTTCCAGCGGTAACAGCGGCCGCTCGAGATCCGGGAGAGGGAAGCGGCGATGCGCTAACGCAACGCACGCCAGTCCCAGTACGGCCATGTTCTGGAGCGCGACACCGGTGAGTAATCCACCGCGACTTCCTCCCTCGGTTTCCGACCGGCTCACCACGGTGATTCCCGCCACGTAGAGGCCGTAAGCGATCGCCGCGGACCAGCCGGCCGGACCGGCCAGTGCGACCGAGTGCGACATTCCCAGGAGCAGGTTCAATCCCCGGCAAGCACCCATGAAGGCAGGGCCAAGCCACGTGTGTTTGAGCGCGGCGTCGTAACTCAGGATGCACGCAGCGAGGATCGCGGCCACGATGCCGCTTCCGACCGAGCCGCTCGTGAAGGCCAGGGCGGGACCGATCGCCAATCCCAGACCTCCGAGCCAGGCGGCCGTCCGTCTCGAGACGCGCTCCGACGGGAGTGGCCGGTTGGGCCGCTCGGCTCGATCGATCTCGAAATCGAAGACATCGTTGAGCGCCGTTCCCGAAGCGTAAAGGACCATCGACGCCGCGACGAGGGGAAGCCAGCGGCCGGGCAGGGCGGCCGAGCCCGTGACGAGCAGCCAGCCCGCGAAGCTGTCGGCCGCGGCGGTCACGACGTTGGGGAGTCGGATCAGTTGAAGGTAGGCCGTGATCGTCTTGGACATCGTTCCGATGCGGGCTAGTGGCCTGTCAATCGTCGTTTGACCCATTTACGGACGCGCGCACATAAGAGAAAGAGTAAGATGAAGAGTAAGATTTCGAAGAGGACTAAGAGCAAGAGTACGAGCAAGAGCAGGACAGGCACGTGCATGGGATCCTACTCTTAATCTTGATCGTGCTCTTCATCCTCTTCCTAATCGTAATCTTCCTCCTAATCTGACTCTTCGTTCGAGATTTGTCGTGGCCGTTGTCTCGTCGGTCCTGTTTACCCGTCAATCGAAGATTGACGTCCCACTACGCTGGCGCGGCGGTTGATTGGACCAGCGGACGCAGCACTTCCAGTGCTCCGCGCGCGGCCGCGTCAGGGTCGTCGAGGAATGGGTAGAGCTCGACCGTCAACCAGCCGTCGTATCCGGTCGCGCGGATGGCGGCGACGACTTCGGCAAAATCGATGGCGCCGGTGCCGGGCACGAGGTGGTGGTGGACCCGGCTCGCGGCGATGTCCTCGACGTGGTAGTGCCGGATGTGTCCCGCGAGCTTGGCGATGGCTCGGGGCAGGTCCTCACGGACGCAGTACGCGTGGCCGACGTCGAAGTTCAGCCCGATCGAGGGTGCGTTCAATCGCTCGGCAACCTCGAGGTATTGATCGCTCGTCTCCAGCAGCAGGCCGGGCTCGGGCTCGATCAAGAGCAGGACGCCCAGGTCGTGAGCGTACTCCGCCAGAGGTTTGAGCACTTCGACGAAGAGGTCGATCGCTTCTTGGCGTGGTTGGCCGGGCGCGAGGGGACCGCCGGGCTCGGTTGTGATGTGGGGCGCGCCCAGCTCGGAACAGAGGCGCAGTGCCCGCCGCGTATGGTCGATTCTGACCTGGCGGTAATTCGGTTCGGGCTCGATGAATGAAGGGTGCCAGTACGGCTGGCGATGGTCGTTGACCGCATTCATCATGAAGGCGTTGATGTTGGAGAAAGCAAGTCCAGCCTGGTCCATGGCCTTCAAGATGCCGCGTTTCTGGCTCTCGAGCAGACCGGCCGGCCAGGCGTGGGGCACGTCAGCCAGTAATTCCAGACCCTCGTATCCGAGGGAGGCGATCCGCGCTGCTGCTTCGTCGAACGGATGTTTCAGGTAGGCGTTGGTGCTGAAGGCGAGGTGCATGGCGCAGGCTGTTCCCTTCGATTCAGATGACCCGCGAGCAGGTTGAATTGCTTGAAGAAGTCGTTTTCCTCCACCCCTTCGGGGCTCTTGAAAAAGCACGCAAGATGTCTCATCAGGCCGTGTTCACCCCGCCGCCTCTCGAGGTCGGCGAGCCGGGCAAGGTCGATCGCCAGCGGAGCCGCCAGCAGGCTATCGCATCCTTGCCACGTGAATTGAAGGGCCATCTTCGCGCCGAGGAATCCGCGGAAGTGGATATGGTCCCAGGCGGTCTTCCAGTCCCCCATGTCGGCCAGATACTCGATCGTGACGACGCTCGCCGGCTGGTAGCCCAGGATCCGGGTGACGACGCGGTCCTTGGTCTCCACCTTGGATGACTTGTTCTCGGGATCGTCGAGGACCTGGCCGTCGCGGTTTCCGAAGATGTTATGGCCGACCCAGCTCATCACCTTCAGATTCCGGAGCGCGAACATGGGTGCCAGGACCGTCTTCATCAGCGTTTCGCCGGTCTTGCCGTCCTTGCCGGCATGGAGTGAGCCGGTCGACCGGGCGAGCTCGAGCAGGGCAGGGACCGAAGCACCCAGGCTCGGTGTGAAGTTGATGTACGTGTGCCCTCCCTGGAAGGCGGCCAGTGCGTAGAGCGCGCTCGTGGGAAGCAAATCAGGTCCGCCGTCTTCCAGCGCGGCTTTCAACGTGCCCCACCGCTGATGGGCTTCGCCCAGGACGAACGGAGGCTCGGTGCTGGCGACGTTGAGGACGATCAAGTGGTCGATCGACTCGAGAGCGACGAACGCCGCGATGTCGGCGGCAACGCGGTCCACGGCCTGCTTTGCCGTTCGAGGAGACTCCGGCTCGGCCCAGTTCCCCAGGTCCGAGATCGCCCGGCCAGTCCCGAACAGCGTCCCTGGACGAACCCGCGCGGTCGCGCCGGCCAGGTCCTCACGGCACGCTGCGATCCAATCGGCCTGGTACACCCCCGAATTGCGGCGAAATTCCTCCGCCGATTCGGTGAACGAGCCTGTCCGAATGTCGTGGCCTCCGATCACGAAGGAGCCGAGGTCGGGAAGCGGCAAGCCTTGAAACAGCGGCAGTTCCGTCACCAACCCGGTTCGATCGACCAGTCCCCGGACCATGGCCGACAGCCCCAGGGTGATCGTCGTGCCGACACCTCCGAACGCTCCGACTAGCCAGAGGCCGACGCGATGACCCGTCATGGTAGCATGAACCTGCAGCTTGAGTTTGGATGGGCACGGCGGGCGGGCAGGGGAGGCACATACCGCGATCGGACAAGCCGGGCGGCGTTCCTTCTGTCGAGCGGTCGCACGCAACCCATGTATTATCGTCTCTTCGGGCGGACCATTCAACTGCTCGATGGATCAGGGGAGCGTCGAATAGATCACGATGTTGCCGGCGATCTTGAGCGCGCTCTCGTAGGTGTAGCCCTTGCACTCGATGCCGGTGTGCCGCTCCAGGGCGCAGCCGATGTCGAATTTCGAGTAGATGATGACCCAGTGGTCGTTGAGCCTCACGCCTTCGAGCTGAGGGAAGTCGCGCCCGCCGCCGGCCCCCTTGGTGTACTGAACGTCCGAGAGGTCGGCGCCGACCTTGATGGTGTAGAGCTCGTCCTCGCGAGGAATGGGGACCAGAGGGTTGGTGGGGAACAACTCGGCCACGAACCGGCGAAATGCCGCATCGAACGCCGGGCTGCCGCAGGCGGCGTCCGCGAACAGGGTCCCTCCTCCCGGCTCGATATGCCTGCGCAGCGCCTCGAGATCCTCCTTGCCGAACCGAAAGCTCGCGCGGCCGTGAATGTACATGAGCGGGTAGTTAAACCAGGTGGGATCGCGTGGAAACAGGTCCTTCTGCTTGATCACGACGTCGAAGCGATAAGGGGGCTTGCGGAGGGCGTCCATCAAGTTGGGGATGGCCTGGGGGGCGACATTCCAGTCCCCGGCATGCATGAGCTTGGCGATCCGGAGCGCACCCCGCTTGGGTGCATCACTCTTGAAGTTGTGCACTTCACGAATCGTGAGCTTGTCGGCCGGCATCTCGCGCCCGGTCGCATAGTCGATGACGTTCTGGCCGACCTTGATCGATTTGACGACCGCCGGGTTGGACGGGCTGCGCTCAGATTGGTTCCAGTAGCAAGAGAGGTCAAGCGGAGAATAGATGACCACAGTCCGGCAGCCATGCTCGATCCCCCAGAGCGGGTGGATGTCCGGAGACAGGAGGTGGTTCGCCCGCCAGACCGGATGGTCTTCCAGGAGCGGCCGGAGCGTGTACTGCTCTTCGGGGAAGACTTGCTTCATCAACGCCTTGAAGCCACGGTCGAACTCCGGATTACCGCAACAGGCCTCGGCAAACAGAAAGCCCCCTTGCTCGACGAAATCGCGCAGGTTCTTCCTGGCTGTCTCGGAAAACTCCGGCGCGTGGTGACCGTTGAAGAAGATGACGGGTGCCTGGAGCAGCTCCGGAACCGTGGCGATACTGGGATCGACGACCTGCCAGGTCAGAAGGTGTTTCCATTCACGAGACACGATGTTCACGAGATTCCGGATGTCGTCGGGATCGTTGTCCCAGTCGCCTGGCGGGGCATGGCGCAGCTTGTTGATCAACACCGGTGCCCGCCCCTTGGCCAGAAAGAGCAGCGCGAAGCTGGTCGCCAGCACTCTGTCCGTCTCGATCAGTTGGCCTTGCCAGAACCCGGCGAGCTTGTCTTGCTCGTGGACCAATTCTTCGGCGCCGATGCGATACCAGTCGTGCTGCCCGAAGAACCGAATGCCCGCGAGTCGCCCGGCGCGTTCCAGTCCATAGAGGTAGTAGTATTTCCACTGCTGGCCGGCTCCGAAATTCTGACCGACCTGGAAATGGCTGGCCAGCCAATCGATCCCGCCCTGGAGGTTGCGGTTGACTCCCCCTTTTCCGCAGTTCTGGATCGCCTCGCCTTGGAGATACTCCTGGCCCTGGAACCGGCGGAGCCCCGAGATGATCAAGCTGGAAACCCCCGCGCACGTCATGCTCGCGCTCGGGTTGCTCGAATCGGGAGTGTAAGCCCAACTGCCGTCGTGCTTCTGGCTGCGCTCCCAGTAGAGGCGCGACAGTTCCCAGACCGACGGTTTCACGGGAACACCCACCTCGCTGGCGGCGAACAGGCCGAGAAGTGCGTATTGAGTGTTCGAATTGTCGCCCGGCCGGCCGCGCTTCGTGTCCGAGTATGTCCATGAGCCAGGCCAAAACTGCGGATCGCCCGGCCTGATCTGGGCATTCTCAAGCCATCCGACATTGGCCGCGATCCGCAACTGGTCGCGCTCCGGCTCGGCGACGGCGAAGACCTGGGTTTGCAACGAGATCGCGTAAGTGCTGCCCAGGTCATTCGGGCCGAAGCCGCGGAGGTACGCGAGTGCCTTGCGAACCGCGGGCGAGTCTGGCCTCTCGCCCGCCGTCAAGAGCGCCAGGGTCACCAGACTGGTGACGCCGGTTCTTGCTTCTCGTTCGACGTCCTCCCACGAGCCGTCGTCACGTTGAAGCCCTTTCAGGAACCGGACCCCCTCACGGATCGCTCGCTCCACCTCTTCACGGGTCACGGCGGCCTGGCACAATGTGCTGCCGGCCAACACGGTCAAGATCGTCAAGACCGAGAACCACCAGCAACGGAAAATCCTTGGGACGTGGCGCATCAAGATGCCTCCCCCGGTCGACCCGAGCGGCCAAGCGACATGACGGGCGCTCTGCTACTTAGCATGGCATATTGACGAGCCGATCCACAAGAGGGCGCGCGATGACTTCAGTGGGTGCCGGCCGTGGATGACGCGTGATCACCGAGGTATCGGATACGTCACGATTTGGCCGTCGCCCGCCGCGGCGTAGACACTTCGCCCGTCGGCGGACACCATGAGCGGAGCCGGGGCGAGGCCCTCGTCCAAGAGGTGGGACGTCGACCTCGGCGAGTTGATTCGCGGTCTGCCCGTCTCGCGGTCGATCTCGAGCGCGGCCGAGCGAAGTTGACACAATCTTGCGGCCGGCTTCCTTGTCAAGTAGACGAGGCTGATCTTCCCTTCAGGGTCAACTGCGACGTTTGGCGAGCGTTCGATCATCCCGTCGATCTGGGAGCCTTCCGGTCCAGGGCGAGTCAGAGGGCCTGCCGCCAGGATCGCATCCGCGTGCTCACTCATTTCGAGCCACCAGAGCTTGGACGCTTCGTACACCATTTTCTTCCCGTGCGGTACTTGTCGACTCAATGCAACGAAGACGAAACGCCAGAGCCTTGGCTCGGAAGGCCACACCGGATCGGCCAGAAACGTGTCGCGACCGCCTGGTGACTCGCATTGCCAGGTCACCGCGCGCGACTGTGCGGCTCTTTCCCCGTCCGGCCCCACCGGTCCTCCCAGTGGGGCACTGTCCTCGAGCGGAGCATCGAAAGCGATCTGACATCGATGAAGCCGTCCGTCGCCGGCGGGAAACAGGAATTCGCGGGGTCGACCCGGTATCCAGCAAGGCCGGCCCGTCGGCAGCACGTCCAGGGCGATTCGACTCTTGACGATCCCGTCGGGGAGGCGGAAAAGCCCGAGACCACAGAACGCTTGCTCTCCTGTGCCGTCGGTTCGGACCACCCAGCGCCCCACCGCCTCCAAATTTCCCTCACGATCGCGCCAGGGTGAGACACTGAAGAGCGCCCAGCGATCGTCCTCCGGTACAGGGAACGGATCGATCCGGCCGGTCGTCCGGTCGACGAGATGAAATTCCTCGGAGCCGGCAAGCAAGGGGTGGGCCGAAGTGACCGCATCATGGAAGGCGGGTCTCGGGACGAAATACGTTGGTGCGGCCGTCGGCCGTGCTCCGACACCGAGCACTCCGGCGCCCAGCGCCACCGCCGTCCACCCGATCGTGAGGACGACCAACAGTCGTATCAATTTCATCAGATTCATGTGCAAATGATCCTCCCAGACCGAAGTGCACGCCAATCAACGCAACTCCGGCGCCAAACGCGACGATCCCCACGATACAGGCTGGGTCTCCATGCGTCCTGGTTGGTCGAAGATGGCGACACAAGGTAAGCTGACTCAATCATTTGAAGATTCAATCTTCGAGTGAATCCGTGTGTGTGAGAAGTCAGCCACCGGGCTGGGAATCTGAACTGGGCATGTCCATCGTCCGAGCACACTGCCGCGCGGACCGGCAATGCTCGGGTAATGCGCTTGACAAGGCGTCTTGATGGGATGATCCGGGTCGAATCCATTGTCACCGATCCAGGGAGGAAAGGTAGGTTGGGAATGGGGGTCGTGTCGGTCGCGGGGGCGCGACAGAAGCGTGCCGTCCCTGCAATTCAGACGTAAGCCGCCAGGGCGGCAGGACGGCGTAGAACGCCGACTCAGACACAGCGCGCCATTCCGGCATGCTTCCCCTCGTTTTCTCGCCCGGCATCACTTGAGGCATCCTACGCGGTCTGCGCCTTTGGC
>JBIOJM010000288.1:0-13247 GCA_044450785.1 Isosphaerales bacterium
CACCGGGTTGGTCGTGCTCACCAAGCGACCAGCATTGTCGTGACCGAAGGAGGTGACGGCACCCAATGGATTAACCCGTGCGATGCGCCGACCAGCCAGGTCGTATACCACCGAACTGACGTTCCCCACTGGCCCGGTGGTGCTCACGCGGCGGTTCGCGCTGTCATATCCCAGGCTGACCGCGTTCCCGAGCGGGTTAACGCGCGCGATGGGCCGGCCGGCCGCGTCATGGACCACCGTCCTGACGCTGCCCACGGGACTGGTCGTGCTGACACGACGGTTCGCGTTGTCGTAGCCAATGCTGAAGCTGTTGCCGAGGGGATTCACGCGAGCGATGCGGCGGTTGGCGGCGTCGAACACCACGGTCCGGGTATTTCCCAGGGCGTCGACGCGCGCCACCAGCCGGCCCGCCAAGTCATAGACTCGGCTGTTCACGCTGCCCAAGGGGCTCGTGGTACTCAACCAGCGGTTCGCGGCGTCGTATCCCAGGCTCGTGATGCTCCCGACAGGGTTGATCCTTGCAGTGGGACGGCTACCGATATCATAGACGATCGTCCGGGTGTTTCCCAAGGGGTCGACGGTGGAGATCAACCGGTTTGCCGCGTCGAAAACCCGGGTACTGGTCACGCCCAGCGGGTTGGTCGTGCTCACTCTGCGATTGGCGTTATCGAAGCCCAGGCTGGTGGTCGCACCGAGCGGATTGACCCGCGCGATCGGCCGGCTCGCCGCGTCGAACACCACGGTCCGGGTGCTTCCCACGGGATTGATCCGTGCGACCCGGCGGTTGGCCGCGTCAAAAACTCGGGTCGTGACATGCCCCAGGGGGTCGACCCGCGCGATCATCCTGGCTGCCGCGTCGTAGACCCGGGTGGCGACGGCGCCGATTGCGTTGCTGGTGGTCACCCAGCGGTTCGCCGCGTCGTAACCCAAGCTGAGCGCATGCCCGAGCGGGTCGATTTGCGCAATGCGGCGGTTGGCCGCGTCATAAGCGATTGTCCGGGTGCTCCCAAGCGGATTGATAAGTGCAATCAAGCGGTTGGCCGCGTCGTAAACGCGGGAGAAGAGAAAACCCAACGGGTTGGTTGTGCTCACCCGTCGACTACCGGCGTCGTAGCCGAAGCTGACGGTGTTGCCCAGCGGATTGACCCGCGCGACCAGACGGCTGCTGGCGTCGTAGACCCGGGTGCCGACGGCGCCCAGCGGGCCGGTCGTGCTCACCAGGCGATTGGCGTTGTCGTATCCAAAGCTGACGGCGTTTCCCAGCGGATTGACCCGCGCGACCCGCCGACCCGCCGCGTCGAACACCGCGGTTGAAATCGCGCCGACGGCGTTGATGAGCCCGACCGGTCTTCCCGTGACGTCGTGGACGGTGGTGACGGCGTGACCCAGAGGGTCGATCCGAGATGATAACCTCAGCAGATTATCGTAAACGCGCGTCGAGACCGCTCCGACCGGGTTTGTGATCGCGGTCACCCGGTCGGCCGCGTTGTAGGCCAGGGACGTCCGCTCGCCCAGTGGGTCGACGGTTGCGATCAGTCGGTTCTGAGTGTCGAAGACCCTGGTGGCGCGGTTCCCCAGTGGGTTGATCCGGGCCTGCACGTTGCCGGCGCCGTCGTAGGCATACGAATTCCTGTTCCCCAAGGCATCAATGGCGGCCACCAGGCGGTTTGCGCCGTCAAACACCGCCGTGCCGGTCTTGCCCAGCGGGTTTGTGACGCTGACTCGGTTTCCCGCCCCGTCGTATCCCAAGGAGGTCACGTTGCCAAGGGAGTCAGCCACCGAGATCAGCCGGCTGTCCAGGTCGTACGCGCGGGTTGTGATTCCACCCAGGGGGTTGACGATCTGGGTGAGCCGGCTGTTGGCGTCGTAGGTGAAACTGAATCGGTTGCCGAGGGGATCGATCCGCACCGTCAACCGATTGACCTGGTCCCGCACGTACGTCGTGATCCCACCCAGCGGGTTTTGCACGCTCTGCACAATGCCGTTGGCATTGTAGGTGAAGCTCAACCGCTGGCCGAGCGGGTTGACGAGCGCGATCCGCTGACCGACCGTATTGTAGACCTGGGTGAAGATTTGGCCCAGGGGGTTCTGCACGGCCCCCAACTGTCCGATGGTCGTGTATGAATACGACGTCCGATTTCCCTGGGCGTCGACCGCGGCGGCCAGGTAACCCTGGCTGTTCCAGACCAGGCTCGTGGTGTTGCCGAGCTGGTCGGTCACCGAGGCGACCCGGCCGCCGCTGTAGGCGTAGGTGAAGATGCCGCCGAGCGGCTGCTTGATTGTCGCCAGGGTCTCGACCAAGGTCGTGCCCTGAGTGATAAAGCTGAACGTGGTGATATTTCCCAAGCCATCGACGATGGCTGTGAGGGAGTTGTTGGCGTCCCAGGAATAGCTCGTCAGCACCCCCGCACCGTCGATGGCCGACGCCAAGCTCCCTGAAGCCGTGAAGTTGAGCGTGGTCACGTGGCCGAGCGGGTCGGTCACGACGGTCTGATTGGTACCATAGGACAAGGAGGTCACCTGCCCCAGCGGCGTCGTCACGCCCGTGACGCGGTTGCTGCCGTCGAAGGCGTAGCTCGTTCGGTCCCCCAGTGGATTCACCCGTGCGACGAGCCGGTTGGATGCGTCGTACACCAGGCTGGTGATGCAGAGCTCCGGGGTGGTGACCTGCACGAGGTTGGAGGAGGCATTCACCGATAGCGTGGTGATCCGGCCATAGGGGTCTTGGATGCCGGTAATCTTGGCCGAGATCGCGTCATACGTGAATGTGTTTAATCGCGAAAATGGGTCCGCGACGGTGCTCACGCGGTTGCTCGAGTCGTGAGTCACGGACCAGACCGCTCCGGCGGGATTCGTGATGGTGAGAAGGTTTCCGGCTGTGGTCCCCGTGTCCCCTGCATATGTGAAAGCCGCGCCGTCGGGCTGCGTCTCGATAAACCCGAGGGCGCCGGACTGTTCAAATAGGGAGTTGACGGCGCCGGAACCCGGATAAGGTGTCAAATACACGCCGCCGCCCCGAGGTCCGGTGTACGTATATCCCTGTCCCGCACCGGTGATCACGACGGACGGGAGCACGCCGCCGCCGCTGACCCGGCGCCTGAAGGTGTGCGACCAGCCGTTGCCGATCTCGGTCGAGGTCGAAACATTGCTGGTGGAGTAGGAAAGAATGGGTGGAACGTAGCAGGAATCTCCGGCGGGAAGTGACACCTGGAGCAGGAGGTTGCCGTTGGCGGGGTTGATGACGCAGTTTCCGCCGAGTGAGTTGCAACCGCCGGTGGAAAAGGAGAGAGCGGGCAGGGCGTGGCTCCGAGCGATGCCGGGCATCGCGGCCGCGCGGCTGATGGCCGCGTGACCGCCGCCCAGGCGGTTGATGACGACGGAGCGGGAGCCGGGCCTGGAGATGGCGATGATCCCAGCAACAATCGGGATTCCACCGCCCCTCGCCCTTCGAACGCCCGGCCTCGGCCTTCCCCCAGCGACCCTTCCCCGACGTCCGCCGCGCCCGCGGCCATTGCGCCCCATCGCCACGGCGGCGTTCGGTATCGGACAGCCCATAACCCCGCATCCCGGCGCTCCGGTATTGACTGGACCGCAACCGCAGCCGCAACCAGTCCCGCCCGTGGCCCCGGTCGCGCCGGTCGCGCCCGTCCCGCCGGTCGGCCCCCCGGTCGTAACGCCGGTCGGGGTCCCGGTTGTCCAGCCCAGGGTGGTGCCCGTCGTGCCAAAGGTCGTGGTGCCGGTCGGGCCGCCGGTGGGTGTGCCGGTCGTGCCGCCCGTGGGTGTGCCGGTCGGGCCGCCGGTAACGATCGGATTTGTCGGGCTCCCGGGAGCGCCAGTTGTTCCACCCCCGCAGTTGCAGGTCGTTTGGTTTGTCGGCGTGGTTCCGGTGGTCCCGGTGGTTCCGGTTGTGCCGGTGCCCGTCATCCCGGTGGTTCCGGTCGGGCCGTTGGTCGGGCCGTTGGTCGGGCCGCGGGTTGGGCCGACGGTCGGACCGTTGGTTGGACCGCGGGTTGGGCCGACGGTCGGCCCAAGCGTCGGGCCGTTGGTTGGGCCGCGGGTTGGACCGGCGGTTGGGCCGTTGGTTGGGCCGTTGGTTGGACCGACGGTTGGGCCGCGCGTTGGGCCGTTGGTTGGACCGACGGTTGGGCCGCGGGTTGGGCCGTTGGTTGGACCGCGAGTCGGGCCGTTGGTTGGGCCGACGGTCGGCCCAGCGGTCGGGCCGCCGGTTGGCGGCGTTGGCCGCGGCCCAGCGGTCGGCCCGATGGGAGGAGGCCCGCCGGTTGGCCAGATGGGAGTCCCGCCAGTGGGCCCTGTGGGAGAAGGCCCACCGGTCGGGGATATCGGCGGACCTGCGATTGGGCCACATACTGGCCCACGCGAGGGAGGGGCCGTTCCGATGCGACTGGGACGGGCGAGACGGCCCGTCACCCCGATACGCTGGAAGCTCACGACCCCCGGGGCCGCCGCACGAAAGCCGCGAACCGCGCCGCCGGAAGCACACGGGCTTGGTGGCCGTGTTGGGCAGCCGCCGCACGACGCGAGCTGGTCCGCGATGACGGCGGGTTGAGTCGGCCCGACGGCCCGCCACAGCTTTGTGCGATCTGCAGATGAGGAGGACAAGGCTGCCTGTTGTCGGGCGGCAGTGGATTGGCCATGGTGCGCTTACCTTCATCGAGCTGTCTCAATCGCCTCGCGTTTAATCCCGACGGTGAAGCCCACCCATCGATCCTCATCAGAGGGCTATAGTAATAAGTACGGATCGGCGGCGTCCGACGACGCGCGAAATCTCCGGCTGGTTGCGTTTTTCATCGATGCCGCGCATGTGAAGCCGGCCTCTAGGATAACTGGCGAAGGTATGCCCGATCAGGAGGTACGCACTTCAACATCCGGAAAGTTCCCGATGAAGCCTAGCGATCCGGAGTCGTGATCCCGAGGCTCGAGAGAGTGGCTGGGCGAGCGGCGCGTCATCGACCTCCTGATTCAGGGTCAGGCCGGCGCGTGGTGAATACAGCGGCAATCTGCCAACAGCCATGCGTGTATCTTCAATCCAACAAAAACGCGTTCCTTTACGTGCAAGTATCTTGACTTCCTTTTTTACTCCACTAGGATTCACCACCCTTGTGCTTGGTTACGCGAAGGTGAACGGCCGAGGCGCCGTGCCAACGGGGGTCGTTTTCATGTCGCCGCATGCCACATCACTGCCTTAGGAAGCCGCACGCCGTCTTGCTCCCAGGGAGGGTCCTAGCGATGGTACGGGTTTCGACCCATGCCGGCGAGGATCGGCCGGCCAGCCGCTGGATTTGCGACCTCGACACAAAGACGCTGTGTTCGGCCCAGGCGTACCTTGCCGCACGCGCGCACGGGCGCGCCGTCGAGCCGCACCTGCTCGAGGCCTGGGACCGGTTCTGCTCGACATTCGATCCGATGATTCGGCGACTCGCCGTCACTCGGTCCCGGCGAATCGACGATCATCAAGATCGGGCTCAGGAGATTTGGCGAGCCGTTATCGAACATCTCGATCAGTATAACCCCCGGCGCGGGGCACCTCGCAGGTGGTTGTCGACCGTGATCCGGCACGCCCTGGTGGACTACGATCGCTCCCAAGATCAATTCCGAAGCATTGATTTGGAGCTCGAGGCCGAGATTCAAAGCGTCGAGCCCGATCCAGCGAGCCTTTGCGATTTGAGAGAGAAGCGAGAGTGGGTCGACCTTGCGATGGCGAAGCTCCATGCCCGCGTCTCGGAAGCGAACTACCGGATCGTCTACGACCATTGGTTCGAAGAAAGGAGTTTCGCGGATATCGCATCGACTCTGGGTCTCACGGTCAAACAGGTCCGCGACCGGCACCAGCGCGCGATGGCCAAGCTTCGCGAGCTACTGGGAAGAGAGAGATCGGACTTGAATCCGTCGGGCGCGAAGCCGCGGCGATCTTGGTACCTCTTTTGGTCGAGAGCTCGTGGTGACGCGCTCCAGCAGTTGCGTCCCGATGCAAGCCTACGGGGAGCGAGTCGTGTCTACAAAGCAGGATGTCCTCGATCTCGCGGTCGACTTCCATCAGGCTGGGGAACTGGCTCGGGCAGCCCGGTTGTACCGGAAAATCCTGGCGCGCGAGCCGGCGAACCCCGAGGCGCTGCACCTCTGCGGCGTTCTCCACCATCAGCGAGGGCATCATTCGCGTGCCGTGGAACTGATCGGGCGGGCGGTGGCCTTGCGGCCGGAATCCCACGTTTTCCAGGCCAACCTGGCCGAGGCTCATCGCGCCGTCGGTGATTACAAACGCGCCGTCGCCTGTTGCCACGCGGCTTTACGAATCTCGCCGGATTGGCCCGAGGCACTGTGCAACCTGGGCGCGGCCCTCCAAGGCATGGGAAGGCACGCCGAGTCCGCCGCGAGGCTGAGCCGAGCCTTGGAGCTGCGCCCGGATATGGCCATGGCCCGCAATAACCTGGGAGTGGCGCTCCGTGACCAGGGCCAGGTGCAAGAGGCTTTGGAGCAGTTCCAACGCGCCGTTGAGCTGGATCCGGCATTTGCCCCGACGCGCACCAACTTCGGCCTGACTCTCTTGAGTGTGGGCCGGACCGACGAAGCCTTGGCCCATGCTCAAGAAGCGGTCCGACTCGATCCAGAATTGGCGGAGCTGCACCACAACCTTGGGAATGTGCTGCGGGCCCTGAATCGACCCGCCGAAGCCCGGCCGTGCTATGTCGAGGCACTCCGTCTGAACCCAAACCTGGCGCTGACTTGCGCCCACCTTGGTCTGGTGTTGCAGAGCGAGGGCTATTTCAAATGGGCACTGGTGCGTCTGCGGAAAGCCACGGAGCTGGAGCCCGAGAATGCGACTTTCTGGGAATGGCTCGCAGGGTTACATGAAGAGCGAGAGGAGCACGGCGACGCGATTCCCTGCTGGGAACGTGCCTTGGACCTGGAACCGGATCGAGCCCAACCGCACCTGTCGCTAGGCTGGGACCTTCAGGAGGAGGGCCGCCTCAAGGAAGCCCACGAGCACTATTTGACGGCGATTCAACTGCAGCCTGATTCCCACCAGGCGAGGATGAGCCTGGGAGCGTTGCACGAGGAGCTCGGCGAATTGGCAGAGGCAGAGGCCGCGTTTCGTGAGGCGTTACAGCTCCAGCCATCCTTCCCTCTGCCCCACGGCCGCCTCGCGACCTTGCTGCGCGGGAAGCTGCCCGAAGCGGACCTGGCCGCTCTCGAAGAGCGGTTGCGCGACAACGGCCTGGACCAGGGTCCTCGTGCCCGGCTGCTTTTCGGCCTCGGTCACGTGCTCGACGGCCGCGGCGACTATCACCGCGCTTCTGACTGCGTGCGCGAGGCGAACGCCATTACCCTGGAGATGGGCCGCGGCCGCCGCGCCTATGCGCCGATCGAGCACGAGCGTTACGTCGATGGTCTTCTCCGCGCTTTCGATCAAGGGTTCTTCGAGAGGATGGCTGGCACACGCTCTGACACGCGTCGACCGGTGTTCGTGGTCGGGCTCCCTCGTTCGGGAACGACCCTCACGGAGCAGGTGTTGGCCAGTCACTCCCAAATCCACGGGGCGGGCGAGCTCCGGCTGGCCCGCCAAACGTTCGATTCCGTCCCCGGCGTCCTGGGCCGATCTGATCCGCCCAGTGATTGCGTCGCCCATCTCGATGAGGCGGCCGTCGAACAGCTCGCGGCTCAACATCTCAGCCACCTCGATCTGATCGATGGCGGCCGGGCAGCGCGGATCGTGGATAAAATGCCGGATAATTACATGTATCTGGGGCTTCTTTCGGTCATCTTTCCACACGCCGTGTTCATCCATTGTCGCCGCAACCTGCACGACGTGGCCCTCTCGTGCTTCATGACCGACTTCCGCGCTCTCCGCTGGGCCAACCATCCGGATCACATCGCCGCCCGCTTCCGCAACTACCGACGTCTGATGGATCACTGGCGCGCCGTTCCGCACGTGCCGATCGTCGACGTCGACTACGAAGAGACGGTCTCCGACCTGGAGTCGGTGGCGCGGCGGATGGTGGCGGCATGCGGCCTCGACTGGGAGCCGGCCTGTTTGGACTTTTATCGGAACGAACGGCCAGTAAGGACCGCGAGCCTCACCCAGGTTCGCCAGCCTATCTATCAGCGGTCCGTCGCACGCTGGAAACACTACGAGTCGACTCTGAGTGAACTGTTCGCTGCCTTGCCGCCGGACGATCGGGAGCTGGGGCCGGGATGAGCTCTTCGCAGGTTCGCGATTCCGGCTCACGCGGGCCCGGAATTTGGGGACAAGAGGACCTGCTCGACCCAGGTCGTATGGACTTTGCCCGCGATAAAGTCAGCGTGGCGGAAAATCCTTCGGTGCAGCGGGATGGTCGTCTTGACCCCCTCGATTCCCAGTTCGTCCAGGGCGCGCCGCATGGTTGCAAGGGCGTCCGCGCGGGTCGGCCCGTGGACGATCAACTTGCCGAGCAGCGAGTCGTAGTTTGAGGGCACGGTGTAGCCGGCCTCGATGTGGGAATCCCAGCGCACGCCGGGGCCGCCGGGTACCCGTAGGGCCGTGATCCGGCCCGGGGAAGGCCGAAAATCGTTATCGGGATCCTCGGAATTGATCCGGCACTCGATCGAATGGCCTCGCACGACGATGTCCTCCTGGCGGAACGGGAGGGGCTCTCCGGCGGCGATCCGGATCTGCTGCTTGACCAGGTCGATGCCGGTGACCATTTCGGTGACGGGGTGTTCGACCTGGATTCGCGCGTTGACCTCGATGAAGTAAAAGTTGTTCTCGGCGTCGACCAGGAACTCACAGGTGCCCGCGTTGACATAGCCGGCGGCCCGCGCCAAACGAACGGCGGCTTCCCCCAATCGCATGCGGACCTCGATCGGCAGCGTGGGCGCGGGGGACTCCTCGACGAGCTTTTGATGGCGGCGTTGCAACGTGCAATCGCGGTCCCAGCAGTGCACGACGCTGCCGTGCGAATCGGCGAGGATCTGGATCTCGACGTGCCGCGGGCGATCGATGAACTTCTCCAGATAGACGCTGCCGTTCTTGAAGGCGGCCTCGGCCTCGTTGCGGGCCGCCTGGAGCGCTGCCGACAGCTTCGACTCGTCGTGGCAGACGCGCATCCCCTTGCCGCCGCCGCCGGCGGCGGCCTTGATCAACACCGGATAGCCGATCGCGTGGGCCAGCCGAAACGCATGGCTGTCGGTGGCGATCACCCCGTCCGAGCCCGGAACGCACGCGACCTGGGCTGAGGCGGCGATCAGCTTGGCCTCGGTCTTCAGGCCCATCTTGCGGATCGCCTCATGCGGCGGCCCGATGAACTCGAAACCGCTCGACCGGCAGACCTCGGCAAAGTCGGGGTTCTCGCTCAAGAAGCCGTAGCCGGGATGGATCGCCTGGGCGTCGGCCACTTCGGCGGCGGCAATGATCCGGGAACGGTTCAGATAGCTGTCGCTGCTTGCGCTCTTGCCGATGCAGATGGCACGGTTGGCCTGGGCGAGGTACGGAGCGTCACGGTCGACCTGCGAGTAGACCGCGACGACTTCGATGTCGAGCTCCTTGCAGGCTCGGATCACCCGCAGGGCGATCTCACCGCGGTTGGCCACCAGGATCCGTTGAAACATCGGTGGACATCACCTCAATGGCTCGAACGCTCACTCCCACTGATTCATTCACATCTTGTTCCTGAGCGGCCGCTCGATCGCCGGTCAGGGCGGAATCACCCGGAAGAGCGGCTGACCGAACTCGACGGCCTGACCATTCTTGACCAGGATCGCGGCAATCGTTCCGGAGACGCCCGCCGGGATGTCGGTGAAGACTTTCATTGCCTCGATGATGCAGACGATCGTATCGGCATGGACCAAGGAGCCGACCGAGACGAACGCCGGGGCATCGGGCGCGCTCGAAGAATAATACGTACCGACCATGGGACTCTCGATCACGACCGTTTTCGGTGCGGTCGAGACGGCGGTCGCCAGCGACTCCGCGCGCGCCGAGGCCGCCAGCGCGGTCGAGGCGGGATTGGAGAGAGCGGGCTCGATCCCGGGCGTGGCCGCCATTACCTGCGGCGGACCGGTCCCCGGCGGCCGGCGCCTCAAACGAACCTGGACCGAGCCGTCGTTCACGTCCAGCGCAGTCAGATCGTAGCGCTTCATCAGACGAACGAGGTAGTGGATCCTCTGGACGTCGAACGGCTCGGTCGGATCGGCAGGTTTCTCCGCCATTCCTTACACTCCGCACTAACAAACCCCGACTCCACCCCACCCTCTCAGCGGCGATCCGATCCTCAGGAAGATCCGGCGGGATTCCCGCGACGAGCGCCGGGCGGCGGCTGGCTGGCTGCTTCTATTCAACACGAACCGACTCAAGCGACTTGGGAATGTGCGACAGGACCTCGGAACCGCCTGGGGTCACCAGCACGTCGTCCTCGATCCGGATGCCACCCCAGCCGGGCAGATAGATGCCAGGCTCGACCGTGATCACCATGCCCGGCTCGAGCAGGACGTTCGATTCCTTGCGAATCCGAGGGGCCTCATGGATGTCCATGCCGAGCCCGTGGCCGAGCCCGTGGTAAAAAAAACGGCCGAAACCTGCTTCCTCGATGACGGAGCGGGCTTCGGCATCAACGTCATGGGCCTTGACGCCCGGCCGGATCGCGGCGATTCCACGTTCTTGAGCGCTCAGGACGGTTCGATAGATCGCCTCGAACTTGGGAGTGACCTTACCTGTGACGAGAACTCGCGTCAAGTCACTTTTATAAGGACGCCCGGTCGCACCCCAGTCGATCAGGACGAAATCGTCCTGGCCGATCCGGGTCTCGGTCGTCGGCCGCGCGTGGGGAAGGGCCGACCGCACCCCCACGGCCACGATCGGCGGAAAGCTCGCCCCAGTCGCGCCGCAGCGGCGCAGATACGCTTCCAGCGCATCGGCAACATCCTTCTCGCTTTCCCCCTCCCGCAAGCCGGCGCGCAGCATCGAGAAGGCCCGCTCCGCGCACCGGACCGACTCGCGGATGGCCGCGATTTCATCCTCGTCCTTGATCTGCCGCAGCGATTCGACCCGCCCCAGGGTGCAGACCAGCACGACGGCCGGCAATGCAGCCCGGACCGCCTCGAAGTCGGCGACGGTCCAGCTCGCGGCCTCCAGGCCCACTCGCCGCCACCCCAGTGCCTCCACGACCTGAGCGATCGCCGCATGCAACTCCTGGCCCGGCATTCGGATCGACGCCTCGAGCCCCGGGCATTCCTGATCGAGCTGCGTTGTGAAGCGGCCGTCCGAGATGATCAGGTCCCGCTCGCGACCGACGACCAACACCGATGAGTCGCCGGTGAACCCGGTCAGGTAGCTGACGTTGGTGGGCGCACTCACCAGCAGGGCCTCGATCTCGTCAGCCTTCAGCGTCTCTCTAACCTTCTCGCGGCGCGCGAGGAATCGATCCATGAGCTTGCTCGGTCCTGATCCGGTGGATCGCGTCGGTGATCCCCACCGCGTTGCTGATTCTCACTCGAATGCATGGTAAGGTAACCGGAACCGGGCCCGCCGCCCAGAGGCTGCGTTCCCGCTCGTTCGATTCCATGATCGAGATCACGTGATTCAACGTTCAGGATGGAAGGAAGCTCGCGATGTGCACCATGATGAAGACCTGCCTGATCGCCGGGGCACTTGCCCTGACGGCGGCCACCGCGGCCGACAAGGAATTCCGGACCATCTTCGACGGGACCACCGGCGCCGGCTGGATCCTCTGCGACAAGAAGCCCTTGCCCAAGGACAACGTGCAGGCCGACGGTCTGAATCCGCACGGCACAGGCAGCTACCTCGTCGTCCATGAGACGAAGGTCGCCGACTTCGTTCTCGACTTCGATTACAAGCTCTCCAAGGGTTGCAATTCGGGGGTCTTCATCCGCGTCAGCAACTTGAGCGACCCCGTCAACACCGGCATCGAAGTCGCCCTCGATGACACGACGGGCACCGGGATGCACGATCCAGGCGCGCTCTACGACCTGGTCGCGCCCAAGGAGAACGCCCAGAAACCCGCCGGCGAATGGAACCACATGACCATCACCGCGAAAGGGCCGAAGATCGCGGTCGTCCTCAACGAAGCGCGCGTCTCGACGATCGATCTGGACGAATGGAACGAGCCGGGCAAACGGCCCGACGGCTCGAGCCACAAGTTCACGGGCGTCGCCATCGGCAAGCTACCGCGAACCGGCTATTTCGGCTTCCAAGACCACGGCAGCGACTGCTGGTTCAAGAACGTCAAGATCAAGGATCCGGGTTGAAGTCGTCGGATGCGGGTCGGGCTCGATCGTTCCTGTGATTCGGAGCCGGACGATCGAGCCGCGGTCGTTGCGTCGGGCTGGGGCGGGGGATATGATCGGATCATGAGTATCGTTCAAGAGATCGAAAACGCCATCCGGAAGCTAGCGGACGAGGATCTTGTCGCGCTCCGCGCCTGGTTCGCCGAGTTCGATGCCGACGCCTGGGATCATCAGTTCGAGAAGGACGTCGCTTCGGGGCGGCTTGACGAACTGGCCGAGAACCTGCGAGATCTGCGCGAAGGGCGATGCACTGACCTGTGAATCACCGCCGCCGACCCAACCAATGCGGCCGATCTAGCACGCCGCGGCGACCAGAAGCAATAATGAAGACACGGGTTGGCGGAATCCATCTGCCGGACTTGGGCATAGAACGAAAGGTCAGCCATGGCGATCTCGATGAATCAGATGCCTTTCGGGGAAGTGCTGGAAGCTGTTGACCGGCTTACTCCAGAGGAACAAATGGATCTGGCAGCCATCTTACAACGCCGGCTGGCAGAACGGGGCCGGATGCATCTGGCCGACGACGTCCGTGAGGCACGCCACGAATTCGTTGGGGGCGCTTGCCTACCAACAACTGCGGATGAGCTAATGAGAGAGATCCTTCCGTGAGGCCAGGGCTCTACCAATCGCCGCCACCGCCGAAATCACCGCCGCCACCGCCCCAGTCACCGCCGCCGCCGGCATCACCTCCACCCCAGTCACCGCCGCCGGCGTCGGCACCACCGCCGTCGTCCCACGACGCGCCTCCACCGGGGTCGTCGTCCGCGCCGACGATGGCGTCACCGCCCGCGTCGGGCGTTCCCGACGAGTAATCCTGGGAAGAGAGGGCATCCGCCGAGCTGACGTGGCCGTGGCGGCCCGAGAACTGGTCGTAGAGCCAGTTGCCGGCGAGGGCCCCACCAAGTCCGCCGAAGAGACTCGACATGAATCCACCCCCTCCGCCCCCATAC
>JBIOJM010000289.1:0-13217 GCA_044450785.1 Isosphaerales bacterium
CTCCCGGAGGGCTCGACCGAGCCGAGCCCCGGGCGGGTGGCGGGTTTGCGGTTCGCACTGCGCCGCGAGCTGCCTGCCTGGCAGGCAGTACTCATGGGCGTGGCCTGTATGCTCGCCTGCTTCGCACTCTGGTGGTACGTGACTCTCGGCGAGTCAGAAGAGCGGATCATTCCACCGTTGAAGGGGCTCTCCACCCCTGCCGAAACCTTTGCAACCTTCCGCAGCCTGTGGTTCGAACGGGCCTTGACCCGCAACCTCTTGACCACGCTCCGCCGCCTGACCTTGGGGTTCGGCCTTGCCGCGCTGGTCGGAGTGCCTCTGGGCGTGCTCTGCGGCTGCTTTGCCCGGGTGCAAGCCTTCTTCCTGCCGCTGACCTTGTTCGGGCGCAACATCCCCATGGCCGCGCTCATCCCCTTGACCTTTTCGCTGTTCGGCATCGACGAGCTGCAGAAGGTTGTGTTCATCTTCATTGCCTGTGTGGCCTTCATCGTCTGGGACACGACGCGGGCCATCCAGGAGGTCGGCGGCGAGTACATCGACACGGCGTACACCCTGGGCGCGGGCACCTGGCAGACCATCGGCAAGGTGCTCCTTCCGCTCGCCCTGCCCAGTGTGTTCAACTCGCTGCGATTGATCTTCGGCCTGGCGTTCGGTTACATCATGCTGGCCGAGGTGGTGACGGGCGGAAGCGAAGCCGGGGGCCTGGGCGCCATCATCATTACCTCGCAACGGCGCGGGCCCCCCGAGCATGTGATCCTGATCCTGCTGATCATCCCGATCGTCGCTCTGTTCATCGACCGGCTTCTTTTCACGGTGCAGGCCGAGTTGTTTCCTTACCGTTACGGCGGTATGGGGATCTTGCACCGTCTCGTCCGGCTTGTGCTCCATGCCTGGGAGGACGTGCGCCTGCTGCTGTGGAGAGCGCTCTCGAGGCTACTTGGGCGGCGCACCCTGGCTAACCCCACCGATCCCACCAAACCATGAGCCCGACTGATCCGGAACCCATCAGCACCTCGAGCGCCCCATCGAGCCGCGAGATCGGCATCGGCCGGGTGCTCTCCGGGGTCCGCCGGCCTGATGAGGTGCGGGAACCGCATGTCGTCGAGTTCCGCGACGTGACCAAGACGTATCATCCGGGCCGCTCCAACGAATTCACCGCGATCCGCAACGTCCAGTTTGTCGTCGAGGACCTGGTCGACAAGGGCGAGTTCATCTGCATGCTGGGGCCCAGCGGCTGCGGCAAGAGCACGGTCCTGCGGCTGATCGCCGGCCTGGCCCCCCACCATCCGCCCACCAGCGGCGAGGTGCTCGTGATGGGCCGGCCCGTGACCGGTCCCGGCGCCGACCGCGGAATGGTGTTCCAGGACTACACCAGCTTCGACCACCGCACCGTGCTCGACAACGTCTCGTTTGGCCTGGAATGCCAGGGCGTGCCTCGTCGAGAGCGATACGAGCATGCCCGCCGCTGGATCACCCGGGTCGGTCTCGATGTCGCCCAGGACGACGAAAAGTATCCGCACGAGCTCTCGGGCGGCATGCGGCAGCGGGTCGCCATCGCGCGCACCTTGATCCTGCACCCAAGAATCATTCTGATGGACGAGCCGTTCGGCGCACTCGACCCGATGACTCGCATGACGATGCAAGACCTCCTGCTGGAGCTCTGGCGGACCACGCAGGCCACCGTCTTCTTCGTCACGCACTCGATCGAGGAAGCCGTCTTCCTGGGCGACCGCATCCATGTGCTCTCCAACTCCCCCGGGACCATCCTGCACGAACTGACCATCGAGCCCTCGGACCGACCGTCCAAGGAGATGCAGCGGGAGGAGAAGTTTCAACAAACCGTGTATTATCTGCGTGATCTGATCAGCCAGCTCGAAGAGAGTCGCCGCGCCGGCACCTGACGGGCCCGAACGATCAACCCGGGAAGGACTGCGACCGCCGTGGGTCTGGGAAAATACATCAAGAAAGCGTTCCTGTTTCATTGGAACTTGCTCGTCTTCCTGGGCGGCATGGGTTTCGCCGTCCTCACCGGGCACCCTGATGTGGCTGTCCCGCTGGTCCTGGCGGGCGAGACCGCGTACCTGGGTTTTCTCGGGACCCACCCCAGATTTCAACGATACGTTGACGCCCAGGAGCACAAGACCGCACGCGCGCAGGCGGACGCCGAGACCGTCGAGCGCCTGAAGAAGGGCCTTCCCCCCGCGCAGCTCCGTCGCTTCCAGGCGATCCGCGACCGCTGCCTGGCCCTGCGCCAGATCGCCGAGCAGATGCGAGAGCCCGTCGGCGCCGAGTCGATCCGCCCGCTCGAGGAGCTCCAGCTCTCCGATCTCGACCGCCTGCTCTGGATGTACTTGCGCATGCTCTATTCCCAGCACATGCTCGAACGATTCTTCGAAAACACCAGCGGCGACCAGATCAAGGCCGAGGTCCGTCGCTTGGAGGACCGGATTCGACGCTTGGAGAAGGAGCCCGATTCGGCCAACCGATCCCGGATCCGACAATCGCTTCAGGCCAACCTTGACTCGTGCCGTTCCCGGCTGGCCAATCTCGACAAGGCGCGGGAGAACCACGAACTGCTTCAGGCCGAGATCGAAAACCTGGAAACCAAGATCCAGACGGTCACCGAGCTGGCGATCAACCGCAGCGATTCCGGCGCGATCACCGGACAGGTCGAGCAGATCACCCAGGGCCTGATCCGCACCGAGCAGACCATCAACGATCTTGGGTTCGCCACCGGCGCCGAGACATTCGACCTGACGGTGCCGAGCATTCTCTCGCGGGAAGTCGCCGGGCCGGCCGAGGTCGAGCCGGAGCGGCCGCCTCCCCGCCGCCAGCGCGAGGACGAGATCCGGTTCCAATGATTCCCCGGCGAAGAAAAGGGGATAAGTCCAATTTCTGCTCGACGTCGCATGGCTCTCGCCCGAGGGCGCCTGATCCTGGGCGTCAATTGCGCCTACCACGAAAGCGCGGCGGCATTGGTTCGTGATGGCGAGGTCTGTTTCGCGATCGAAGAGGAACGACTCACACGAGTCAAGCATGCGAAGACGGCTTGTGTCTCGAACCCCGACGAGCTGCCCTGGAATGCCATTCGCGCTTGCCTCGCAGCCGCGCCTGAAGCCGCCCTCTCGGACTTGGGCGCCATCGCCTACTCACTTGTCCCCGGCCGGCGGCTCGCCCGGATCGGCGGCGACTCGGACGAGATCGAGGACGACATGGGCTTCGGGAGCCCGAGGGGCGAAGAAGAGTTCAACAGGCGCGTTCTCGGCATCCCCCACATCCTGGCCCGGGCAGCGCGTGACGACTCCCTTGCCGGGCGGTTCCACTTCGTGCCCCATCATCGCGCACACGCCGCGAGCGCTTTCCATGCGTCCCCGTTCCGGAGCGCGGCGGTGTTGGTGGTGGATGGGATCGGCGAGACGTCGACCGCCTGGCTCGGTCGAGGCTCTCCGGAAGGTCTGGAAGCGATCGAGGAAATTGAGTACCCCCACTCGATCGGCATGCTCTGGGAGCGGGTGGCCGTCTATCTCGGATTCACGGAATTCGATGCCTGCAAGGTTATGGGCCTTGCCGCTTTCGGAGACCCGAGGCGCTTCCGCTCCGAAATCGATCGCCTCTTCCGCCTCGTCGATCGCGACGGAGGAATGTGCAGGCACGATGGGCCGCCATTCCTGCTCGACCCCGCCCTGGCCCGGCTCCGCAGCAAGGACGTGTGCGGCCTCGAGTCGCTGTTCGGACCGAGACGTAGTCCGCTGGATCCGCCCGAGCTCGAGCGGTTCGCGGATGTCGCCGCCGGCCTGCAAAGGCGAACGGAGGAGGCCATCCTGGCTCTCGGTCGACGGCTGGCTCGGGCGACCGGAGAGCGCGACCTTGCGTTCGCGGGCGGGGTTGCTCTCAACTGTATTTCGAATGCCCGGCTGGAGCGTGAAGGCCCCTTTCGCTCCCTCTTCATGCTCGGCGCGGCCCACGATGCCGGAACGGCCGTTGGGGCTGCTCTCGAGATCGCCCGCGAAACGGATGGGGCCCTAGAAAAGAGCCGGCGCCTGCCTCCTCGCGTGCTCACTCCATTTCTCGGCCCTTTGTATGATGACTCCACGATCGATGCCGCGATCTCACGGTGGGGATTTCCGACCGAGAAGGTCCAGGATCCGGCCCGGATGGCGGCAACCCTGCTTGCGGACGGCCGGTTCGTCGGTTGGTTTCAGGGACGCATGGAGTTCGGGCCCAGGGCGCTGGGCGGCCGTTCGCTGCTCGCGGATCCCCGGCGCACTGGGGTCCGCGATGCGCTCAACCGGCGAATCAAGCACCGCGAGTCTTTCCGACCCTTCGGCGCGTCCGTTCTGGCCGATGATGCAGCAGACTGGTTCAAGCTCCCAGGCGATCGGCCGGGGGCTGTTTCGTGCCGGGATCTGATGATCCTGGCCTACCCGGTCCGTCCGGAGCGAGCCCCGCTCATACCGGCCGTCCTCCATCAGGACGGCACTTGTCGCATCCAGCTCGTCGACGGCGAGCAGACTCCGCTATTCCATGCCTTGATCTCGAGATTTCGCGAGCTCACGGGCGTGCCGCTTGTGCTCAACACGTCCTTCAACGACCAGGAACCGCTGGTGGCCACACCCGATGATGCCCTGAGAACGTTCGCCGGGACCCACATCGATGCCCTCTTTCTGGGAGATCGCCTTGTCCGACGAGCCCGCTGACGGCCTGAATCCGGGACCACAGGTTGGTGAGACCTCTGGGTCCTCGATCCCCTGCGCGGTCCCGCGGGAGGAGAGCGTCTTCGAACCGAGACGCGACCGATATGGCTGGCGGCTCGCGCTCGTGTTCGGCAACCACGCACCAGGCGGCCTCTGCCCCTACTACGCCGGAAATCGGTGCTTCCATTGCGATATCGGGGCCGGAGAGGGGGCGGCCTTCGATCACACCACGAACCGGCAGCGCCTGGCGTGGTTCCGCGCGCATTATCAGCTTCACCTCGCTTCGATCAGCCACCTCGTCCTCTACAATTCCGGCTCCCTGCTGAATCCGCGGGAGATGCCGCCGGATCTGCTCGACGAGATCGCCGCTTTCGCCCGGTCACTCCCGGCCGTGCGTGTCGTCTCACTCGATTCGCGCGAGGCATTCATCAGGCCGGACACCCTCAGGCGGATCCTGTTGATCCTGGGTAACGGTTACATGGTCCGTCCGATCCTCGGCGTCGAGACGGCCGATGATCGAATCCGAAATGAGGTCCTTCAGAAAGGAATGCCGCGGACGGCCATCGCTCGGGTATTTTTGGACTTGAGTACGCTCGCGGCCGAATTCGGACAGGAGAGGATCGGTCTCGACGTGAACATCGTGATTGCCGGGCCGGGAACCACCGACCTGACGGTTGTCGACGACGCCGTGATGACGGCTCGCCTCGCCTTGATCTCCGGCGCCCAGCATGGGGTCAAAGTCGATTTGAATCTCCATCCGTACTACGTAGGTCCTCGCGGCTCTGCGCGCTTTCCCGACCACGGGCGTTGTTCGCTGGCGACAACCGTCCGCGCGTGTTCGAAGATCGTCGACCTGGTTCGATCGATGGCGACGGATTCCTCGATCTTCATTGGTTGGCAGGACGAGGGCCACGACCGTGAGCGTCAGCCACGTCACATCGAAATCGCTCGCACGGCCTTCGACCGTTTCAATCAAACGAATGATGCGGGTGCGCTGAATGGCCTGGAGCAACCATTCGGCCTTGATGTCGGTCAATTTTCCGAACAGACGTGAAATGCCCCCTCTTTCCGCACCGCTTATTCAGCAGAAGAGCAACAAGGTGTGGTAGACATCGACGGGCCGGGCAAGCGAGGGCCTGTTGTGCTGGGTGCGGAACACGTGGGTGAGCTCTGGTGTCAACCCGCTTGTTTCCCAAACTGAGCCGTCCAAGAGATGGTGACCCTTCCTGTTTTCGAACAGCTTCTTCGCTATCTTCGGGGCCCAGGCGTCGCAGGTACCTGACTGGACATAACCAAGCATCCCGGCATCGTCGTGCTCACGGGCGTACTCTGCTGCAATGATGCAGCCCAACCCCTTGCTGCCGACAGTGCTTGACATTGGCGTCTTCGCTGTCCGCGATCGTCTCCCCGATGATCAGGTCCGCATCATTGAGCGCCTGGCCGCGGGTCCAATGGAACCGCTGGAGCGGTTTGAACAGAAAAGTCTTCTCCCCATCCAGGATCAGCAGCCTGCGGTCGAAGTACATCCACTGACTGTATCGCCGACGCAGCAGATCCCTGGACCGCGCGAAGGCTTTGGAAGTGAGGCGCTCCGCCTTTTCAACCCACACTCTTCCAGGCGACATGCCGGAGCGCACGACACTGATTTGTACCATTCCCGAGTGACCATCGTGCACCACTCGCACCTCGTGGTACTTCCCCTCAACGTCAAGGAAAGCATCGAGTTCCCTACTCAAAGACTCTGCGTACTCTTCGAGTTCGGCGACCTTCGGGGGACTGACCGCAGCAGCGCCAAGTTTGCCTTCGTCCAGCTCGATCCGTACGCGGGTCAGATCCTCGACCAGCCACCGTTCCTGTTTCGAGAGTGCGAGTGCGGCATAGGTCATCTCGTTCAACTCCCGGTCTACATCTTCCAAGCTTTTCCCATCGCCTCGCTCCAACTCGAACAGCGGAAGTTCGGTGACGCGCTGCCGAATCGCGTCGGCGTGAAGCCGTTCCCACCCCGCCAGCTCGTCGTCGCTCATGTTGAGGAACGGTATCGGGATCTCTTTTAGCGAGCGGAGCGTCGCGAGTTCACGCTTCACACCCCAAGCCGGAGAGGTGAAGAATTGGTAGTAGGTCGCGAAGTCCGACACGAGGAACAAGGAAAGTGCTTTGAGTAGTTTCGCGTGCCCGTCCTGCCCAGCGATGCCTATCTGACGCGGCGGGACGGCCAAGAACTTGTCGCTGTATACGGCAAAGCGCCGCGCGTCGTCGACGATCACATGCGGGGGGTCACTCACGCTGATGCCGCTCATCCCGCCCCGTGTGCGAAGGTAGGAGTGACGTCGGTCGATCGTTCCGATGGCACCTTCCGGGAAGACGAAGATTCGGCCGCACCCTCGCAAGGGCTTCATGAGAAGGATTTTCTTCCCAACCAAGTCCTCTCGGAACTCGGCGCCCTTCGTGCCTTCCGACCGCAACTGAAACCCCTCTTGGATCTCGATACTCAGTCGCTCGCGCAACTCGCTGAGCGCCGGGAACCGATGCCGCACCGACCGAATGAGCCGCTCGTCACGTGGCGATCCCCACATCGCCACCTTCCAGGTCAGAAGGTCGCCCCGCAATGTGTCCGAAAAGCGGATGCGCCTGACTTCCCCGGTGTTGACGACAATGTTCCATGTGTCCTTCCTGGTGTTGGGATCGGCAGGCCGGTTTGCCTCCTGGTTGGCCACGAACGGCGAATAGGTAAGGGTATGCTCATCTCCAGCCTGAGAATCGTCACCGATCTGCACCGGAGAGAAGTAAAAGGCGGCGGCCGGAACCCGCGACCGGCCCGCAAAGAGGACCTCCGTCATGTTCGAGAAGTTCGCCATGCACCAGAGCCGATGCCGGCGGATGAACTCCTTGCGAAACCCCGTGGATTCATAGTTGAACAGTGTTTTTGCCGGGAGCAACAGGCCCGCGCAACCCGCTGGCTTCAGCATCGCCCCTAGTTTCCAAGCGAACGCCTGAGCCGCCTGATTCCCGCCCGTCGGGTGAGACTTACGATGCTCCACGATCCAGGCACGGAGGTGACGGTCCAAGTCCTCCCGCGGCTCTTCCTCGTCATCCTTCTTTTTTACCTCGACCCACGGCGGGTTGCCCACGATCCAGTCGTAATTCGCCGACTTGTCAGCAGCCTGGATCGGGCATTTCGGCGCGAAGAAGTCGCTGTGGAAGATGTTCTTATTGTGCAGCCGTGGAAGCTTGAACTTCGGATAATGACGGAGGTCGGGCGGGTTGATGTAATCGAGAAGCGTCAGCGACAGGCTCAACTCCGCGACCCTGCACGCGTCCTCGTCACGGTCCACGCCAAAGATAGTCTGGACCAGCAACTCGCGCAACTCGCTGGGCCGCGGCCTTTGGCCCAACTCGCGGACGCGACGCTCGATCAGCCTGCGGTAGCACTGAACCAAGAACGCGCCCGATCCGCACGAGCCGTCGAGCACCCGCATGCCCGGTCGCAATGGGTTGCGGTCTTCAAGTTCTTGCAGCATGAAGTTGACCAGGGGAACCGGCGTGTAGTAGGCCCCGGCGTCCCGCCCTTTCCCTTCCGCGTGCAGAAACTGCTCGTAGATCACCGAGAGCGTTTCGATCGGGATGTGAGAAAAGTCGTACGGCTGGAAATCGAGGTGGAGCTGGCCCGATTCGGGGTCGTCCCCAGCGAAGGCCCCGGCCACCCTCTCGATGTGTTCTGCGGACGGGGAGCCCGGCCCCGTCAGTTCGAGCGGAAAGACCGACCCGTTTAACCACCCCTCCAGGTCGCGGATCACGGCCCTTAACCCGGCCACCGTCGCTCCTCGCCCGAACACCGCGGCGGGGTCGAGGCCCCACTCCTCGAACTTCCGGTTGGAGAGGATCTCGCGGTCGCGCAGGTATCGGAGATAGACGTACTTTCCGATCAGTGCGTGTGCCGTGTCCTTCTCAAGACCTTTACCCCGCAACCAAACTCCGAGCTTGCTCAGGTTGGCGAGGAGCTGCCAGTCGACTCGGCCATGCGTATCAACTCGTCTTTCCCAGTCCCGCCACAGTTCCCCGCGGTCGATCGCGTCGGCCCGAAAGCTGCCCAACTCGGAGGCCACCTGGTTGAACGCCACGGCGGCCATGAGTACCCCGTCACGACCGGTGTCACCCGTACCAGCGTGAACGGGGGCTCCGTAGCTGAACCCAGAGTACAGCCGGACAACATCCCGCGCGACAACCAAAACGAAGGGAACGACGTTCTGGTTCCACGCGAGCCGATGGATTTCCTCCGGAGCAACGTCAGCCACCTCTTCGCACACGTAGACCAGCGGTACCACGTTGGGGCTACCTTCCCCGGACTCGTCTCGGAGGGCATAGACGCCCTTGAGGCGACACCTAGCGGTCGCCCGCCGGAAAAGGTGGGAATAGCCGGGCACGCCCCCGAAATCACTTTCTTGGAGAAAGTTGGGAGACTCCTCGTAGCCGAGTTCTCTGACCAGCTTGTCAACCGACATCGACAAGCTCTGACTCTCCAAGATGTCCGAACATCCACCGACCCATCAGAAGGATACCTGCCAAAGCCACTCACGTCACTCGCCCAGGCCGCGGGGGCTGACCATTTCACCACGCGCTGGCTGCAAAGTATTTGCGAGGCAGACTACCAACTACCTGTTCGGACGTCAACTCCCTCGAAGAATCGCCGGCGTCGAGATCGGGTCTGCGCAGCAACGGACGCAACATATCGTTGAAAAGGGGATAAGTCCAATAAATGTTGACAGCGGGCGCATTTTCCCGATAGAGTTCGAGCATGCCCCGCACAGCACGAGTCGCCCCTGGTGGAATGATCTTTCACGTGCTCAACCGTGGTAACGCACGCGATCCGATCTTCCTCGAGAACGCCGATTACGACGCGTTCGAGAAAATCATGGCCGAGACGATGGAGCATGTCGTCATGCGCGTCTTGGGCTACTGCCTCATGCCGAATCATTGGCATCTTGTACTCTGGCCGGTAGACGATGGGGACTTGGGGCGTTTTGTCCAGCGGCTCACGACGACCCATGTGCGTCGCTGGCACCTCTATCGGCAAACGGTCGGCAGCGGGCACCTTTACCAAGGGACCTACAAATCTTTTCCGATCGAAGACGACGACCATCTCCTCACGGTGTTGCGGTATGTGGAGCGCAACCCGGTACGCCCGACCCTTGTGGCGCGCGCCGAGCGATGGCATTGGAGCAGCCTGTGGCGTTGGCTGAATCCGGGCGACCACAAGGATAGGCCGGCGCTGTGCCCGTGGCCGATCGCACGGCCTGCGGACTGGCAGGCGCGGGTCAACCGGGCCCTTACCAAGAAGGAGCTGGAAGCACTTCAGGCGTCGGTGGTTCGCGGCCGCCCGTTCGGCGACCTGGATTGGCAGAAGCGAACGGCCAAGCGGCTCGGTCTGGAGTCGACGTTCCGCCCCCGCGGCCGGCCAAGGAAAGCGGCTCGCGATGAGGTAGAGCGTACCTGAATATTGGACTTATCCCCTTTTTTCGTAGAAGGGCGAGGCGATCAAGATCTCACCGCGGTGAGGAGCGTCGCGGCGGGCCGAGTCGATGAGGACGAGTGCTTCCCAGGAGAGGGGCGGGTGGGGTACCCCGTCGCCTGCGCCGCCCCAGTGGGAGCCGATCAGGGAGCCGTCGAGCGGGACGGTCACCGGACGCCAGCCAGTCCAGCCGACGCGGCCCAGGTCGAGCTGGAAGGTCTGGCCGGTCGAGTCGCGGAAGCGGCTGCGCAGGTGGTCGTCGCCGGCGGTGGAACGGGCCCAAAAGGTCAAGGCCTGTGTGCCGGCGGGTATCGCCGCCTGGGAGGGGGCAGCCTCGATGTAACGCCAGCCACGGTCAAACCTGTAGGGCACCGCGAGCGCCACTGGTGCCGGGCCGTCGGGCCCGGCGGCAACGGCTGCCAGCGGTACCCGTGCACGCGGAGCGTTGTCAACGAACAGGGTCAGGTCGAACCCCGAGGCCTCGCCTTCGCGCACGGGAAAGTCGACCATCGGCTCGTATCGCCGCGGCCCCAGACTCGCCGCGATCTTGCCACTCGAGTCCTTCAGGACGAGTCGGTGCGTTTTACCGGGTCGAGGAATCTGAACGGTCCCCCGGTCGGCCCCCTCCGGAATCGCCAGCGACGTCGAGGTCGAAGTCTCTCCAGAGGTCAGGACCGCCAGGGTGCCCCGGAACGGGACTCGGGCGGGGTCCTCGACAGTCGCCTCCAGTTGGCTGCCTCGCGGTGTCGCCATCAGACGCAAGGGGTCGACGCGCCACAGGGTCAATGGCGCCAGCTCACGCAGGAGCGCGCCGTCCCAGAGGACGCGTAAAGGTACGTCGACCCTCTCATCACGCGCGTCCATGGCCGGTAGCGTCACGCGGCGGGTCACATCCTGACCGGACTGTACGGGGATCAGGACCGACGTATCGCCTGCCACGACCTTGAAGTCTCCGCTGAGCCGGTTCGCGTTGACGAGCGTGACGGCAATTTCCGCCGCGCGTCCGGTCGCATGAGTCAAGGCACCCGCCGGATAGCGCAACGAGGCGAGCCGGTATAGAGAAACGAAGGCGCGATCCGAGGCGCCGATCTTCCGGACTGAAGGGCGTTGACGATTGTCTGGGGCGTTCGGCTCGGCATTCCAGGTCACGAGGGCCAGCTCTTGGGTGTCGCCGCGCTGGAAGAGCAACTCCCAGTCGTCGGCGCCTTTGCCCCGGATTCGGTGGCGGAATGCGAATCCGTTCAATTCCCTGATGAGCGAGCTGGCCGCGAGGAACGAAGGTTTGGGAGTGAGGTCGCGGCGGACCGTGCCGAAGCGGAACTCGTTTTCGCGTGGATCATTGCCGTCGTCACGCCAGTCGTAGAAGATCGACAGGTTGACACCGGCGGCGAGGTTCGCGAGCCACATCCTCGTCAGATAGGACGCCTGCCGTGCCTCGGACACGCCACCCATTGCGGTGGAGTAGCCCCACTCCGAGCAGACGATGGGTAGATTCCGCTTGTCGTGAGGGGCGTGGCGGGCGATCAGGGCGCGGAGCCGCCCGAAGTCGCTGGCCGCGGACTCAGGCGGCGTACGACGGTAGGGATGAACGGAGACTGCATCGATGTGGTTCAACACACCTCCGCGGAAGACCGTCTCGAAGAACTCCCAGGGGAAATCCGACGATCCCGGGGCCAAGATGACCGCGCCGGGATCGGCCGCACGGACGGCGCTGGCCGTGGTGACGGCGAGCCTGGCATAATCGTCGGCGTTCGGCTGGGGCTTCCAGAACTGAGCAAGGTTCGGCTCGTTCCAGATCTCCCACATGATACCCCTGCCCCGGAAGTGCGCGGCGGCGGCCGCGGCAAAGCGGGCGAACGCCACGCGGCCGGCCTCGGTGAACGGTGATTTGCCGCCGTCGTAGAGCGGATTGCCGTAGTCGAGGATGAACAGTGGCCGAGCGCCGGCTTTGGAGAGATGAGCGACCAGCCGGTCGTAGGCGGCGAAATCGTAGACGCCTCCCTGTCGCTCGACCGCGCTCCAGGTCAGGTCCATCCGCGCCAGGCGATAGCCCGCCTGGGCAAACCGATCCATCTCGCCGCGAACAGGCTCGGTGAAGTGGATATTCACCCCGAACCCGCTGGGGACCTCCGGCTTCGGCAGGCCAATCTCCCCTGCTCGATCCGCGGAGATCCAGGTGCAGAAAACGACGAAGAAAGCGGTCGCGTGCGTGCGGGACATGACGGGCTTCCTGGATATCGCTCGGACTCACCGGTTCATCAAGATCACCTCGGTGGCCTCGTAGATCGCCGCCACGGCCAGCACCAGGGCGATCCAAAAGTTCGCCTTGAGATTGAGCAGGAGCACGCGGCCGAAACGCGTGAGCGGATTCCCTCCCAGGCTGGACTGGACGATGTGGATCGGGATCAGAAGGCCGAAGAGAGTGGCGAGGATGAAGCCCTCTCCCTCCAGGAGCATCGTCAGGGAATGCGGCAGCATGGCGTAGGCCAGCGACTGCATGGCCGGCGCGAGGATCAGGCCCCACGCCATGGCGCGAATGCCCGCCAGGAAGACTCCGCTGCCCGGCAGCAGGATTGACGGCAGAGTGATGTAGGCCACTGAACCGAGCAGAAAGTTGACCAGAAACGTCACGATGGCGGCGCGGGGGATACTTCCACTGAGGTAGGCCTGGCCCGCGATGCCCAGAGGATTGTTCTTCGTCGCAAGCGCCTCGCGAACCTTGCCCAGGAGAACGACCTGCGCGTCCGCCAGCTCGTAAATGAGGAGCGAGCCGGCAATCACGAGCCCGAAGTAAACCAGGTGCACGCCCCACACCAGCCGAGGCCTCGCCTTCATCTCCAAGAGCGGCCCGGCAAAAAAGGGCAAGGCGACCTTGCCCGCAGGGCCAGCGCGCACTTTGGGTAAGCTTGGCAAACTGGGCTGATTTGCGCGCGCAGCCCTTTTTTTGTATACCATTCTCTGTGTTGTTTCATTTGCGGCGGCGCACGGAGAGTGAATCATGACCGACATTCAGCGCA
>JBIOJM010000290.1:0-13213 GCA_044450785.1 Isosphaerales bacterium
CTGCTCGAGCGCGCGATCCTCGCCGTCGATCTGCGGCTGCCCGACCGTTACGTGCTGCGCATGCCGGAAGTGCCCAAGCCGGCCGCCGCCAAAAAATCCAAATCAGGGAAGCCGACATGAACAAGATCAACGCTAATCCCAGGGGAATTCGAATCCAGCGGAGCATCGTGAACCTCCTGGCGGCTGAGCATGAGCGCCGGCCGACGCAGATGAATTGGGCGGGAGAAAACGAAGTCAAAGTCAGCGGATTGCCGATTTTGGATTGGTCCGTGCGAGAGTCCGCAATCCAAAATCGAAAATCCCATCCCCCTATCATACAACCCGATTATCGACGCCGTAAGGTCGAGATGGACGGCGCCATCGCTTTGTGAGGTGCATTGACTGCGGCGTGCCCGGCCTTTTCGAGCGAGGCAACACCACGCCGCCGGCGGTCAAATATCGTCAAGGGGTACGAGGTCGATATCGGAGTCCGGTCGCGACGCTTTCCGGGTTGGGGTCGCTGATTGGAGACTGGGAGCCAGCGGGGCGGGTCGTGCGGCGCTGGAGGCGGCCGCTCTGCGCGGCGAGGGAGTCACCGTGTCATCCGGCGTTTCGCTCTCCAGCTCGAAGCGGAACAGGATTGGGCCGATCGCCAACTCGTCACCCGGCTGGAGTCGCGCTTCCTCCAGCAATCGCCCATTGACCCGCACTCCATTGCGGCTGCCCAGGTCACGAATCAGCACCCGGTCGTAGGCGATGGCGACGCAACAGTGTCGCCTCGAGATTTTCGGCGAGTCGATGCGAACGTCGCACTCAAGGTGCCGCCCGATGAGCAGGACCGGCCGATACAGAGTGATGAGCGGCGCAGTTCCCTTGACTAGTGGGACGATTCGGAACGACATTCGGCCGCATTCTCCCGGGCATGATCCTCCACCAGGGGAGCCGGCTCGTCTTCACCTGGCCCATTCTCGCCAGCCATCTGCACGATGACTTGAATGCGGCACTTGTCGGCAACCCCGTTGGGCAGCAGCTTGCGAACCGCCGCCGCGAACGCATTTTCGCCCACATTCGCGAACGGGGCGACGACCTCGGCCGGCCGGGCGGAAACCGAGGCGGCACGTTCTTCCTCGGGCGCGGGCCGGCCCAGTATCAGGCCCCCTGGTTCGGCAATCGTCTGGTCGTGACCCTGCCCGTTCTCCAACCGATAACGGATGTGAGCGATCGAAAGCTCATCCCCGGGACGAAGCCGGCCCCTTTCCACCCTTTGTCCATTGATGCGAATGCCATTGGTGCTTCCCAGGTCGCGCACCGTCACCTCGCCATTGTCCTGGCTCATGCAACAGTGCTGCCGAGAAACACGCAGAGAATCCAGACGTGTGTCACACGACGGGTGCCGACCCACAACCACCATGGCGCGGTCCAGCATGATGTCTGGACCTTCATCGATGGCCACAAGTCGTGCGGGCATGGAGAGAGATCCTCGTCCGGAGCCGCTAGCGGAGATACATTCGTTATCGTCCGCCAAGAACTAGATCGCCATTATAGATCAATTGTCTTCGAACTAGCCAGCGAGAAATTAATGAATCGTTACGATCCAATCCCCCGCGTTGTTCGATCCAACGGTTCCGTCCGTCCCCGGTTTTCCGATCGATCAAAAACCAGGCGCACCACTTATCTCCCCCCTGACTCTTTTATTAAGTATAAATTGGGAAACTTGAAAAGGATACTGGATACTGGATATTTCTGCGCGAACTCCCTGTTCTCACCCGAACACAAGCCGCAACCGCGACAAAACTCGGCATCTAACTTGCCTAAAAATGTCCCGCCTCGCGGAGCCAGGAAATGGCGTCGGCCAATGACTCGCGGATCGGGCGCGGGCACAGCCCGATCTCCGCGAGGCTCCGTGACGAGTCAAAATGCATGATTCGCCTGCCGAGGCGGACGCCCGTCAGCGTCGCCTGCGGTGCTCGCCCGCTGAAATGGTCGGCGTGGAACTCACTCAGCCAGGCGACGGCGAGTCCCACCGGATAAGGCACGCGCCACCGCGGCACCCGAACGCCGGTCAACCCGCCGAGCAAGCCGAGCAGGCCGGCCAGCGTGAGGTTCTCGTGACCCAGCAGATAGCGGCGCCCTGGTTCGGCTCGCTCCATCACCAGAGTAAGACCAAGTGCAACGTCGCGGACATCGATGAGATTGAGCGTGCAGTCCATCATGGCGGGGAGCGCTCCGCGGCAAAAGTCGAGGATCAACCGCGACGGCGGCGAGAGCCCTCGATCGCCGGGTCCAACCGGCATGGTGGGATTGGCCACCACCACCGGCAGCCCCCGAGCGGCCAGAAGAAACGCATACTTCTCGGCCAGTAGCTTCGACCGGCAATACGGGCCGACCGCATCGCTCCACGAAATCTCGATGTTCTCATCGATCGGACCGTTCACCTTGGCCTTGGTCAGAATGCTCTCGGTGCTGGTGTGGAGGACCCGAAAGGCGCCGGCGGCCAGAGCAGCATCCAGCACGTTCACCGTCCCGCCATAATTCACATCATGAAACTCCCGGCGATCCCGCACCCACAAGTTGGGATTCGCCGCCAGGTGATAGACCCACCGCGCTCCCTCGAACGCTCGCGCCAGCGCGCCCCGTTCGCGTATGTCCGCGAAATACACCTCCGCCGCCTCGGGCAAGTGGCCCACCGCGGCCCCAGGCCGTTCCACCACACGGACAGGCTGGCCAGAATCAACCAACCGCGCGACCAGATGGCTGCCGATGAACCCCGCGCCGCCCGTCACAACTGTCCAGTCGCGCATATTATCTGCTTATACCTTGAAGTATTCGCGTGAATCTGTGACCTGTCATTTATCGAACCCGGTACAGCTCGTACTGGTCGTGACCGGGCCACTCGTGCTCGGAAACGACGAGCGAGGGGCCCTCCAGCACGCCCGCCGCGACCCACAGCGCGAATCGGTCGGGCGTTACGAAATCGGTGAATCCGTAACCGCCGGGCTGGCGATGCCGCTGGATCTCCTTCCAGTCGACGTAGACGTGGGTCAGTTTCCGCTCATGGAGTGCGCGGCGAAACTCGTCGGGCGTCTTGCCGCTCGCCAGCAGCTCGATCGTCTCCGGGTTGAAGACCGTGTTGTACGTGACGGCGTGATTGAGGTGGAACACCGCGGCCTGGCCGACCAATAGGGGCCTGGCATCTTCGGGCAGCTCGGTGTCCAGGCGGGCGAGCGGGCGATTCCATCGCTCGGGGACATTGCGGCGCAGGAAGACCAGGTCGCCGGTCCATTCGTTCAAGCCCGCCAGCGCCGTCGTGATGTAGGTGAGGTTCATCACGAGCGCGATTGTCAGGATCGTGCCCAGGAGGATGGTCCAACCGCGTCGGCGGCTCCAGTCCGCGCCCAGGCCGGCAAGAATGGCCAATGGGGGCAGAATCGGCAGCCAGAACCGGTCCACCCGGTGAGTCAAGAGCCACCAGGTGATGAACAGGTATGCCACGAATCCCCAGAGTGCAAACGCCAGTCGTCGCGAGCCGGCGCGGAGCAATGCCAGGGGAGCAAGTGCGGCGTAAAGCGGCGACTGCCAGTCAGACCGGCCGGCGACGTCGACGACCGAGCTCCACAATAACCTGGTCTTGATCGGCAGGCGGCCATGCACTTTCGTCCATTGAGTTTCTCTTGCCGTGTCCCAGTAGCTCCCGTGGAAGAGACTGTTGGCGAGCGGATAAACGGGGTTCCCCGTGTCCATCACATTCTTGCCGAGCCAAGGTCCCATCACGACCACCCAGCCCAGCAGAAAACGTCCCACCGGGAGGACGGACCGGCCCCGCCAGGAATCGACCATCGCCAGGACACCGAAGGGGATCACGGCCGAGATCAGGGCCGGATACTTGCAGCCCATCGCGCAGCCCGCCAGCAGACCCAGTAATCCCCACGGCCTCCGCCCCGGCGTCGCGACCCGGACCACGGCCCAGATCATGGCACCGTGATAGAAGCAGAGCGGGCCTTCCACGTAAGCGAGCGCCGCCAGACGATAGATCCACGGGGTTGTCAGGTAAACGATGGCCGCGATCCAGGCCGCCCGGATCGATCCCCCCCGAGCTGTCGCGGCGGCGATCAAGATTGCCGTCGCCGGCCCGAAGAAGGCGACCAGGACCTGCCCCACCAGTCCCCCCCACCACCAATCGTTCAGCACCTCCATCCCCAGCAAGTGGAGCATCTCCACATCGAACGGCATGTTCGTGTAGACGTTGTGAGGCAAGAAAGCAATCCGGCCGGCGTGGAAATACTCCTTCGGTCCTTGGAGGTGGTACTCGAGGGCGTCGAAGTCAATGGTCGGCAGCATCGAGCCCAGGATCATCAGCACCACGAACGGGGTGATCACCAGTCCGAAGAGGTAGGAAGAGGAATCAAGCTTCGGTGTCGGGGCTCGCCAGAGCCGGGAGCTGAGCAACCCGGCGGCGGCGACTAATCCCAGGCCGGCCCGGCATGACCAGGGGTCGAGCCATCCCAGCCGGCCGACGATCAAGGTGATGACGCCCAGCAGGCCCGCGCCCACACCATAGTCGAGGGCCACCCGCTCGAGAATGCCCAAGCGCCCCTCCAACTGCAGGCCGCGGAGCACCAGGTCCCCGAGACCGGCCGCGGCGGCCGCGATCAGGCAGGCGGCCAGCAGGATGGAGACGCGCTGGGGCAGGTTCTCGAAGTGGCTGAGCTCCTCGAGCCCCTTTCCCAGAAACGAATCGCGGAAGGGAGTATCCGGCACGACTTCCGGAAACGCCTTGAGCAAGATCCAGCCCCGGCGCAATCCGCTGTCCGCCGGCACGCCGCGAAGTGGGACGATCAAGAACCAGGCCAGCCAGGCCAGCTCGACAATCGCCAGGATCGCAATCCCGAGGTGCAGCCAGCCGGCCGCCCGCGGCCGCGCGGGCGACTGCCCGGCTCCCGGATGGGACGGCGTTACAGCGTGGGCCCGATCGTCCAAGGCGCGAACTCCTCTTCCCCCACACCGGCCCGCTCGCTCTTCGTCTCTCCGCCACTCGCCACGTTCAGGATCATCTCGAATAGGCGGCGGCCCACATTTTCAACCGGCTCACCTTCGAGGATGGTGCCCGCGTCGAGGTCCATGTCGTCGATCATCCGCTCGTACATCGGCGTGTTGGTCGCCACCTTGATGCACGGCGTCGGTTTCAGGCCCAGCACGCTTCCCCGCCCCGTGGTGAAGACCAAAACGTTGGCCCCACCGGCGATGAGCCCGGTGGTGCAAGGCGGGTCGTAGCCCGGCGTGTCCATGAAAATCAGCCCGGGCTGATCGACCCGGTCGGCGTAGGGGACGACGTCGACCAGGGCGGTCGAGCCCGCCTTGGCCAGGGCACCCAGCGACTTCTCGTAGATCGTCGTCAGGCCGCCGGCCTTGTTCCCGGGTGAGGGGTTGTTGTCGATCCGGGCGCCGAAAACTCCCGTGTACCACTCCCACCACTTGATCCGGTCGACGAGCTTCTGGGCGACCTCGGGCGAGACCGCCCGGCGGGTCAGCAGATGCTCGGCGCCGTAGATCTCGGTCGTCTCGCCGAGGACGGCCGTCCCTCCCTGCGCAACGATCAAGTCGGCCGCCTCGCCCAGGGCCGGGTTGGCCGTCACGCCCGAGTTGCCGTCGGAGCCGCCGCACTCCATGGCCAGGCAGATCTTCGAAGCCGGCTGCTCGGTCCGCGTCCACGAATTGGCTTCGGGCATTAGCTCGTAGACGGCGCGCGCCGCCGCCTCGACCGTGCGGGTGATCCCCCCCTCTTCCTGAATATTGAGCGTCCGGGGCCGATGGGCGGGCTTCCGCCGCCCGTTATCCTTGGCTGGCCCCAGCGTTACCAGGTCTTGTGTGTCGACCAGGTGTTGAGCGTAGCCGACCTCGCAGCCGAGCCCCACGATCACGTAGGCCGCCACGTTGGGATGGTGAGCGAAGCCGGCCAGTACCCGCTCGAGGATCTGGTGGTCGGGGCCTTCGAAAGGCAGCCCGCAGCCCCCTTTGTGCGTGATGGCGAACACTCCGTCGACGTTCGGAAAATCATGCCGCCACGCCCCGTCCCGGAATCGATCGGCGACGTAGCGCGAGGTGCTGGCCGAACAATTGACCGTACTGACGACGGCGATGTAATTCCGCGTCCCCACCCGCCCATCCGGCCGCAGGTAACCGCGAAACGTCCTGAGCCGATCCGGCCGCGGCGTCGCGGGCTGTTCCGACGCGAAGGCGTAGTCGCGCTCGAAAAGGTCGGCTTTCAGATTATGGACGTGGACCAGCGACCCGGCGGGAATCGCGGTCGAGGCGAAGCCGATGATCTGTCCGTACTTGGAGACGGGCTCGCCCGCGGCGATATCGGTCAGTGCTACCTTGTGGCCCAGCCCGATCGGCTCGCGGACCTCGACGGTCCGCTCCCCCAGTTGCAGGACGAACCCGCGCGGGATCGGGCGGGCCGCCACCGCCACGGTGTCGTCGCTTCTCAAGACGACGGCCTTGGGACCATCGAGCGCAACCGCCATTCCTGACCCCCTTGTCGTGAGTGCGTCATTGCCGGCTTGTTCTACCAGGCCAGTGTAGTGGTTTGACCCACGGTTTGGAAAGCGCCTGAAAAACGACCCGCCGCCACAATCAGGTGAACGGTCAAGGTCACGATCAGACCATTGCCGAGCCAGGGGGCGACCCGCAAGCCGATGCCGATCGCTCGACGGACGAGTGATACGTCTGACCCCGGGCTCGAGTTCCCAAGACATTCCTTGACGAGCCTCGGATCGATCAGACCCGGGGCGGTTTGCCGTTGGCCGCCGCGACGCGGACACCCCACTCACGCAGCGTCGGGCTGCAGTCGGTCGGGTCGATGTCGACCTCGATCAGGCATGGGCCCGCGTGGCTCAAGGCCGTCTTGAGCGCGGCCGCCAGGTCGCCTGCCGTCTTGGCGCGGAGGCCCAGGCCCGCCCCCTCGCCGTTGGTCCACACAGCCATCAGGCCGGCGTAGTCCCAGTTCTTGATCTTGTTGTACGGCCCCGCATGGATCGCGTCCTCGATGATGTAGCCGCGGTTGTTCACCAGGACAATAATCGGCCGCGTCCCATGCCGGATCATCGTCGAGACCTCCTGCGCCGTGAGCTGGAACGAGCCGTCGCCGATCATGGCGATCACCCGCCTGGGCTCCTTGAAGCCCAGCTCGTAGCCGAGCGTCGCGGGGACTGACCACCCGATCGAGCCGGCCTGGAACTGGATCTCGAAGAGGCAGCCCTCCGGGAGGCGCGTCTCGAGGCCATGGAACCACGAGTCGCCCGTCTCGACCAGCAGCGCCGTCGCCGCGCCAAGGGCCGCCCGGACCTGGCGAGCGACCTCTTCAATCTTCAGCCTCGCGTCGGCTCTCGGCGGGGCGGCCGGGGCGACGGGCCTCTGTCCGTCACGGAACTGGCGCAGCGACGTGTCGTTGCGGTGGATCCGCGCGGCGAGGGCGGCAAGGAAGTCGGCGAGCGTCACATCGGCGTAGGTCGCGTCGGGCAGACGGATCTCCTCGGGCATGGCCAGGACCATCCGCTTCGGGTCGAGCGCCGCGGTGAATCCGGTCGTCGCGTAGTCCGAGAGGATCGTTCCGGCCAGCAGGTTTGCGTCGGCCGACTCCACGACCGAGGCGACGCCGGGCCAGCTCACGGGCCCCCAGTACAGGCCCACGAATCCCGGGTGCGTCTCCGGAAACATCCCCTTGCCGCCGGGCTGAACCGCCACGGCGTAGCCCGACGCGTCGGCCAGGGCGCGAAATCCTTGCGAGGCCCCGGGGCGCCGGAGCTTTGAGCCGGCTACCAGCACCGGCCGCTTGGCCGCGTCGAGAAGCTCGGCGGTGTGCGCCACGGCGTCGGCCAGCGCCGCGCGGTCGCTCGCCGGCGCGGCGTCGAACCGCTTGGGCCGCGATGCGGCGACGGCCAGGGGCGCCACGTTGCAGGCGATCTCCAGCATCACGGGCTTCTGCCGCCGGACCGCCAGGTCGATCGCCCGGTCGATCAGCCCCGGCGCGTCGGCCGCGTGCTCGACGGCGAAGGCACCGGCCGTCACCTCGGCGTACATTTCCCGCTGATACTCGTAGCGGACCTCGCCCAGCGCGTGGTGGATCAGGCGTCCCTGCGACCCGGAGTCACTGTTGATCCCGCCCACGATGGCGAGCACGGGCAGGTCCTCGGCGTAGGCGCAGGCCACGGCGTTCAGAACGCTGAGGCCGCCGACGCCGTACGTCACGACGAAGGCCGCGAGCCCGTTGGAGCGCGCATAGCCGTCCGCCGCATAGCCCGCGTTCAGCTCATTGCAGCAGCCGATCATCTTGAGGCGGGGGTTTGTCAGAAGTTGGTCGAGCAGCACCAGGTTGAAGTCGCCGGGGACGACGAAGTAGTGCCGGATCCCGGCCTGCTCCAGGCGGGCCGCCAAATAGCCGCCGACGGTGACCGACCCCTCGCGCCCGGAGGGCGGGGCCTGCGCTTCGAGCGGGCCGTTTGCCGCCACGACGTCCGCGCCGATCAGGCCGGCGGCCGTGGTGCCCATAAACCCGCGCCGCGTTAACGGCGACATGACGTGGTCCTCCCGAACGCGGCAGAGCCGCAACCAAAAAGGATGAGCAAGAACGGCGTTCTCCCGTCAGAATGGGGGCGTACCAGCCCCACCCAGGAGCAGAACGCCATGAAGACGCTGTCGTGCTTCGTCACCAAGTTTACCAGCCTGATCGTCTCTGTTTTATTGAGCAGAGAATCGCTGGTAACTCTGGTCCTTTGCCTCGGTGGTTTGGGGGCCGGATGTGGTAGGCAGTTGGCCCCTCGTCCAGATCGTTCTCGGCAAGACCAGGGATCCAACGCCGACCACGAGATTTTTGACATCGTGCTTTCGGACATGATCGGGAACAAAGAATTTAACCCCGCCGTGGGTGGCCGTAGCATAAAAAAGTCGCAAGTCGTCTTGGAAGCTGCGACGTACGGAGGAGTTAGCGATCATTTCCTGTCCCATCTCTCAAATGATCCGACGAAAGCGATCCCATCAGAGATTCGTGTTGATCTCCTGAGGCGTAATCCCAAGGGAGAGCGATATTCCCTCGCGAGTTATCATCCCTCAAACGCGAACATCCTCATATCCGACCTGAGCAGAGTCGACCTGGACTTGGGATTCGCTGAAGTATTCCCAGACGCCCGAGGGTATGTCCAGCCCTATCTACCAGGGTATTCCCGAGACGGGCAGTCAGCGCTGTTTTTGTTCGGTTTCGGACCTACATCCCACGGTGCTGTCGGATATTATCTGCTCAATCGAGAGAGTGGTCGTTGGGAAATCGTGTGGAGCATTTTCGGCTATTTCAATTGAAGGGATGTTGCCAGTGGGGTCAGACCAAGGTTCAAGTTTTTTCCGGAAAGACTTGAAACTTGGTCTGACGCCCTCCATCCGCACCCGCCGGATGAGGGAGGGTTCATGGAAGCAGGATGCGTCCGTCCTGAGGCGGGAGGAGGAGCTGGAATTCGGCCTGGTGAGCCAGGAAGAATTCGAGCCCGAGCAGGACCGGCACGAGCGCGCCAGGCGGATCGCTCCGCGGAAACTTGGCAAGCAGAGAGTAAGGGCCTCGCAGATACGGGGACTGGGACGTCGCCATCCACGCGTCGATCCGGCCCAAGTCGCACGACTGCCCAGCCCAAGTGGTCTTCATCCCAGGAATTGGCTGCCAGACGAGACGCTGATGATGAACATGAAAGGGGATAACGGAAATGGGAGCGCCGGTGTCTAGCCAGCACAAGTCCCGCGGGCTTCGCGGACTCGGTGGCGGCATGCCGAGATAGAGCGGGACCTCCAGCCGAGCGATCGGTAAAGTCACGCCGCTGACCGAGGTGTGTAAGATCGACCAAGCGACGGGGCTGGTGGCTGGGGCGGAGGCTGATGACATGATCAGATTGCGTGATGAGACGACATTAGTGGGGAATCTCCCACATCTCGGGAGTCGGCACGAGGACCACGACGAGTTGATCCCCTGGAACTCCGGCTCGCTGCGCGGCCTGCGCCACAATGGCTTGACGGTCTCTACCGACCGTCAGGACCCGCTTGTTGTAGACGACCACGAGCTTCCCAAAGTGGTCTGGGTCTTGTTGGACTTCGGGAGCATGTTCGGCCCACTCAAAGTCGTCGATCATCCTCTGATCGAGTTCGGTCATCTTGCGTAGTTGCATGGCGCGATCTCCAGGGGAACGTGCATCGAGATCACCCCATTGTACCAAGAGGCAGAACAGAAGGACGAACAACTACGGACCATGAAAACAGGCTCGTAACCACAAAGTCGGCCGGTGAGATCTCACCGCCAAACAAGTCCCTCACCGGGGCGGCATCTCCCCGGCGCTCGGTCTGCAAGCCCAGGGGATGACCTCAGGGCAGCGTAACGGCACCATGTTGCGGAGGGAGTAGCAAGTTAAATTCGGCCTGGTGGGTCAGGAAGAATTCGAGCCCTAACAAGATGGGCACCGGGTCGCCGGGCGGATCCTGGTGAGGAAAATGAAGGAGCTTCGGGTGGACCGCGACGCTCTAATGCGGGACTCCGCAAACCTCCCGACTGGACTCGACCACGACGGCGATATCCCCCCAGTGACACTGCTCTCGCTGAGCCGCCTTCCGGGCCAGGGCCATGCGATCCGTGCCCACGCCCACCACGAATTGGTCGAGATCGTTGAAAACTCTCCGGATTACCGGGCCGCCGCGGTTCGAGGCGCACCTCCCTGGGTTGGTTGGGCCACCGGATCGAGCCGCCGGATCACCTGGCCGGTCTGGCCGTTCCAGACGAAGAGGACACCGTCGGCTCCGCCCGCCGCGATCCGGCCGCCGTCGGCCGAGGCGGCCACGCTCTGGACGTAATCACCGGCGCCACTGAAAACGCGCGCGATCCCACCATTGTCCGGGTTCCAGTCTCGCACCTGGGCATCGCCCGACGCGCCGATCACCTGTGGCTTGCCGGCGATCCAGCGCACCGAGGTGACTTGCTTGCCGGCCGCCTGAAGCGTGCGGAGTTGCTCGCCGGAGTCGAAGCTCCAGACCTTCAGCACACTGTCCGCGCCTCCGCTGACGAGCTCTTTGCCGTCCGACTTCCAGTCGACGGCCATGACGTGGTGCGTATGACCTTCGAATGAGCGGAGTAGCTTGCCGTCGGCGATGCTCGTCACCTTGAGGAACTTGTCGGCCGAGGCGGACGCGAGCTTCGTGCCGTCGGGGCTGAATCGCACCGAGAACACGGTGTCCGAGTGGAGCGACGGCAACGACCGGGCCAGGAGCCCCTTGCCGACCTGCCAGAGCTTCAGCTCTCCCGTGCGCGACGGCTCGCCGCCGCCGGCCGCCAGCAACGTGCCGTCGGGGCTGAAGTCGAGGGCCAAGATTCGGAAAACGTGGGTGCCGAGCGTCTTGTGTACCGTCCAGGTCCCGGCGAAGCTCCAGGTCTTGAGCGTCGCATCGGCCGAGGCCGAGACCAGGCCTCCCTCGGCGTTGAACGCGACCTTCTCGATCGGCCGGGTCGCCGCTCCATTGGGTGCGGTGTGCCCAAAAGCGATCACGCCCAACCCATTGGCCGCCTCCCAGATCTTCACGCCTCCCAGCTCGTCGGCTGTCGCCAGGCGAAGGCCGCGCGGCGAGAACGCCACGCTCCGAACCGGTCCTGGATGACCGGTGAGCGTTCGAAGCACCCTGCCGCCGGGTCGCGCGAGCAACCGGGCTGTTTTGTCGGCGGATCCCGTGAGGATCGTCCTGCCGTCAGGGGCGACCGCCAGCGCCAGGATCGGTCCGCTGTGACCGGAAGCCAGAGCCCCTCGTGGTGCACCATCGGCCGCGCTCCAGACCCTCACGGTTGCGTCATCACCGCCGGTGACGATCGCGTCCCCGTCCGGCGTGACGGCCACTGCTCGGACCGGTCCTTTATGACCTGCCAGAACGATCATCTTGAATTCGGAAGACGTCATCGGTTTCTTGGGACGCACATTTGGATCGGCGCCGGGAGGGAGCGACCAGATCCGTCCAGTGCCGTCTTCGGATACCGAGACGATCCGGGTGCCGCGCGCCGTCGAGGGCAGCACCGCCAGGTCGTGGACTGAGGCGGAGTGTCCCTTCAGAGCGACGTACTCGCGGCCGTCGATCCCGTCGATCCACCTGATCAGGCCGTCGCTGCCGCCGCTGAGAATGGTCGTGCCGTCCGGCGCGAGCGCCAGCGCCGTCACGGGTGCCGGCTGGATCAACGTTCGCAGCAGCTTGCCGTCAACGAGGTTCCAGACTCGAATCGTCTTATCCTGACTCCCCGAGTAGGCCGTGGCGCCTCCGGGTGCGACGGCGAGCGCACCCACCGGTCCCCCATGAGCCGGCAGGGTTCTCAGGAGCTGCCCCGTCGGGGCGTTCCAGATCGTGACGATCTGGTAGCTCCCCGCTGCCAGGAAAGTTCCATCGGGGCTGAACCGCAACGATTGGATCAGGTCCTGATGCCCGCCCAGGGAGACGATCTCCAGGCCCGAATCCACGCCGTAGACCTGCACCACGTTCGCCCGGCCGGCCGCGACCCGCGCTCCGTCCGCGGTCAGATCGACCGCGTTGATCGGCTGGACACCCGGCGGCAGATCACCCAGCACGATCGTCTTGGGCTCCTCACTCTTGGCCGCGCCGGCCTGGGCCGAGTCGTCCTTGGCGCCGGCATCGATCCAGGACTTCAAAAGGCCGAGCTCCTCCGGGCTGAGCGGCTTGTTGGCTGGCTTATCCTTGGGAGGCATCACCGGCTCGAGCCGATGCGCGGCCATCGTGAACAGCCGGCTCACGTCGGCCTTGCCCGCGACGAGCGCCGGCCCCCGCTTGCCCCCTTTGAGCATCCCCGCTACCGACTCGAGGTTGAGTCGGTTCTCCGCCAGGACGGCCCCGTGACAGCCAACGCATTTATTCTCCAGGACCTCGGCGATCTCCTTGCCGTAACTGACCGGCTCCTTCCGGCTGGACACCTTCACCTCGATCGGCTTGAGCGAGGAACTGGGTGGCGTTTGCATCTCGCAGTAGGCAGTAGGCAGTAGGCAGTAGGCAGTCAGGACAGAAAGGGACAGTTGAGCCCACGTGGATGAATAACGCATCTTCATCTTACACTGTCTCCTGATCGCCCACGGCCGATGGCTGACTGCCTACGGCCTACTGCCTACGGCCTACTGCCTACGGCCTACTGCCTACGGCCTACTGCCTACGGCCTACTGCCTAC
>JBIOJM010000291.1:0-13200 GCA_044450785.1 Isosphaerales bacterium
CGGTCGGCCTGGTCGCTCGCCGAGGCTTGGGTTTCTCGCAGGCCCGCTCCAGAAGCTCAACCAGTCGTTCGATCGCGTCACGGCGGTTTGACTCCTGCGTGCGGCACCGGCGCGCGAGGATCGTCAGAAAGCCGTCGTCCCCCACTCGTTTCCCGGCCAGGCGGATCAGTCGGTCGCGCACGTCCGGAGGCAGCGTGCCCGCGCCGCGGACGTCGAACCGGAGCCGCACGGCCGTCGACACTTTGTTGACGTTCTGGCCGCCGGGCCCGGATGATCGAATGAAATCAAATTCGATTTCACGCTCGTCGATCACGATGCCGCGGCTGATTTGGATCATGGGACAGAAGTTGGATCGCCTTCAAGCGAGATGCCGCTCCACCTCGGGAAGAAGCTTGGCGAAGTCGAGCCGATTCGGGCAAGCGGCCCGAGCGGCTTCGAGGTCCGCGCCCGACCAGTCGCGCGCCTCCGGGGGAAGCGCGGCGTATTGCCGGCGAGCGTCGGCTCGGTAGCCATGGTGCTGGTGGTAGGTGAGGAAACGGGTCAGGTTGCCGAGCTCGGCCTGGGTCCCGCCAGCGATCGAGCAGCGACCCTCGCAGTCAGCGCAGAGGGTGGGGCCATGCGCCAGCACGGCATCGCGGAGCTCGTGAATTTCCGCCGTTTTGAGCGGCTCATAGCGGCGGGCCGCGTCGGCGTTCTCACGCACCTGGTCGGTGTTCTTCATTGAAACGCAGACCGCGCTGATCCGCTCGTCGGACCAGATCGCGTGCAGTAGTCCCTGGAAGGGGGTCAGTTTCTTCTCGGCGAGCGCCGGCACGCGCCGGACCACATCGTCGAGGATATTTCCTTTGGGCGCGTCGCCGAAGCCGTAGGAGGCAATCTGCTTCATCGAGATCAGGCCGATACCCTTCTTCCATGCCACGTCGAGTGCCCTGTTGAGCGCGGATTCCTTGTCGAGCCACGGGGTGTACTGGAGCATGATCGCATCGACGATCCCTCCCTCGGCCGCCGCCTGGATGATCTGGGCGCGATTCGGGTTGTGGGTCGAGAATCCGATGAACTTGGCCTTGCCCGACTTGCGGATCGCGTCGGCCGTCTCCTTGAACTCCTGGCTCTTGACGAGGTTGATGCAGTCGTCGAGCTTCCGTCCGTCTCCCAAACCGTGGACGAAGAACAGGTCGATGTAGTCGGTCCCCAGGGCCTTCAAGCGCTGGTCGACCATCTCGAGCATCTGGCGGGGGGTTCGGGGCATGTCCTTGGTAACGATGACGATCTCTTTGCGGACATGAGAGTCTTGTTCGAACCACTTCTTGAAGTTGGCTTCGGTGCCGTAGAGCTTGGCCGTGTCGAACACGCGGATGCCGCTCGCGAAGGCGAGCCGGAGGACGCGGTCCGGGCTTCTGACCGCCCCCTGCTCGAGCATCGTGATCTCAACGCCGGTCTTGCCGAGCTTCCGGCGCGGGAGCACGGGCGATTTCGCGACGACCTCCTGCGCATTCAGGCCTGGGGCCAGAGTCATGGCGGACGCCGTGGCAAGCGCGCCGGCCTGTAAAAATGTGCGGCGGTCGGTGCCGGCCTTCTCATCGTGGGCCATCACTGTCGGCTCCTTGGTTCGGCGGGTTGAAGAGCGAATCGACCCGCGGAGTTTCATCCAAGCTTCAAGAAAAATCAGACGCGCGGCGAGATCGACGAACTCGGTCGCAACGAATCCAACGACCCAACACTGTACCGTCGTTGGCGTCCCGTGTTCAATGCTCTCGGTCCTTGGGAGGGGCCGTTGCCCTGCACGTAAGTGGTCGAAAACCTCGGGGCTACCTCCCACGCTGGTCATCAACACCACCAAGCCCCTCTTGGCCCTCCCACTTCCGCTGCCGATTTTCAGAGGAACGCCCGAATTTGGGCACGGTTCAGATTACGTGTTTCGTGGGTAACATGAGCTGGGGTTAGAGCAAAGTCGCCTTTAGCTCCGCGAAAGGGCGTGCTTTCGCGGAGCGAAAGACGAAACACAGACGCCGCGGGCGTCGACCCCTGTACCCTGAACTGTAACCTCCTCTCGAACCATGCCCGAATTTGAGCGCTGTCCACTCTCCTATTTTACTCGACCCCGCGATAGACTGATCACGTTGGCGGGACGGCCCCGATTCTATCGCAGGAAGCCGGCATGACGGATCAACCGCAACCCAACTCGCGCTGGTGGCACCGCTACCTGCGTTTCAGCATGCGCGGGCTGATCGTGCTGGTGCTCGTTATTGGCGGCGGACTGGGCTGGATTGTCCGAAGCGCTCGCGACCAGTTCGCCGCAGTCAAGGCGATCCAGGCGGCGGGAGGCAACGTCTCATACGAATGGGAGTGGAAGGACGGACGTCCGATTCGAGACGGTGCGCCGTGGTGGCCCAAGCGGCTTTCGGATCGCATCGGCGTCGAATACCTCTGCTCCGTGGCTCGCGTCGACATTTTCTTCCGTTGCACCGACAAAGAACTGGTTCACGTCGGCCGTCTCAGCCGGCTTGATACCCTTTCGCTTCCCTGCACCCAGCTCAGCGACGCGGGCCTGGCGCATCTGGAAGGGCTCTGGCGACTGCAGACGCTGAATCTCTGGGGAAACAAAGTAACTGACGCAGGCTTGGTCCATCTGCGCGGGCTGAGCCGGCTTCGTTGGCTCTGTCTCGACCAGACCGCGGTCACCGATCTGGGCTTAGAGCAACTGGCGGGGCTACGGAACCTGGAAACGCTTTCTGTTGAACATACCCGGGTCACCGAGGCCGGAGTGGGAGAGCTGCAACGAGCCCTGCCCAGGCTGAGGATCATCCGGTGACGCTCAAGGATTGGTTCCTCACGTAGCGACACCGCGACCGAGAGAGGTTCAAAATCAACGGTTGTCATGGCGCCTTGTCCTCCGTTTAGCGCACCGCGAGTATTGTACACTGTCGCGCGGCATCGCCGCCCACGGCGGGTTCGAGGAAGCACTGGAGTTCCGCGGACACGATATGTAAACTTTCAAAATGATGAACTGACACCGATTTTCTGCCCGGTAACTTCCTACGGACTTCCAAAGCCCAAGTCCGCTCCTTCGTGCGTGACCAGCCCGATTTGTTCAATGTCGCCTTTGCGCCCGTTGTACCAGAGGAGCCAGCGCCGGCCATCGAGTATCGCATACGGTTTGTAAACGGCGTCGTGGTCCCATTTGTTCTTGCCGCGAAGTATGAGCGGATTGGCCGGGTGACGTTGCCAGCCGGTGATCCCGTCCCGAGATCGAGCCAGGCCGATCTGGGAATGGTTCCCGTCCTGAAAGCCAATGTAAAACATGAAAAACCAGTCGCCCCGGCGAATCACCTGGCAGCCCGTCACTCGATCTTGTTCCCAAACGTTCTTCGGCTCGGGTTGGAAGACAGGGTTGCTCTTGTGTTTGATCCAGGTCAGGCCGTCTTCACTGGTCGCGTAACCAATGGCGTTTGGCTCACGTTGCTCGCCACCGGAGTACCACATCCGATAAAGCCTGGCCTCGTCGTCATACAAGACGTGCGGGCACATCACCGCTACGTGCTCCCACGGCGATTCAGCGGAGAGTACCGGGCGGCTGCTCATCCGTTGCCACGCTCTTCCGTCCTGGCTTGTGGCATAGCCAATCCATGAGTGGCCTCGTGCCTGTCCGGTATACCAGATCTGATAGCGACTGCCGTTCTTGAGCACGACCGGCCGGTTCAGGTCATCCTCCCAATCGCTCTTCTCGTTGGGGCCAAGGACAATGAGCGGTTCGCTCCATTGGACACCATCGTGGCTTTCTACCAGCGCGATACTTTTCTTGGGTCGCCAGGAGAACCACATCCGGTACTTGCCGCCTTCCTTGAGAACCGAAACATCGAAGCAGGTTCCGAGATCGCCGCCGAGCACCGGGTTCCGGGGATGCTTGACCCAACCGGCGGTCGTTTCCGCTTGGCCTGCTCCTGGCTCATCGGCCGCGACTGCGGACCAGGAAATGGTCCCGACAAGAAACACCAGCAAGACTGTCTTCATGCTTTCCTCCATCTACTGCAGCCTTTCCCTAGTAAATCCGATCCGAACGGCTGCTGGGCACGGGTCTCCGGGCACCCGAAGGGTCGCCGCCCTCTTGGTCGACCGACGGTCTCCCCATGTTCCACTTGTCAATCCGAGGTTGCTGGATCACTAGTGGCTAGCGGCTCGTAGACTCGCTCCGCACTGTCTTCACTGCCTACTGCCTACTGCGTACTATACTGAGCGTTCCGCGACATGCATATTGACAAGAGCTCGCTCCCATGCCCTGCGACGTCTTCGTCAGCTATTCCCGGCGCGATAACACCAACGGCCGCGTCACCGAGCTGGTCGAGCACATCGCCGGCGACGACCGCCAGTTGTGCGGCGAGGCACTCTTGTACTTCTTCGACAAGCACGATATCCAAGGCATGAACGTCTGGCGGCACACGATCCTCGACGGCCTGAAGCAGTCGCACCTGTTCCTGCTGGTGCTCTCGCCCGAATACCAGACCAGCCCCTACTGCGAGTGGGAGATCGTCGAGTACCTCAAGTACGAATCGGCCCGCGCGGTGCTCGGCGAGGGGGTGGCGCCGATCTACTTCGTGACGATCCCCGCCCTAGACGAGCCCGGCTTCGGGTTCCTGGGTTCCGGGAACACCATACTCAACTCGGACGCTTGCCCTTCGGTTCGGGTTTCTGGCGTCTCAAGATCCGGCCCAGGTTCTGTTCCAGGGATGCCGATAAGGCCTCGCCACCAAGCGGGCGGCCGCTCTGCTCGTGGCCCCGGAGGACTTTCAAATCCTCTTCCCGAATCACGCTGATCAGCAGGCGGCGCCAGTTGGGGGCCGGTTGGAGCAAAGGAGTTACCCGCACCAGCGATGAGGCAACAGGCCCAAATCTCCACCTGCTCGGCACGATTGAACTGGGCCATGAGCTCCAGGTAGCACTCGTCGTCCTCCGCACGGAAGAAAGTAGGATGGCGGCGGTTACCTCGCACGGTGATGTGATGTGGAATGCCGGGAGCAACGACGCGTGCGAAGTGATCCATTTTCGGAAACGACCAGGAGCGAGAACCCGACGCAAGAATCCGGGATGGTGTCCCCGGAATCAACCGCCTCTCCTTGAGAGCATCTTCTTCGACGAGATGGTTCGTGGGAGCGGTCAATTCACGCGGATCCTGAGCGTGTGAAACCGCTCCGTTCCCGTCGAGTCTGCGACCGTGACGACGGCTGTCACGACATCACCACTCGCCGGACTCTTCGGCGACAGCCATGTCAGCTTGCCGGTTGGTGAGACGGTCAGCCCGTCCGGACCTTGCGCGACGGTGCATCGGATGCCTCCTGCCTTCGAAAGAGCTTCGATCTGATGGTCGAGCGTCTTGCCAGCCGTGGCGTACAGGTTCGAGGGGGTCGTGACGACGAGGTAGTCGGTCCCGAGCTTGTCGAGGGCCTTGCGAATGTCGAGTCGGCGCAATACCAGCCGGTCGTTGGTGAACGGGATGGTGACGAGCAGGTTGGCGGCCGGGACGAAATGGAACCGTTTCTCGACGGTGAAATCGTCCTGGGTTGATGATTCGTTATTTTTCGCGCCGTCCATCTCGTCGAGATCCCTGACGGTCAGCAGCCGGATGCCGTCACTGGCGGCATGGACCGAGGCCGTGATTCTGGCCGAGACCGTCCCACCACCAGCGTGAGGCGCTATGTTGCCGCTGAGCCCGTTGATGCTGAGGTAATAAGCCGCGTCAGGCGAGGGGATGGTGAGCTCGGGAATCGTCCCGGGCCGAGAGTCGCCGCCCCTCACGGGCTTACCATCGGCATCGAGTGCCCCGCCCCGGCCCGTGTAGACCGTGTGGCCGTCTGGCCCGGGAGCGAGCTGATCGAGTCCGTCATGGTTGTAAATGCCCTTGAGCGTCGCCCCGTGCACGGCGAGCGTCTGAAAGCCCGAGGGCATCGAGTCCGTGTGCCAGATCCCATACAAATCACCGCCGGCCGAGGTGCGGACGTGAACTCGATCGCGGATGGACGGGTGGAGCAGGATACTGCCACCCGAGGCAGACACGCTGCCGATCCCCTGAAAGCCGCCGTTGGTGATCGGCCCGGCCTTGAGCACCTTGAAGGTCTTGGGGTCGAGGAAGCTGAACCGAGCCTGCTCCGGAATGTTGTTTCTCGAATCGGGGGACCAGACGGCCAGCAACGGGCCATCGGAGTCATTGCCCATTGCCAGGCCCTTGAGCCGGCCCTTGATCGGCGACGGAAAACTCGCGCCCTGGCGAGTCATCGTCTCCAGGTCCCAGCGCTGGAAGAGTGCCTGGTCGGGGAAGGCAATAACCAACGTCGCGGCCCCGGCGACGACCATCGTATTCTCGGACGGGAGCGTGATCGTCTTGACGACCTCGGCGGTGTTGACGTCGAAGACGACGAGCTTGCGCGCCTCCTTGAGCGTCAGGACGAGGTAACGTCCACCACCGCCAACGGCGACGTCGTGGAGCTTGCTCTCGAGCGTGCGGACCAGGGGAGTGGCGGCGTTCTCGGAGCGTGTCCAGCTCCCGACCCGCGCCTCGCCCATGTCGACCGCGGGCGGCCGAATCGCCTTGCCGGCGCCGCGAGGCACGCCGTCGACGGCGAGTTCGCCGCCGAGCGTGACCAGGCCGTCATCACTCGGGCCTTGCCCGCCCGGGATCATCGGCGTCCGTTCCGGCACGATGACGATGTTCCGCCCGACACGCACGGCCACGGCCCCCGGGCCCGGCGCACCGCCCAGGTCCGCCCGCTTGAGGACCGTCGCCAGCACCTTCGACCCCTGCTTGGCCTCGACCAGCGCCTCGACCGCCTGCACCGGTGGTGGCGAGCCGAGCGGGTGCACGATGATCTGCGACGCCAGGTTCAGGTCGATCGTGACCGTCTTCTTGCCCACCCGCGTCTTCACCTTCCCCAGCCCGATGATCGGGCCGAACACCACCCGTCCCCGGGCCGTCTGAGCACGGGGCGCGGGGCCGCCGAAGAGGATTCTCAGGTCGCTCAGCATGAACCTCGCGGCCCCGACCTTCACGTCCCCGTCCTTGACTTGTACCTGAACGGCCTGGCCGTTGGGAGATCGCACGTCGAGGCCGACCTGCCGCTCGTGGTCGCGCGGCACCGGCGTGACCTTGACCTTGAAGACCCCGTTACCCACCGGCTGCGCCGTGAAGACATGCGGCTCGCCTATGCCGTTGGCGACCGTGACGTTGACCGAGAGCTTGTCGGGAAGTTTGGCCTCGGGCGTCGCGGGCTGCACCTTGATCGTCCAGGTCACGGGCCGGGATCGCTCGTTGTACAAAAGCGGCGGCGGGTCAAAAACCAGTCCCGGAGCCGTCAGGAACTCGGACAGGCGGCCGACCGGGATCGCCAGATTCATGGCGGCTCCCCGGACCGTCGCCACCGCGACCCCGATCACCCGGCCCGCTTCGTCGACAACCGGACCGCCCGAGTTGCCGGGATTGAGCTGGCCATCGAACTGGACTCCCTCGAGCCGGCCATTGTCCCTGCGCAGCGACGTGATCCTGCTGGGGAGGACCGTCATGTCGGGATAGGTCTCCCGGCCGACGATCGTTCTGCGGCCGAAGGGGAAGCCGAAGGTGACGACGGGCGTCGTCTCGCGCAGCGTGTCTTCCTTACCCAGCTCGAGCGGATTCAACCCAGCGTCGGCGTCGACCTTGAGCAGGGCCAGATCAAGACTGTCGTCAGCGCGGAGGACCTTCGCCCGGAGACTCCGTTGTGTCTTCCGGCCGATGTCGACCACCAATCGGACATCGTCCTTACCATGGCCCGCCCCGCGCACGACGTGGGCGTTCGTGATGAACAGACCGGAAGCGTCGACGCAGAACGCGGAACCGCTCGCTTGGCCCTCAGCCGTCTTGATTTCGACCAGGGCAGTGGCCTTCTTGCCTCGCTCGATCACTTCGGGCTTGTGCTGGGCCTGGACCGGCGCCGACCCAACCAACAGGAACAGGACGGCGAGCACGGACGAGTTTCCCTTGAGCATGGCGCGCCTCCATCACGGAAAGGCTGGACTGGGAGCAGGAACGATCGATATTCGCCGCTTTCTTCGGGGACTTCAAGCACGGACTGCTCAGGCGCCCTAGTGGTCCGTCAATCTTCGTCGGACATCGGCCGGTCGGTCCGCCTTACGGCGAAGCGAAGACGTTGGCGGGCAACTCGACGTCGTTCAACGGCCCCCGCGTAACCCCGCTTCCAGCACGGCATCGACCGCGTGGGACGAAAGGCCGATTCGCGCCAGCGGCCTGGCGCTCGTGACGCTGGTGCCGGCCTTGCTGAGGACGGCTGTGAAATTCGCGCCCGACTGTCCCGAGTCGTTGCCGTCGAGCTCGCGGCCGAGGGCATCCAGCAGGCTGGCGGCCTTGACCGTGAGCTCGAGCCGGGGTTTCAGCGCCAGTGTCTTGCGCGTCAAGAGCGTCACCGTGAACGCCGAGGAGCTGTAGCTCGCTCCGGATAAGCGCACCGGCTTGCTCTTCTGCTTCTTGTTCTTCGGGACCGTGGCCAGGGTGTACGAGCTGATACTCTGCGCCGTCGCCGAATCGAGCGCCTCGCTGAATTGCAGGACGATCCCTTGCACCGTCTTGTGCTTGCTCAGCTTGATCTTCTGAATCGAGACGCTTTCGACGGTCGCCGGCGCGAGGATCACGGTGAGCGTGCCGGGCACGTACGTGATCGTGTAGTTGGGTGAGCTGGCGCCGCCGACAGTGATGGTGTAGTTCCCCGGCGCGCTTGACGGGCTGGCGGCCGAGTGGAGGACCGGCGGCGGCGTGAGACTGGCCGGTGTATCGCCGTTGACGAATCCGGTGTAGGCCGCCGTAAGCGCGGGCACTGCCTGGCCGGTGAACATGCTTGTCGAGACGGCTGTGATCACGAGAGGCGCGGGCGTCACGGTCAGCGTGCCGGCGATCAGGTCGGCCGCGGGGAAGTTGTAGTTGGTGGCGCTCAAGGTCCCGGCCGCGATCGTGATCGGGTAGGCGCCGGCGTTGGCACCGGACGCGGCGGTCGTTGCGATCACGGGCGCGCCGCTCACCACGCTCGAACTGTCCCCGCCAACGAACCCGGCGATCGTATAGGTCAGGGTCGGCAGCGGCGAGCCGTAGACGGTCGAGACGCTCTTCGCCCGCACCGTCAGCGGGTCGGGGGTGATCGTGCCCGTCGCCGCCTGGGTCGTGACCGTGTAGTCCTTACCGCCATCGCCGTCGTTGACGGTGTAGCCGGTGACGCTCAGCGTGCTGACGTTGGCCCCGAGTGCATTCTTTGCGGTGAACGCCTGGGTCAGCCCGGTCACCGTGTCACCGTCGTAGAGCGTCCCGTGGGTCGGGGTCTGTGAGGAGCTGGTGGTATCGTCGTAGACCTTGGTGTCGCTGGTTGCGGTGATGGTGAGCGCGGCGGCCGAGATGGTTCCGGAGGCGTCCTGGGTGGTGACCGTGTAGTCCTTACCGCCATCGCCGTCGTTGACGGTGTAGCCGGTGACGCTCAGCGTGCTGCCGTCGGTCCCGAGCACATTCTTCGAGGTGAATGCCTGGGTCAGCCCGGTCACCGTATCGCCGTTGTAGAGCGTGCCGTGGGTCGGGGTCTGTGAGGAGTTGGTGGTACCGTCGTAGACCTTGGTGTCGCTGGTTGCGGTGATGGTCAGGGCGGCGGGCGAGATGGTTCCGGAGGCGTCCTGGGTGGTGACCGTGTAGTCTTTACCGCCATCGCCGTCGTTGACGGTGTAGCCGGTGACGGTCAGCGTGCTGCCGTTGGCCCCGAGTACATTCTTCGAAGTAAACGCCTGGGTCAGCCCGGTCACCGTGTCGCGGTTGTAGAGCGTGCCGTAGGTTGGGGTCTTGGACGAGGCGGTGGAACCGTCGTAGACCTTGGTGTCGCTGACCGCCATGATCGTGAGCGGCGCCGGGTTGACCGTCAGTTGGCTCGAGCCGTCGGCCGCGAGGAAAAGTCCATTCGTCGCGTAGTCGTAGGCGACGTTGTAGGCCGTCGAGCTCGCGTTCAGCACCACGTCTGCACTGGTGAATTCGGTCGAGAACGAACCGTCGGAGGCGATCGTGGCGTCGTGCGTGACACCGTCGATCGTGACGGCGACTTCTTCTCCAGCCGGGAACTGCAGGCCGGCCGCGAGCGTGCCCGTGAACGTCACCGTACGGCCGTAGGTGATTGTCTGTCCGGTCAGCCCCGAGAAGCTTGGCTGGATCTGGTTGGTCAGGTTGTACGAAGCCGACGGCGTCACGCCGGTGGCAGAGGCGGTCACGGCATAGGTGCCGGCGGTCGCGTTGGCCGTGGCCGAGACGCTCGCCAGGCCGCTCGTGTCGGTGACCGCCGAGTCGGCACTGAGCGTGGCACTGGCCCCCGACGATGGCGCGCTGAAACCGATCGTTGCCCCCGGGAGCGGCGCGTTGGCAAAATCCTCGGTCAACAAGGCCACCAGTGAAGCATTGAAGGGCTGGCTAACCAGCGTGCTTTGAGGGCTTCCCGAGGAAACGGCCACGGTGTAGCCCTGGTCCTGGAATGCACCGATGTCGGCGGGGCCGGAAGTCGGTCGGGACGCCCCCCGCTGGTCGGTGGTGATACCGCTCGCGGTCGTGCCCGCGCCGATGGCGGCGCTGCCGGGCAATAGTGCCATGGTTTCGGTCCGTCCGCCGTAGTCGCCGAGTGGGGCCAGGCCCAGGTCGGTGAGGCTGGTCAGGACGATGTTGCCGTCGCTGCCGCCGGCGATCCCGCCCGAGCCGCCAGTGCCGATCAAGTTGGATGAGCCGGTGACCTGGCTGGCCTGGACTCCGCCGATATCGCTCGGGCCGCCGGTGGACCCGGTGTTGCCGGCCACGATGGTGTCGGTGAGCGTCGCCGTGTTGAGCGTCGCCGTGGGAGAGGCCGTATTGTACAGGCCGCCGGAGAAGGCGGGGTTACCGCTGGCGGAGTTACCGCTGATCGTGCAGGCGGTGAGGGTGAGCGTTGCGGTGCCCCCGCCGTTCCACAGACCGCCGCCGCATCCGGCCGAGTTGTCGCTGAGTGTGCAGTCGGTGAATGCCATCGTCGCCGTGCCATCGTTCTCGCCGCCGCCGCCGTTGCCCCCGGCGGCGTTGCCGCTGATCGTGCAGTCGGCGAGAGTCATCGTCCCCGTGCCGGAGCTGATGTTGTACAGGCCGCCGCCTTCAAAGGCGGAGTTGCCGCTGACGGTGCACTTGGTCAGCGTGGACGTGCCGTTGTCGTACAGGCCGCCGCCGGCGCCAGTGACGGAATTGCCCGTGATGGTATCTTTAGTCAGGCTCAGTGTGTCGGGGCCACCGTTGGCGATGCCGCCGCCATTGACTGCCGCGTTTCCGGAAATCGTGCTGCCGACGACCGACAGACTGTTGCTGAAGGCGTCACTGGGGTTGTAGTTGATGATTGCGCCGCCGGCGCCGGTGCTTGCCGTATTGTTGGAAAACGTGGAGTTGCTTACGGCGACGGAACCCCACTCGTTGCCGATGGCACCGCCATACGGCGCGGAGTTCCCCGTGAACGTATCGTCCGTCACGGTCACGGTGCCCCCGGCCCAGTTATCAATGGCGCCGCTCTCGGCCGTGGCGGAGTTGCTTGAGAACGTGTCGCCGGTCAGCGTCAGGAAGCCGTTGCGGGTATAAATGGCACCGCCATAGAGCGCGGAGTTCCCTGTGAACGTCGTGTTGGTGATTGTCAATGTCCCCTCGTTGAACAGGCCGCCGCCGAAAGTGCCGTTCCCGTCGATGATGCTCAGGCCGGACATGCTGACGACGGTGTCACCGGCGATGTTGAACACCTCGCTCGTGTTGTTGCCGCTGACCGTCACAAGTCCGGCGCCGGGGCCGTCGATCACCTCCGGGCCGGTCGTTTCGGAGAGCACCAGGGTGGCACCCAGCGTGATCGTCTGCGGCGTGGAGAAGACCGATGGATCGAACTCGATCTCGCTGCCATCCGTGTTGGGATTGGCGTTGGCCTGGGAGATGATGTAGGGCAGCGTGCCCGACGTGCCCGAACCCGAGGTGCCGCTTCCGGTAGAATCGACCGTGAAGATCGTCGGCGACAGCACCACGCGCGGTTCCAGCAACTCGAGCCGGGGCCGATGACTCGTTGGAGGGCGCTCGCGCCATGGCCGACGTCGGGTTCGTCGTGGTGATTCCGAAAGACGATTTCCCTGCGGCTCTCGATCGTGGTGGTAGACGCTCATGGGAACGCTCCTTGGGTGACAGGCAGGGACGGGGTCACAATCGTGTTGAACAGAAACTGAGCCGACGTCGGGAGAGAGTCAGAGACCACGACCGCGGCCACCAGCCGCGTAAGCGGCTCGCAACCGCCACGCGATCGGCTTTCTTTCATTAAAATGACTAACGTAACTCTCTCGAATACCTTTCATCGGTTTCTGGTTTTTTGCTGGACCGACACGCCGTCGTCGCTGGACATGTCGATTCTCCTAACTTCATAACCGCGCGCTCCGGTTCATCGTAAACAGGCGACCGAGAAAATCGAGAAAGCGGTTATATTGAGCGAGAAGTCTCCTCAAGTAAGGGCAAATGTCGCCGTCGGTCCCAGGACGGACGGGGCGCGGCGAGAGGTTCCGGGGCGTTCCCTCTCAACTTCCGCGTCAGCGCGCGCTGGGCGCGGGTCTCCTGGTCGGTCCCAGGGCGGACGGTGCACGGCGAGAGGTTCCGGGGCGTTCCCCCTCAATTTCCGCGTCAGCGTTTGCAATACAACCGTTCGGTCCGCCCTAGTCGGGAGCAAAAACGTTGGCCGGGAGCTCGCCGGGTGGAAGGGCCAAGACAGCCTCGGCCTCGGCGCGAAACGCCGCCAGCTCCTTGGCGTACTCGGCGGACAGCGTTTTCTGCTCTCCCACCCAGCGCACCGCGCGGTCAAAGCACTCGCGCGCAAGGGCGCGGTGTCCCAGCCGGTGGTGCGCCATGGCCAGGAAAAAGAGGTCGAAGGCGTCGGTCTGGCCGCGGCTGGCGGCCAGGCTCTGCTCCAGGGTTGTGATCGCCTCGGCATGATGACCCGCGCGATAGAGGGCGACGCCCAGCGTGGTGAGATATACTCCGCACGGAGGTGAATGAGGCATTTCCTCTTCTCGAGGATTTTGGTACATCTACGTCGAATTCGGCAAGGAGGTCACACCCTGGGGTTGCACCGCAAGGAGGCGGACGATGGCTTGGTTTCGTGTACAACTCAC
>JBIOJM010000292.1:0-13192 GCA_044450785.1 Isosphaerales bacterium
CATCAGCTCGATGTTGGCCCGCTCGGTAATCACATGGTAGACCCAGTTTGGGTTCACGTAATGGGCGAAGATCCGCTCGTCGAGGTCGCGAGCCTGCGCGTCGGTGATGCGGTCGAAATCGACGTTGTACAGGTCGGCAAAGGCCGGGAGCTGGTACCGGTAGACGCTCGTGGCTCGTGCGTCGTCGAAATCGTGCTTGGCCTTGTCCCACCAGGCCGTGAACGGCATGCCCGGAGTCCAGGCGGTCAAGGGGTGGACGCCGGTGAAATAACTGTTCCGCCACAGGCCGGCCAGGTTCATTCCCCGGCCGCGCTGGGTTTCCACGTAGCCCGGCAGACGGTCGAACGGAAAGAGATGGTCGTGAGTGTCGATCGCCGGTATGGCGTCAAGCGCCGTCTTGAGCCGGCGGTAAGTCGCCGTGTCGCGCGTTGGCTGGCCCCAGGCCAGGGTGGTCATGAACAGGCTCACGACCCAGCCCCACCGCCTCAGTCCGCAGTCGCGAGCCCTCATGATGCAACCCCCTGTTCGACTCCCGAGGAAATACCAAGGACCAAGGACTGAGCGTTCACGCATTCGGCCGGTGTTCGTAGTACTGGCTCAAGAGCAGGATGCGTTTGACCTGCCGCGCGACGACGTAGCCGGTCAGCAACAGGGCGGCCAGGAAAATATTGGGGTGTTGAAGGTCGGGGCTCGGCCTCCAGGCGAGGTGGCCTCCCCGCCAGGCGAGCGCCGCGTCGATATAGAGCACGCTGTAGGCAGCCATCGCCAACAGGGTCGTGATCCAGACGAGCCTGATGCGCCACCAGAGCCCGGAGGCTGCGATCAGGAGGGGGTAGCCGACCAAGAGCGTGGCCTCGAATCGGACGAGCGACTCCCCTCCGAGCAGGGCCCTTTTGACTTCTTCGAATAGCTTGAGCTCGATCGAGAGGAACAGGATGTCGGCTGCCGACCAGAGCACGCGGACTCGATCCGACTGCCACCCGGAGCGCATCATTCCTTGAAAGACGACGGCCGACAGGGCCCAGAGCGCGAGGATTCCCTGAATGGTGTAATGGAGCCGGAAATTCGGTGACGTGGAGACGAAGTAGTAGTTGTACTGAGCGATCAGAGCGACGAGTCCCAGGCCGCCGAGCCGCGCGACCAGCTCGGGCTCGCGCCGGTTCCAGCGGCGCAGCCGAGGGATGAACGACGTCGCGTCGATCACCTCACCCTGGAGATAGCGATCGAGCTCGCCGGCGAGCGCGGCGGCTGTTGGATAGCGATTCTGGGGAGATTTCTCCAGGCACTTCAAGCAGATCGTCTCCAGCTCCTTGGGGACATCCGCGCGCAGCTCGCGGGGAGGGTCCGGGTCGCGCTCCAGCACCTGGACAACGGTTTCCATGACCGTGCCGCCGCGGAACGGAGGTTCTCCGGTCAGCAGCTCGAAAAAGATCGCGCCCAGGCCGTAGACGTCGGTCGCCGGGCTCAGCCCCTTGCGGACGCCGGATGCCTGCTCCGGGGCCATGTAGCTGGGCGTGCCCATGATTGCGCCGCTGATCGACAATGTGGATTCCTCGCTGGTCCGCCTGGCCAGGCCGAAGTCCGTGACGTGGGGGCGTCCCTCGCGGTCCAGCAGGATGTTCGAGGGCTTCAAGTCGCAGTGAAGGAAACCGCGCTCATGTGCGTAATCCAGGGCGCGGGCCAGCGTGGCCATCAGGCGGGCAGCCTCGTCGGGGTCGAAGGGGGCCTTGTTTTTCTTCCTGGCGCTGAGCTGGTGGGCCAGGCTTTCTCCCTCGATGAGCTTCATGCTGAAATAGGGGGAGCCTTGAAATTCCGAGACCTCGAAGATCGGCACGATGTTCGGATGGTCGAGGTTGGCGGCCAGCTCGGCCTCGCGTCGGAACCGTTCGCGTTCCTCGGGTGTGGCCATCTGGCCCGACAAGATCATCTTGAGCGCGACCAGCCGTTTCAAGTCTTTGTGTCTGGCCTTGAAGACGACACCCATGCCGCCCCGGGCGATCTCTTCGAGCACTTCGTAATCGCCGATGAAGTCGAACGTGGGGTTCGTCCTCGATGGGGAGTCAGCGCGGCCCGCGCCGTGGGGCGAGATGAGCGCGGTGGGGGCGTTGTGCAGGTCATTGGCTGTCACCGGCACGATACTCCTCAACGTTTCCCGCATCGAGCCGCCCGGTTCGACGGCCCGGGAGAAGATCGCTTCGACGCGCGCAACCGCTCCGGAGAACCGCGCTCGATATTCGCTCGGTGTCGGTGTTTCTCCGGCTTCGCGACGGAGCTCGAGCTCGAGGAAGAGCAGCTCCTCGAAGAGCGCGTCGTGGTCGTCGTGGTCGTCCCGCTCGAGCACGTCTTCGATGAGAGGCCGGCCGCCGGCGCGCCACCTGGTTTCGAAATCCTCGCAGAACCGATGAATGCGCCGGGCTTCTTCGAGATCGCCTGCGTCATTGTGGTCAGGGACGTAGCCCGGCATCAGGCGACCTCCTCGGTGGCAAGCCATGTCTTCCTGATCAGGTCGAGCCGCCGCGCGACGGTCCGGCGCGCGCAGCCGAGCTGGGCCGCGATCTCGTCATTGTTGTAGCCTTCCATCCGGCTGACGGCGACCTGGCGGAGTGAGTCGTCATCGAGGGCGTCCAGCAGTTTCCGGCACTCCTCGGCCATCATGGCGGCGAACTCGGGCGATGGTCCGGCGGCGGCGATCTGTTCCAGGCCGGCCAGCGAACCGTCGCCACCATCGAGGTGTTGGCCGAAGAGGACCGCCTCCTCGACGACCCGGCCTCCCCCTCTCTTTTTCCGGCCCTGCCGATTGGCCTGCGCCATCGCCTTCCGCGCGGTGATCACGACCAGCAAGCGCCACAGGTCGTCGCGATCCGCCAGTTGCGGGAATTTCCCGCGCGCGGCCCCCGCGCAGAAGCTGTTGAACGCGCTCAAGGCGGCGTCTTCCTCGTCAGCGTCCGCGGTCGCGCGCTTGAGCCGGCTGAGCTTCGCTCGCGCCACCACCACCAGCTTGGAGAAATAGCGCTCCCACAGCGGCTGTGCGGCCGCCTGGTCCCCCTCCTTCAAACTGCCCAGCCAGCCCGTGATCGAGTGCCCGTCGCCACTCATTGGTGCCCTCATTTCGACCAGAGACGGTCCGGTCTGTTTCGCGGCGTTCCGGTCATGACGCCCCGTCAACCAGCCATTGTAACGTCGAGACGAGCGCGCTCCCACGCTTTGGTGGCACATCGCCGGCAGGGTTGATCATTTAAGACACGACGGGCCGGTCGAGCGCTCCCGTTTGGAAAGACAGACCGGCGCCCCCGGCCGAGCGCGCGTTCCGAATTTTTGACCTGTTACCTCGTGCCAGAGCGATGAGTTGTGATCCATAATTGAGTCTGCGGAATCGACCGGAGAGTGGATCCACCTGGAGACGAGGACATGTCGAGCCAACCGGACAGTGACGAAATCGGCCGGGACCAGCTCGGTCGCCGGGCCTGGCTGCGGCGGGCCGTGGCCGGTGCGGCCTGTTTCGGCGGGATCGGCGGGGGCCCGCGCCCGGGCGATCAAGCGCAGGAGCCGACGCTCACGCCGGGACAGGAGGCCGCCAAGGAGCTCGAACGTGCCGTGGCCCGCGTCAGCGCGGCCACGAGCCGGCCGTTGCATACCGTCTCCTCCGAGCAATATCAGGCCGTGGGCGATGCCGCCGAGCCATTCTTGAAAAACTCCCTGAGCGACTGCGATCTGATCGCGCGGGATTACCTCGATTATTACCAGGCCAAGGGCTTCGGGGTCAAACGACCCGATCGCCGCTTGACGCTGGTGGTTTTTCTCGATGAGCGGCCGTATCTCCAGTTCGCCCGCAAGTTCGCCAGGGGCGTGCCGGTGAACGCGTCGGGATTCTACTCGCGTTCCGAGAACTGGCTGGTGCTCTTCGATTTTCGCAACTTCCCCCAGGGCGAGCGCGGGGCAGCTCGCAAGAACGCGAGGACGCTGGCTCACGAGGCGACGCACCAGTTGACGTTCAACACGGGATTGGTCAACCGGCAAGGCGACGTGCCGCTCGCGGTCCTCGAAGGGCTTGCCTCGTACAGCGAGACGCAACGGCTCCATGGCCATTACAAACCGGGGCAGATCAACGGGCCGCTGCTCGACGACATGGCCCACATTCGGCGCCGGGTGGAATGGATCAGGGCCACCGAGCTGCTCACCGACGACCGGGCCTCATTCGGACTCACTCTGGACCAGACGCGGCTGGCGTATGCCCAGGGCTGGCTCCTGGTTTATTACCTGATGAACTCGCCCTCCCGGCTGCCGCAGTTTCAAGCCTACTTGAAAACGATCTACGCACGCACGAACAAGGACCATCGGTACGACGACGCGGAGAGGAATTTCGGCGATCTCGATCGACTCGACCATGAGCTGCGCCGCGAGGCGATCCTGCTCCAGCAAGCGACGTGACGTGACGTGAGTCGCGCGGGTGCTCCGACGAAAGCGATGTGGCCATGTCCCCCAACGAGATGACGATCGAGCCGGTGCTGTCGCCCTCCGAACGCGACGAGATCGGCCATCTGGACTATCTGCTCGGGCGGCTGGTGGAGCTTCGGGATCGCGGTTTGATCCCAGCCGAGTCGTATGCCACGGTGGTTGCGGAGAGTCAGGCTCGCCGCCAGGCGATCGAGCACGCGGGGCGGTACGCCGCCGCGCTTGGCAAGGCACACACGCTCGCCAAAGGCCAGCCGAAGGATGCCCTGGCGTGGGCGGAGCGGGCTCGTGAGATCGATCCAGCGCGGGTCGAGGCCTGGAAACTGGTGACGGCCCTCAACTGGATCCTGGAAGAGGACGAAGAGGCCATAGGCCGGTGCGGCGAGGCGGCCGAGCGCTTTCCGCAGTTTCAAGGCGAGCTGGAACGCCTCCAGGGGGAGCGCAAGAAGCGTGCCGAGGAACGGCGCCGCAAGGCCGAGCGCGCCAGCCAGGAACGCGACATCGAGGATTGGCTCCCGCAGGCGCGGCTGGCCATGGAGGGTCGCCGCGATGCCGAGGCGATCTCGGTTTGCCGGCGGATCCTGGCCGTTCGGCCCGACCATATCGACGCCCTGGTGGTGATGGCTTATGCCCAGCAGCGGATCGGGCAACTGGACGAGGCCCTGGAACGTTACAAGGCCCTGGAGCGACTGCAACCTTCCAACACGACCTGGGCACAATGGGTGCGCCGCGTTCAGCTTCGGCGGGGTGTTGAGCGGCTGACGGGGACGTCGCCCGAGCCCGCGGCCGCACAGGATTTGGGACGAGATCCACCGGCCCGGTCGCGCGGCGGCGAACTGGCCGAGCCGCCTCCGCTTTCGTGGTCGAGCTTCGCCGGCGAATTCCTCCAGGAACACTGGCAAAAACTGATCCTCTCTCTGGCCGTGCTGCTGATCGTGGTCAGCTCGACCGTCGGCGCCTACCTGCTGCTGCGCGACTATCTCTATTCGCCGGTGGGCAAGTGCACCCTGGCGATGGTCGCGACGTTGCTTTTCGCTGCGTTCGGAGCAGGGCTCATGAGGTGGGGTGCCGGCCGCGCCGGCCGGATGATGCTGGTCGCCACGCTCATCGTCGTGCCGATCCACTTCATGCTGGCCGGTGAGATGAAGCTCTTGCACAAGCCTCCTCCATCTCACGTGGTGTTCCTGGTGATCGAGGCCGTCGTGCTGATCGGCATGGTTCGCTGGGTGAGCGGCGTGCTCGCGCCACCTTCCGGCGCGCGATTGCTGACCGCCGCACTCCTGCTCCTCTCCGTGGGGAGCGCGGCGACGTCGCGGGACTCGCCGATCGCCTGGGAGTTTCAGTTCGCATCGTTTCAACTGTCTCCCCTGGTGTTCCTGGGCACGGTCTGGGCGCTCGGCGCGCGGCGGTGGGGCGATTCACGCCAAGAACATCGCGATTTCGTTTACATGATGCTCGGACTGCTCGGGTTCGCGCTGGTGGCTTGCCTGGTCCGCACCGGTGGATATGCCCTCCGCCTGGAACCCGCGCTCTATGCTCTCCCGCTCATGCTCGTCGCGATCTCGTGCGTCCACGCGTCGCGCCGGCTCGTGCCTGATGAACCCGACCAAGGGCGCCTGGCCTTGATCCGGCTCGGGGGTTTCGCGCTGTCGGGGCTCGCCTTCGCGCTCGCCCTGGCCCATCCCCCGGTCTCCTCGCCGCTCTACAGCGGGAACACGCTGGCCGTCTCCTTGGTCGGGCTGGCCCTGTACGTCGCGTCGTTGCGGACCGAGCGCCATCCGGCGTTCCTCTACCTGGCCGTCGGTGCCGTCGTCGCCGGCCGCGTCGGTGCCCACTACTTCCTGGCCGATCGGTTGCACGCGATTGAAGAAGCCGTGAGACAAGTGCTCGGTTATTCCGATCACCTCCCCACTCCATTCCGGGCAATCATCGGCCTGATTCCCAACACCGCGCTCGCCTGGTTGTCCCACTGGTTCGTCAAGAACTGGGATGATCGAAGGCTGGCGCGGCACTGCCATTATATCGGTGTGCCCTTATCGATAGCCGCCTGCGTGTGGAGCGGGTTCGAGCCGCTGGCGGCGGTGATCTGCCTGTCGGGCTACGCGATCTTGTACCTCCTGGCGGTCGGGATCTTCGCCGCCCCTAGGTTGACCTACCTGGCGGCGGTCGCATTGACCGGTGTTTGCTACTTTGGAACGAGGCTGGTGCCCGGCATCAACCTGGCCGATCAGGCCTTGGTGGCGGCCCTGCTCGGTTTTGTCTTTTGGGCCGTCCGTGTTGGTTTGCGCCGGTGGCAGGCGGCTCCGGCGTACCACGTTCCCTGGCTCCAGGCCGGACTGGCTGTCGCAGCCGCGGCGATGATCGCCGCGACCTTGCACCTCGTGTTCCTCGGGGTTGGCTCATGGACCGGAGCCGGGGCGTTCCTGGTCATCACGGCGCTCGCCGTCTTGCTCAATCGCGAGTGGCCGCGGACCATCTGGTCTCACGTCGCGCTCGTCAGCTTCGTCGAATTCACGATCTGCGGCGTGGGGCTGGCGATGGGTATTCAGGACCTCAGGGCCTACCATTATGGTCTGCTCTTCATGGCCGATGGACTGGCCATGCTGGCGATCGCCGAAGCCCTCCGCTCCTGGTTGAGCAGGTCCGAGCTCCGGACCAACGCGGACCAGACCGCCGGTGTGGTCGATCGACGATGGGCCGGTACGTTCCTGGCTGCAATCCCGCGGTCCGCGATCGTCCTGACGTTCGTGGCCGATTGGCTGGGGCTGCTCAACATCGATCAAACCTGGCTCACCGGGCTGGTGTTTCTGCTCGGATCGGCGTCGTTGTTGTGGCTGACGCGGCTGGCAGGTCGGCGCAGCCTGGTTTACCTGGGACTGGCCCAGCTTGTGGCGGGTACGCTCGATCTTTCCTCGTGCGCGGCCGGCTGGAACGACCCGATCTTGCTGGCCGGCTGGCTCGCGGTCACCGCGGCCCTCCTGGGACTGGCACTCTGGTCCGTGGGTGTGGCGGCGCGGCGATTCGGGCTCCACGAGTTTTATTTCGAGCCCTGTCTTCACACGGCCTTCGCGCTCTCGGTCGGTGCCTGGATCGTGGCCCTCGACGCTCAAGTCTTGGGGCGCGAAGCCTACCGGCTCAGCGCCGCGGCGCTCGGCTTGAACGTGCTCGTCACGATGTTGCTCGCGCGGACCTGGCGCACGGCCGAGCTGACCTACGCCGCCGTCTTCCACTTCGTGACGGCGTCTTACGTGGTCATCCTCAGCGTGGGCAGGAACGACCCGTCGATGGCATACGTGCTCGGCCTGTGCGCGGTGGTCGAGGCCATCGTGCTCTGGGGGATCGGGTTCGTTTGTCAGCGGGCCCGCGGCGTCTGGACGAACGACTGCGCCCGCCCGCTCTTTCACTCCGCCCTCCTGTTGACATCGCTGGCGGTTCCGCTGTCCGATCGCTCGTTCGTGGTGCTCGCCCTGGTGGGCGTCTCCTTCCTCTTGACCGTCAAGAGCCTGCCCCGCGCCGAGTGGCTCTATGCGACGGTCGCCGCCCTGGGCGCGGCCTGCTACTTCCGCTGGCTGAGTCAACTGTCTCGCATCGAGTTGATCGGTTGCCTCACCCTCGCGGCTTTCGGGCTCTGGGCGTTGGGCGTTTTGATCCAGCGGTACAAGCCGCCACTTTGCCGGCGGCTGGGATTGAGCCCGCTGTCTTACGAGTTTCCTCTCTTCCATTCGTCGATCGTGGCGGCACTCATCGGACTCGTGATCAGGGTCGATCTGAGTGTCGAGCAGTCCATCGACTGGACGCTCCACGGTTGGTTCCCCCTGGCGCTGGCGTTGTTGAGCCTGGTCATGCTGAGGGCCTATCCGCGGCGGGAGTGCGTGCACACGAGCCTGGCGTTTCTAACCTGGAGCGTCGTGGCCGCGATCGTCCCCTCACTGACCCCGATGTGCTTCCTGACCCTGGCCGGCCTGTTGATGGCCCTCGGTCTCCTGTTGCTCGAGCGCGTGGTCCGGCCGCACGTGCCCGCGTTCTGCGTTCGGGTGGGCGTGATCGATGCGGGCTACGGCTCGGTCGTCCGCGGCTGGGCCCTGGCCATGTTTGGCCTCGCGACGAGCCTGGCGATCTTCGTCGTGGTCGGGGAGATGAGTCTGACGAATTTCGGTCAGGTTCCGGCGGGGCTTGCGCGTACGTCCGCCGACTGGTGGGCCATGACGGCAACGCTTGGGCTCGTTGGTGCGTTTCTGGTGTCGATGGGTACCGATCCGGACACATGGGGCGCGCTCGAGCCCGAGCACCTCGTCTTCTCACTTCACTGGCTGAGCATCGCCGTGCTCTGGTGGGTGCGGATCGCAAGCTCGCCCCTGGCGATCCCCGTGGCCATCGCGGGGGTCTATTATCCGCTCGCCACCGCGGTTGCGGCGGTGGCGACCGCCCAGCTCGTAGGGCGGTATGCTCACGTCGAGAGCTGGCACGAGCTGGCCTGGCTGGGCAATCTCCGCTCCGAACCGATGGGTCGCATGCTATCGAGCCAGGCGTGTCTGCTGGCGGTGCTGGCCGTCGTGTTCACGAAGGGAGCGATCGCACCGGCGACGGTCGTGACGCTGGTGCTCGGCTCGCTGGCGCTTGGCCTGGTGGCGCTATCGTGCGGGTGGCAGGCGGCCGCTCTCACGGGGAGCGTGGCTCAGTCGGCGGCATGGGGCGTGGCGGGCCTGGTCGTCGCGCTCAACATGGGTTGGACGGCGGGCCCGGTCCGTGCGACGTGCGCCTCGGCCGGTGTGCTCGCGGCCGCTTTCTCGCTGTGGGCGCTGGCCGGTTGGTTGCGACGCGACGGGTCGTTCCTCAAGCGCCGGAGGGCCTGGGTTTTCGAGTCAGCCCAGGCGCTCCCTGTTCGACTGGCCTGGGGGGTCGAAACAGCCGCGTTCGCGTCGTCACTCTTCGCCGTCTTGGCCGTACTGATGGCTGGCATGGACGCGGCGGCGCTCGGGGGCTGGGGGACGGCGGTCGGAGTCGGGGTGCTCATGGGCGCTGCCCTGCTGCAGGTCCTGCTGGTGCCACGCTGGCAAGCGGAGTGGCTGATCTATCTGGCACAGGCGGTCATGCTGGCGGCCTACGTCGATTATCGGATGGCCTTCTCGCAGCCGATCGTGTTTGACGTGGTGGTCCTGACCCTGCTGGGTTACCTCGATCTCGGCATCGCCGAGGTCTTGGAGCGGCTCGAGCTCAAGATCTATGCCCGTCCCGCGAGGTACTTCTCAGTCGTCCTGCCGATCCTGCCGATCCTTCAGCTCGTCTGGAATGGGGGACTGGATGAGGTCCGTCTCTTCCATCTCTTTGCCGCGGCGACATTCTACGCGATCGCCTGTGCCCAGGTGCGGTGGAAATCGCTGGGCTACGCGGCGGCCGTGCTTTACAACGCGGCCCTCTGGGTACTCTGGAGCCGGTTTGGTTGGAAGCTGTCCAGTGATCCCCAGTTCTTCCTGGTGCCGGTCGGTCTCTCGACGATCCTCTTCGCCGAGGTCAACCGCCGCGAGCTGGGCCGAGGAACGGTCAACACAATCCGCACGGTCGGCCTGACGATCATCTACCTGTCGCTGGCCGTGCCGATCTGGCAAGTCCAGAACTTCGGCGCCTGGGTGACGCTCTTGATCTGCTCGCTGGCCGGCATCCTCCTGGGGATCGGCTTGCGGCTCCAGACGTTCCTCTGGATGGGATTGGCGACGTTTGTGCTGGACGTGGTCTACGAGATGGGGCGCGTGAGCCTCGATCACGCACCCGCCAAGTGGGCGATCATGCTCGCGCTGGGGATCATGCTCGTGCTCTTTGTGGCTCTGAATGAGAAGAAGCAGATCGTCGCGACGATGCGGCTCTATATCGATCAGGCCAGGCTATGGGAATGATGAGGCCGACAGGTCATCGTTCAACACGGCCCACCCCGTATCGTTGAATATTCGGTGCGTCCCCTTGATTCTATTGAACCACGTCGCTCCGACAGGATCAAGCGACAAACCCATGGGCATAGTGGGGCGGGCGTCCGCGGCCGATGACCTGTTTCTGGCTCCCTCTCCCTGCGGGAGAGGGCTGGGGTGAGGGCCGAGCCGCACCGAGAGCCACCCCCCGCGGCCGATGACCCGTATCTGGCTCCCTCCCTGGGGGAGAGGGCTGCGTTGCGGGGCGGGTTGATCAAAGAAGGACAATCGCCGAGAATGAGAGCGAGCAGACAGATTCCTTCTCCAGAGGAAAAGCCCTGGGTATCGCTCACTCTCACAATAAGTATAAAACATTCATGGAAGACATCGATGGCTTCCTCAGACGGGGAAAAGGGGATAAGTCCAATAAGCAGGCTTGCTGGAACTCAGCGGACAGTAATTGGACTTATCCCCTTTTCTTTGTCACGTCTGCGTTCTTGATCGTCGCACTCGCCGCCACATCCTCTTCCTCGGCGCTTTCCGTACCGGAACGACCACGGCTGATCGTCCTGACCGACATCGGCAGCCTGACCGCTGGGTTCGCCGAGCCAGATGATGGCCAGTCCTTGATCCGGCTGATGCTCTACGCGAACGAGTTCGACATTGAAGGGCTGATCGCCGCGTCGAACCTCGGGCACGGGCAGAAGATTTCCCCTGCCTTGATTCGCCAGGTCGTGGACGCTTACGAGAAGGTTCAACCCAACCTGCTGCTCCATGATCGTCGGTATCCACCCGCCCTTGCGCTGAGGAAAACGATCAAATCCGGTCAGCCTATCGCAGGTCCAAGGGTCCAGATCAGCGACAGCATCGGCGAAGGCAAGGATACCGAGGCATCCGAATGGATCATTCGGGTCGTTGACAGATCCGACCCTCGACCGGTCTGGGTGGTGATCTGGGGTGGGTCCGCCGACCTGGCCCAGGCGCTCGGCAAGATCCGCCGGACTCGTGACGCGCATGAGCTGGAACAATTCCTGTCAAAGCTCCGGGTCCATTCCATCGGCAACCAGGACTCGACAGGCCCCTGGATCAAGGAGCAATTCCCCGGCCTGTTCCTGATCACGAATCAGCGCGCGATGCGGGGGATCTACCGTGGGGGCGACCGCTCGCTGGTCTCACCCGAGTGGGTCGAGACGCACATCCACGGGCATGGCCCCTTGGGCGACCTCTATCCCAACTACAACGGAGGCGACATCTGGTCGGGAACGATGGGACGGGTCCGGGGGATCAAGGAGGGTGATTCGCCGTCGTTCCTGTCCCTGGTCCCGAACGGGCTGAGCGATCCGGAACATCCGTGGTTGGGAAGCTGGGGCGGCCGGTTCGAGGGCAAGCGGAATCGTTTCGTCGATGTCCCCGACACGGATCTCGTCAACGCTGCCGATCCTGACCCCCGCATGTCCTCGGTTTATCGCTGGAGACCGGCGTTCCAGGCCGACTTTCAGGCCCGGCTTGACTGGTACACCAAGCCGTTCTCCCAGGCCAATCACCCGCCCGTGGCGCGAATCGAGGGTGAACGGGAGCGGAAGGTGGGGCCGGGAGATGTGTTGACGCTCGATGCCAGCGCATCGACCGACCCGGATGGGAACGACCTGACCTTCGAGTGGAGCATCTACCCGGTCGATCCCAACGTGGCGGCGAAGGTCACGATCGAGGGACGCAACATGAAGACCGCCCGGGTCGCCGTCGCTCACGAGCTGATGATGGGGCAGACGATCTCGATCCTCCTGTCGGTCAGCGACCGTGGCAGTCCCATCCTGACGCGTTACGGGCGCGTGATGATCAAGGTCGGTCAGAACAAGTGATGCGCGAGCGAGCCGCGCGGCTTCAGATCCTGTCTCGGAGATCCCGTCACACATCCGGGCGGATCGATCGTGAATCGACAACATCGAGCGATCCTTCTCACGTTCGCCAGAAGGTGGACTGCGGCGGCACTTGATAGCGGACGCCCAGGTGCGGCGTCTCGAGCCGCTTCTGACCGGTCCCGAGCGAACGCATGCCCGCCTCGACCAGTCCGGACGTCAGCAGCGTTCTTTCAATCGGGCATGGGGACTTGCCGGTCAGAAAGGTTTCTTCTGCCTTCGACATCAGCGCGGCCGAATAGACGACGTTGGGATTGGGGGGCAGGTGGAACAATGTCGAGAGCGAGGATCCGGCCGCGAACCCGAAGTTCAGCTCGCGCGAGGTCTCCACCATCTCCTTGGCCCATTCCCATTTCCACGACAAGTGCTTGTCGTTGAAGACGGGGACGGCCCGGCCGTCCTTCCGGAAGACGTCGGTCACCTGCTTGAAAAACTCGTACCGCGGGTACTTCGTCTGCCCGAACTCGCTCTTTGGGTAGTTGCCGTGCTCGCCGATGATCAATACGGCGTCCACCGCGAGCTTGTCGCCTCCGCAACGCAACGCCTGCGCGATGGTCGGAAAGATCGGGAACCCGAACTCGGCGGACCGCTTGCGACTCAGGTCGTTCCTGGGCGACTGGTCGACGTAGGCCGCGACGACGTCGAGCGATGGCCGGTGCCAGCGGCCGTGATTGGGGTAGGCCACCAGAAACCGCTCGGCCATGTGCCAGGCATGCGAGTGGTACCGCCACTCCGTCGTGACGACCGCCATCCGTTTGCGAAGTCCCGGCGCGGGCTCCGCCGCAAACCCCATCGTTTCACCGACAAGCCCCGCGCCGACGATGCCAATAAATTGTCTTCGTGTGACCATACCATGACCCATCGTCAGCATGACCCCGATCTCAGTAAAACTATTGTTGAATATTTTTGACGACCATACAATAC
>JBIOJM010000293.1:0-13137 GCA_044450785.1 Isosphaerales bacterium
ACTGACTACTGACCAAGGACCAAGGACTAAGGACTAAGGACTAAGGACCACGATTCATGGTGAAAATCTTGATGTTGACGGGGGATGCTGGGGAAGCCCAAGAGATTTACTATGCCAAGTTCCGCCTCGAGGAGGAGGGCTGGCAAGTCCGGATTGCAACCCCGGAGAGACGGGTATTTCACTCGGTCGTGCACGACTTCGAGCCGGGTTTCGATACCTATACGGAGAAGCCCGGCTACAGGGTGCAAGCCGACCTGGGCCTTGACGACGTCGTGGCCGATGAATACCAGGGACTTGTGTTACCAGGTGGTCGAGCGCCCGAGTATCTGAGGAACCGGCCAAAGGCGGTGTCGATCGTTCGTCATTTCCTCGAATCGAGTAAGCCGATTGCGGCCAACTGCCATGGACCGTTACTGCTTCTTGTGGCCGCGAGTGTCAAAGGGCGGACAATGACCTGTTACCCCGAGCTCGAGCCCGATATCCGCGGTGCGGGTGCCACATTCGTGAATCGCCAGGTGGTTGTCGATGGCCCCCTGGTCACGGTGAGAGGCTGGCCGGACAACGGGCCCTGGATGAAGGAATTCGTACGACTCGTGAAGGCGGCGCAGTAACAAGGCGCGAGCTGCATTCAACAAGGCAGTTGGCAGACGAGACCCAGGTGACGGGGCAGGGCGAATGGACAGTCGAGGAAAGGCGCATCACGTGTGAGTCGTTGAGAGCCTGTCACTCAAGCGTCGGGCCGGACGACCTTGGCATCCTGTTCCAAAGCCCTGGCCTGATTCTGGATGGCTTCGTAGACTTCACGACGATGAACGGTGACATGCTTGGGCGCCTCGATCCCGAGACGAACCTTGTCCCCGCGGATCTCGATCACCGTCACCGTGATATCATCGTTAATGATGATGCTCTCGTTTTTTTTGCGGGAGAGAACCAGCATTACCGCTCCTCTCTGGTGCTCATCGCGCTGGGCGCGCATCCATCTCGTGCTGAAAGCAGAAATTGGTCGAACCGAAGGCCGCAATGCCGCACGCCTTCAAGATGGCGTTGCGCGCACCGCCTTTATTGAACTGTACATGCTGAAACGAGAGGGTCAAGGGGACGGGAGAATTTTCATCAAAGGCGAACATCTCGCCAAGCGAAACTTCAAAGAAGGCGGGTGTGGGCTCGAGGACGGAGGACTTCCCGTCGTGTCAGTTGTCGCTGGAGGTCGTGTAACGGCGATAGAGGTGTCCAAGGCCCAAGTCGAAGATTTCCGCCTCAACCGCTTCCGTACTAGTAGGATGGATGGTCTCACGCAACTCCTGCACCAGTAACTCGATGAACTTGGCGCGTGCTCGCTGCAGATTCTTTCGGAAGGCCTCCGGCGTGACCTGGGCTCGTGTGATCTCGCCGAGTTTCAGGGCGATCTCGTCGATCGAGGCCTTCGGGAAGTCTCGCCTCAGTTGCAAGACGCTGGCGTAACGATTCTTGGGAGTGGACGCCTGGTAGGTTTCGAGTCGAGACCAGACCCGGTTGATCACGGCTTCTCGCCAGACCCGGTCGAAATCTTCATCCGGTCGGGCGGAATCCAAAAGGTCGCCAGGCGGAAGAGGTTGCAGCTTGCGGGTTCGGAAATGGTCGATGATCAGCCGGTGGAGCACCGTACGCAGATAATCCCGAAATCGCCCCTTGCTCTTGTCCGCTCCTGCGAGTTTGCCTTCGAGGAGCTTCTTCCAAAACTCTTGGAGTACCTCGTCCGCCAAATTCTTGTCGCGGACTTTCAAATAGATGTATCTTGTTACTGCGTCGTGATATCGGTTGACCAGCTCTTCCATCGCCGCCTGGCCCTTGGGGCCGATGGAATGGGCGCTGGCGATGGTCGTCCAGCTTGTCTGAATTTCGGTCAGGTGCTCTTCTGCCATTTCAGTCATCCGAACTGGACCGTTGAGTGGATCCTTCCCGTCCAGGTACCTTGATCAGGAAAAGGATGATTGCGGCCGGCCAAGAGACGCCGTTCCACGTGGAACCCAACGTCCATTCCATCGCGCCCGATCGTCTCGAATGGGTCGTTCGTTTTTACCAAATCTCGCGAGTATTGTCACCTCATGGCCTGCGTGCTTCCAACGCGTTATCTTCAGGCAAATACGCCCGGCAGGATTCGAACCTGCGACCGACGGTTTAGAAAACCGTTGCTCTATCCTGCTGAGCTACGGGCGCATCCTGGTCGGCGCGGCGCGCTTGCTGGCACGTCGTTCTGACCATCGAGCGAGCTGCGCCCGGCAGGATTCGAACCTGCGACCTGCGGTTTAGGAAACCGCCGCTCTATCCTCCTGAGCTACGAGCGCGAAGTCTTCCTCGGCTTAATTCTCCGGCATCAAACGGATTGCTGTCAACCGGCACGCAAGGCGCGGGCCAATAATCGGCGAGTGGCGAGTGGGTGGTGAGTATTCTCCCAATAATCTCTACGATCTACTGACCACCGACCACTGTTTTGGGAGCAACCATGACCGTCGATACACGAGTGGCGGTCGTTACCGGCGGCGGCCGCGGGATTGGTCGCGGGATCACTTTCGCACTGGCCGAGCTGGGATTTGCGTTGATGGTGAATTACCGCGCTGATGAAGAGGCGGCCGGATCGGCGTGTCACGAAGCCGAAGCGCGAGGATCGCCGCGTGCGCTGGCGTGTCGTGCGGACGTGGCCGACCTCGCGCAGGGGTGCCGGCTTCTCGAAGAGACCCTGCGAAGTTACGGACGCGTGGACCTGTGGGTCAACAACGCCGGCATTGCTCCCCAGGAGCGGCTCGATCTTCTGGAAACCACACCCGAGAGTTGGGATCGCGTCCTCTCCAACAACCTCCGAGGTCCGTTCTTCCTGACCCAGGCCGTCGCACGATCGATGATCGAGCTCAGAGCAGCGGGCACGATCGCCGAGCCGCAGATCGTGTTCATCACCTCGATTTCGAGCACCTTCGCGAGTGCTTCCCGGCCCGAGTATTGCGTGGCCAAGGCCGGGTTGAGCATGGTTGCCCAGCTCTTCGCAATCCGGCTGGCGGGGCAGGGGATTCGCGTCTACGAGATCCGCCCCGGGCTCATCCAGACGGAAATGACTCGCCCGGTCCGCGACCAGTACGACGAGAAGATTGCCGCCGGCCTGACCCCCATCCGACGATGGGGGACTCCGGACGACGTCGGCCGGGCGGTCGCGGCGATCGCCGCGGGGGCGTTTCCTTATTCCACCGGGGCGATCCTCGACATCGATGGCGGGCTCAATCTCAGGGTTCTCTGACCTAACTCAATACCCTGGAGCGCTTTACTCGCGAAACTGCGAAAGGCCCTTTTCGAGACCAATCGAGCGATATCCTCCCACTCCCGGAAACGACTGTCATGAGCTTCTCTGGAGTGAGTACAATGATAGTGGATATCCCGACGATTCGCTCGACTGTTCCCATGGGGGCGAAAGCACCCGGACATTCCGGCCGGCACATCGAAATTCCGCCGCATGGCACGATGGGTGAGGATAACCTCCAGGCTGTTTCGCGATGGATGAGCCTACTTCCTCGACCGAGGCCCCGAACGGCACAACACCCGACCTGCGGATCGGGAGCTATCGCATTCTGCAACCGCTGGGGACCGGAGGAATGAGCTCGGTTTTCCGAGCGGTCCACGTGGCAACGAACCATGAGGTCGCCCTCAAGGTCTTGACACGAACGCTGGCCAGAAACGCGACCTTGCTCCAGCGCTTCTTGCGGGAGGCCAGAAGCGCCGAAGCACTCGAGCATCCGAACATCGTGTCGATCTATGATCGAGGCATCGATCAGGGTCGCCACTACCTGGTCCTGGAGTACGTTCCGGGGAGCGACTTTCACGATTATATCCAGCGGAACGGTCCTCTCAGTGTCGTCGAGGCGGCCTCGGTCGTCAGGAGAGTCGCCGACGGACTCAAGTACGCCGCCGGGAGAGGTCTGATCCATCGCGACATCAAGCCTTCCAACATCCTGCGGACGCTCACCGGGGAGATCAAGATCATCGACCTGGGCCTGGCCCTCCAAAACGAATTCGAAGATGAACGCGTCACGCGCGACGGAACGACGGTCGGGACGGTGGATTACATGGCACCGGAGCAGGCGCGGGACAGTCGCGCCACCAGCGTCCGGAGCGATCTCTACTCCCTTGGCTGCACTTTCTACTACCTTTTGGCTGGAGTGCCTCCCTATCCGGGTGGTGACATCACCGATAAGCTCACGCGGCACGCCAAATCTCCCGCACCCGATATCCGCGACCTTCGCCCGGACATTCCCGCCGGGATCACGTCGATCATCCAGCGCATGATGGCCAAGAAACCGGAGGATCGATTCGCATCCTACGACGATCTGATCGCCGCGCTCGACTCCGTACCGTTCGAGGAGATGGAGAAGGCTTCCGCGTCCGGATCGATCCCCTTGGCCGATACGAGGAATGACGATCGTCCCGCTCCGCCCTACAACTTATGGCCGGGTCGAGAGCGAGGCGAATTCGGGAGCAACGGCTCTGAGGAGGTGGAGCTTCGTGTCGTTTCGCTCGCGGAATTGGTGGCTGACGAGCCACCCGGCGAGCTGCGAGTAAGGCCGCCCGCGCGTCCCGTGTCGCTCGAGCCCCCGCCGCCACGCCAAAGTCTGATCCACGCCGAAGAGATCGAAACCCGCGCGACCGGCCTGGACGCGAATCAACCGGTTCTTCCAGCCAAGGCGGCGAGCTCCGCATCAGCCTGGATCATCTCCGGCGCATTCGTCGGCGTCGCTTTCATGATCCTCGCGATCGGCCTCCTCCAGTTCATGGGGTCCATCGGACAGAACGAGGATGCGGGTGTTCGCACCGATCGCGACGTCGACGCGGCCCTGGCCAGCCCCGTCGCGAATTCGCCGCGGACGAGCCCTGCCGATATGACGACGGCGAGGCGCCCATCGCAACTGGGGGAGCGGCGCTCGCCAGCCGGGGTGAGTTCAACTCGAATTGAGCCCGAAATGAAATGGGTCGAGCCGGCGGATGAGCAACCTGCCTCGATCGAGGCCCGCGGAGCCCCCTTCGACTCGGTTGGCGGATCGAATTTGATCCCCGAGTGGGCGCGTTCCCCGGTCCCGGATCGGATTGCCGGGCCCTTCGTCGCGGTGCGCCGAGTCGCTGACTCGAAGGATCATCCCGCGGCCGTCTCCATGCTCCACACGGCCCTGGACAGGTTCATTGGAGGCACGGTCGAGCTGGCTGACGAGGGCCCATTTTTCATCGACGATCTGCGTGTCGCGGGGGTGACCAGGTTGATCCGAGCGCGCACGGGCTATCGCTCGATCGTAAAAATCGAGCGAAGCACCTTGGACGCGGTCCGACGACAGCCGGCCGTCTTCGTCCTCGACCGCAAGGACCTCACGCTGGACGCGATCGACCTGATCGTGAACGTCCGCGACCTGTCCCCCACTCAAACCGCCCTTTTCTCTTGCACGGGGGCGAGTCTGACGCTGAGGAATTGTTCGATCACGATCCTCAACAGTCCAGGCAGCGCGGCGTTCACGGTGTTCCGAGCCGAGTCCTCCGGGTCGCACCCGACGCACATTCGACTGGAGCAGTCCCTGGTGCGCGGCTGGTTTACCGATGGCTTTGCCCTGGCTGGCGGTGGGGCGGAGCTGGTGCTGCGGAAATCGGCGGTCCTGGGGGGTTCGGGCCCACTGGTCCGGATCACCGACGCCGGCGAGGCTTCGGAGCGCCGATTGGTCTTCGTCGAGAGTCTTCTGGCCGGTCCGGGACCGATCATCAACCGAACCAAGACGCCCACCAGCGTCCAGACCAAGGCCCTGACGATACGGGCCTACGGGTCGGTGTTAGGCCGCTTGCACGGGGTGGGCATCGCCAGCGTCATCTCCTCATCCGATTCAGCCGAGGGAGCCGGTCGACAGATCGATTGGGCAGGGGACCACAATCTGTTCGCCGGCTGGAAGGGGTTTTTCGCCAGTGGGAACGACCACATGGTCACCGTTGCCGATCTGGCCGCCGTCCGTTCCACGTGGAACGGCACGGACCGAGAGAGTCAGGAGATTCTCTCACCGTGGCCTTACCCTCCCGACCTGGCGAGCGCGACGCCGGTGGCTCTCTCACCGTTTCTACCCAACCGTGAGGCGATTCTGCGGCAAGTTGCGCAGCCGCGCGCCGGCCTGTTCGAGAAGGCGATTGCCGCGTATCCAGCGCCCGCGATCCCGGAGCCGGCCGGGTGGGTCTTCGAGCACGCGGCTCAATCGGGAGCCGTTCCTCTCGATCGCGCGCTGCTCCCTCCTCACCTGAGAAAAATGGGCGGCGGCGGCACCGTCGCGCGCGGCGCCCCGGCACCCACTGCTCCGCCGGCGGGCACGGACAACCTGGAGCTGACGTTCAACACGGAGACGCGACCTTGGGAGGGTGACCTGGGTGCGTTCCTGAGGGATCGATTGACGCCGGGAGTGACCCACGCGCGGGTCCGCGTGGTCGGCTCGGGACGACATCACTTCTCGCCGGTGCGACTGGCTCGCGGACTCTGGCTCGAGATCCGCGTCGAACCGTACTCCGTCGCCGAGCCACCGTCGTGGTCATCGCAGCCCCAGGCCACCGGGGCGGCCTTGATCGAGCTCCAAGGCGGAGTCCTCGTTCTGGCGAACATGATCCTCCGCCACGAACAGACGTCGCGGCTCGACCACCTGATCCACGTCGAGGACGGGTCCCTCGTCCTCTCTCGGTGTCAGCTCATCTCGCCGGCATCGGCCGGGGAGTTTGCGGGTGATCTGATCGAGTTTCGCTCGGTTTCCACCCAGCCGCGGCCGAGCGACCCTTTTCGACGGTTGTTCTCCGAGCCGGTCGATCGTCCGGTTTGCCGTCTCGTCGACTCCCTGCTGATCACCGGTGGGACGGCACTCAGGGCCGAGCTCGGCCGGGGGCTGATCGCGCTCTCGCAATGCGCCGTCGCGGCCGGTGGGGCGGCAATCGAGCTTGTTCCCTCCAAGGTGGCGCGGCACCGATTCGAGGCCGACCTCTTCCTGGACCATTGCACGATGACCTCGGAACGATCGATCATCCGGATCGGGCCCTGGCCTGGTCGGGCGCCGGGTCCCGACCGGCCCTGGTTGATCACATCGCGGAATTGTGCCTTTCTCGCCACGTACGACCGCCCAACCCGTGAGACCGTGCTCCTCCGCGCCGACGCGGATGCGCTGGCTTGCGGCACGGTCTTCTGGCAGGCCGCGGACGACTACGCGGACGCCGATTACTTCGTCACAGCGGGGGAGGGACTGCCGCCGCCCTACCGCTCACGCGATGTCCAGCAACAATGGGTCCACTTCTGGGGCCACACCCACATGCGGCGTCTCGACGGCCCGCGCGGGTCCGGCGGTGCGCCGAGCGTACGCTTTCGGGAGAAGCTTCGCCCCGGCCGGGTCGAGCCGGTCAACCTGGTCCTTGAGCCCGGCCGGGGCCAGCTCACCGTGGGCGCGGACCTGGGACGCCAAGGAATCACTCTTCCGCCCGCCCGTTACGGCCGAGCCCGCAACTGAGGGACTGCGAACAAAGCTTGGTGCATGGAGTGACGCGTGAAGGTCAGCGGGCGGGGGCGGTCGGCCGCCAGCGAGTTGGCATAGCCGAGTCCCGCGATCGCGAGCAGCAAGAACCCGAGGCCCAGGGCCAGCCGGCGACGGGCCCGAGCCGGTGCGCCGACCCATTCGCCGGTGAGGAGGCCGAGCACGTTGGCGACCAGCACCATGCTCGACATCAGGATCGCCCAGCCGAGCGATTTGCCCAGCCCCCCCATCCGGCTCGCCCCGATCCCGTACGACGCCATGCCCGCCATCCAGATCAGTCCCATGGCGAAGGCCCGGGCGCCGTTGCCGAGGGAACCCGCGGCGCGGTAGCGGCGCGACGAGTCATTGCGGCGCAACAGGTAGAGGGCGTAGCCCGCGTTGCAGAGAAGGAGCGGCGGCGTCAGCAACGGCCAGAGGGCGTTGGGGGCCAGCGCCGCGGAAGCCCCCAGGCGCGCCGCCTGGTGTTCGATTCCCGCGCCGAACGTGAACCCCAGGTTCCCGCACGAGGACAGCAGACCCGAGAGGACGCAGATCAAGAGCCCGTACCGATAGGACTGCCGCCGCAGGGCTGCAGCCTTCTGCTCCTTCCAGTTCCCGGCGAACGAGCAGAGCGCGACGCCGAGGAGCATCACCGCCAGCGCCAGCGCGGTGACGACCCCCTGCTGCGCCGTGAAGCCGGCGGGCGGCCTCACGAGCAGGGGGATCAGCGTGCCACTGGTGGCCGCGATGCCCAGGATGACGGCGAAGCCCAACGCCAGGCCGATCGCGTCGACGCCGAGCCCGAAGGTCACTGCGCCGATCCCCCAGCCCAGGCCGAAGACCGTCACCCACAGGACGGTCGCCGCGGGAGTTCCACGGTACACGTCCGCCAGTCGCGGGATCGTCGCCAGCGCGAGCGACCAGGGACAGACAAGGTACGCGGAGAACGCGAAGATCAGCCAGTAGTTCTCCCAGGCCCAGCCCCGCATCCACTTGCTGGGGAGCATGAAGCTGCCCTGAAAGAGCCCGGCCACGAGAACGACCGCAAGGCCGACGGCGACGTTGTAAGACACATGCGGCCTCACGATCGACCAGGTCAATCAAGGGCGGCGAGCTCGACGTCCTTGCCCGCCCTTGCCGACTCGATCAGTGCGAGCGCGACCCGGACGGCCCGCTTCGCTTCGATGCCGGTGTTGATCTCGAACGGACGGTTCCCCAGCACGCACTCGCAGAAGTACGCCAGCTCGTCCCGCAAGGCACCGCGCGCGGAGTTCATGACCCGCGGGTCGTAGCTGACGTCGGGCAGCTCGAAGCCGGTGTCGCGCCAGAAGCTCAGGCTGCCCGGCACCAACTGGAGGTTGCCCACCCCGCCGGTTCCGATGACCTGGAAGGCGTCGTCCAGCGAGATCCCGGCCGCCTCGGGGAGCAACCAGATGGTCTGGATGACCCCGATCGCACCCCCCTCGAATTCCAGGACGCCCCAGAAGGTATCCACCTGCTGATCCTGGCTCGCCCGGCGCTCGTAGCCGCGCACGCGCCGGACCGGCCGGTCGACGTACCAGAGCATCATGTCCAGGTCGTGGATGCCGGTCTCAAGCGCCAGGTGGGCGCGGGCGTAGAGGGGAAGCTGGGCTTTGGGGCGGTTGCGGCGGGAGTGTAGCGACACGACCGCCCCGAGCCTGCCGGAGACGATCTCCTCCTTGAGCATGGCGTACTTCGTCTCGAAGCGCAGGATGTGGCCGACCATGATCATCCGGTCCGCCGCCCGCGCCGCCTCGATCATCCGCGCGCACTCGTCCAGGTCGGTCGCCAGCGGCTTCTCGACGAAAACGTGCTTGCCGCGGGCCAGGGCCGCGAGCACCGGCCCCGCGTGCAGATGCTCGGGCGTGACCACGTCGACTGCGTCGAGGTCGGGCAAGGCGCAGAGTTCATCGAGGGTCGAACAGACCCGCGGGACTCCGGAGGCGGCGGCGCGGGCGGCGCGGGTCGGGTCGGTGTCGAAGACGGCCGTGACCTCGGCGTTCGCCACCGCGCGGTACGCCAGCAGGTGGCTCTCGCCGAAGAGGCCGCACCCCACCAGGCCGATCCGGACGCGCCTCAGGTCCGTCATGCGTTCAGTCCTGAGTCCAGAAGGTACTGGCAATGAACGATTTTTTCCGCGAGGTCGAGCGGCCGATAGTAATAATGGTTCGAGGCCTCGTACGCAATGACCGAGTGGTGCCGGGCCAGTGTGTAGAGCCGTCGGGCGAGTTCCAGTTCCCCGGCGATGAGGGCCCGCATCCGCTGTCGGTCCCCGTCCTTCCGGTCGCCATCGCGCAGCAGGTAGAACTCGACCTGGTTGGCCACGCTCCTGAAGTGAATCGCGCAGGTCTCCGCGATCGCCAGGTCCAGGTCGGCCTGGGACTTCTTCCACGCCGGCACCCGGGCCACGGCCTTGCGGAAGACGGGTAGCGCGTCCTCCCACCGGTCGGCCAGCCTGGCGAACTGGTCGCGCACCACCGTCGGTGGGTAGGCGCCGCACCACTCCTTGTAGTCGTCCCAGGGGAAGAGGATCATCCCGCACTTCATCCCCGTGGGGCGCGGCCGGAGCAGGTTGGCGGGTCCGTGCTGCGTGGGGATGCAATAGATGTTGACCCCGTAGGGGAATTCCTCGAACGCCTCGCTGAAGCCCTTCCAGGCGTCCAGGACGAGTGGGGCCGCCGACCGGCCATAGCGGCGCCGGGCGACCCGCTCCAGGGCGTCCTCGACGCGATCCCCGGGCGCGAGGCCGATCTCCTTGGCGATTTCCAGGTTCGGCGACGGGTAGCCGCCCAGAGTCCACGAGCACATCACGCCCTGCACGCCGACCTTCCCCAGGTTGGCGCAGTGGCGGGCGATGAGATGGGCCACCGGAATGTAGGGGACGGCCGAGATCTCCCAGGTGTTGTTGAACTGGGCCTTGGCCAGGGTTGAGACCCCCGCCTGCCGGGCCAGCTCCCAGTGGGCGGTGGCCCGGGGACCGGGGCCGACCACCGAGATCGAGTATTCGCCCACCGTCGTCGCCACGCCGCCGCGCCGGATCGGGATGCTCCACTCGCTGACGCTCTGGAACCGGACGTCGCGCGGCAAGGTCGGAATCAACCGCTTTGCCATGGGCTCCGGCCAGCCCCAATCCCAGACGATGACCTCCGCCTCCCGTCCGGACCGGCGGACGCCGCGGTGGATCGCCTCGAGGACTTCGCCCACCGCCTGCCAGTCCTCGCGCTGGGAGCACCGGGGGCAGGTGCGCGACGTGCCGTGCGAGAAGCAGTTCGTGAGGTTCTCCGACATCGTGATCGAGAAGACCCCGCCCAGGTCCGGCACGTGGCGGACGACGTGCGCCAGGCTGTCGGCGATCCATTCGCGGACGGCCGGCACCGCGGTACAGAGGGCGTAGACCTGGTTCTGTCCCGCCCCTCGCATCTCCGGGCGAGTTCGGAAGAACTCAGCCGGCTGGGCACGCGGCTCGTTCACGTAGAGGTAAAGCCTCAACCCGAACCGCTTGGCCCGCTGCACGAGCTTGTCGAGGTTCGCCAGCCGCGTCTCCCAGCCCCGGCCGAACTCGGGGAAGGTCTGCGAAGGAGCCAGGGTGTTGAGCACACACTGCATCCAGACGCCATTGATCCCGGCCTTCCCGAGCTTTTCCAGGTAGCCGTCGGGGAACGGGTCGATGGTGGGCTCAAGGAGAGGGTCGCCGTAGAGGGCGAAGTAGGGGTAGAGGTAGCGGGGGTTGAATTCGGCCCTGCGTTCGGTGCGGCCCCGCCGCAGGAACGGACCGCCGTCCTCCTCCATCCGGTCCTGCAGCCAGTAGACCGCCTGGAGCAGGGCGGTGACTCCGTCGCCTGTCACCTCCACCCGATCGTCGTCGACCGCGACCGTGAAACGCTCGCCTCTCCCCTTGATCGCGGGATCGACGAGCAAGTGGATCGCCTTCCCACCGGCCCGGCCTTCTTTCGCTCCCATCGCCTGGCGCAAATAGTCGTTGAAACGCTGAACGATCCGGGCGTCGAGTCCTTCGCCGCCCCGGACTTCCCAGCCGGACAAGTCCACCTGTTCGGCCTGGCGTAGGGCCTCGGGGTCGCGCAGCGAGGGCCAATTCAAGTCGCTCAGCCGGCGGACGAAGGTGAAGGCGGGCTCGCCTTCCCGCGCCAGCTCGCGGCCGAGGTGGCGGTCGAGGGTCTGGCGGATCTCGGCGGCGCGTTGTCTTGCCTCGGCGCCGGGCGGGGCATAGTCGACACGGGCGCAGACCGGCTTCGGGCCGAGCTTTTGATCCAGGAAGTCATCCTCCCGGAGCGTCACGCCCAGCCGCTCGGTGGTCCAGCCGAGTAACCGGATCAACTGCTCGTCGGGCAGGAGGTGCCAGTTCTGGCGGATGACCGTGATGTAGATGCGGCGAAACTGGTCCGGGGTGATCTGGGCCTTGGGGGGGAGGCCCATCGCGGTGCCGATCTCCGCGAGGTCTCCGGGCCGGCAGCCGACCACCTCCGCCATCCGGTCGAGATTCACCAGTTCCCAGTTCCGCCACACGAACCGGTGCAGTCGGTCCGGGAAGTGGGGCTCGGAGACCGGCTCAAGGGGGGGATTCGCCTGCAACGCGGGGAGCCGGAAAAGCCCCGCCGCCAGGCCGCCCGTTCCTAGCAAGAAGAATCTGCGTTCCATGGGGTTGCTCCTTCCTTCGGCAAGACTCTGTCATAAGGGCGACGGCGAGAGAAAGCAACCTGCCAGGCTACTGAGAATCGGCTCGATCGGTTCTCGTGAGAAGGACGACGCCAGGGCTTTCGGGGCCCGTTGGGACCGGGACGATCAGAGAGTCTGACGTATACCGCTCGCGGTCCGAAGTGAGACATTCGCGATCCCGGGAGCGTGGCCGGCCCGGGAGCCTTTGCGCGGGCGAGAGCGCAGCGTTCCCAGGGACCGAACGGACGGGTTACGGCCGAGGGCGGAAGGCGGGACCGAAATCGCCCGGGATCGCTGGAGAGCGACCAACTGATTCCGCGCCCAAGGAGGCGTGAGCTGCGTGACGGCATTGAACCCTGACTGGAATGGGCCGGGTGCGGGACCACTGCGGAATGCGGGGACCTTGGATCTTGGACCTTGGACCTTGGACCTTGGACCTTGGTCGGTTCAAGGAGGCGTGAAAGGGCCGAGCGAGGCGGAAGAGCGCACAGACACAATTTGAGGCCGAAAAATGCCGACACGCCGACACGGCCTTGGTAGCATTAGACGTGCGCATTTTTCTTGGGTTTTCGGGTCGACACCCGACCCTGGTGGCAACGGGAGACGTTGACGAATATGCCATGTATGCCGATCAGGATAGGGCAAACCGGTCTCTTTGACGTCGATTTCGCATCATGGTCGTGTAGGCGGCACAAACCGCGTATCCCCTGCCGCTGGCTTCGATGAGTTCGGCCACGCATGGTCGCAGCTACCCTGCTCTCGAGAGAGGAGCCGAGGCAGTGGTTGCGGACGCTGCGTGTAAGAGGCTTAGGATACGAAATTTATTAACTGTCGCATTTGGCCTTTTTGGCACGCGGTTTGGTCGGTAATCTGAGCAACTTGGGAAAGGACTTTCAGCTCTTGGCAGGAGGCCGCG
>JBIOJM010000294.1:0-13132 GCA_044450785.1 Isosphaerales bacterium
ACAATAAAGTCCGCGACGTGACCGATCTCGCCGTCGGTTGCCTGGATGTGGTATCCCATCACCTCATCGGCGCTGCGCAGGTGCGGGTCACCCGACTCCTGCTCGGCGACGGTGGCCGGCGCCGTCCCGGGCGCGCCAGCCAGAGCGCCTGGGTACATCGATCCGCCCCAGAGATACGGGCCTGACCAGTAGTATGGCCAGCCGTAGTAGCGATAGTATTCGAGCTCGTGCTGGCGCGAAACCAGATCATGCAGTACAGCACTTCCCAGGAGGACGCCTCTTTCCTGGGCACCGTGCAGCGGTTGAACCTGTTGACCACCGAGCTGCAGGTCAACGTCATGAAGACACGCATGCAGCCGATCGGCAACATTTGGAACAAGTTTCCCCGCGTGGTCCGCGACCTTGCGGTCGCCTGCGGCAAGCAGGCGCGTATCGACCTGGAGGGCCAGGAGACTGAGCTGGACAAGACGATCATCGAGGCCATTCGCGACCCCCTGACCCACCTGCTGCGGAACGCCATCGACCACGGCATGGAGGCACCCGACGAGCGGGTGACCCGCGGCAAGCCCGCCGAGGGCCGGCTGTTGCTCCACGCCTTCCACGAGGGGGGTAAGGTCATCATCGAGATCACCGACGACGGCAAGGGGATCGACCCGCAGCGCGTCCGGGAGAAGGCCATCAACGCGAAGCTCATCACCCCCGAACAGGCCGACCGGCTCGGCGATCGTGAACTCGTCAACCTCGTCTTCCTGCCCGGGTTCTCGACGGCGGACCGGGTGACGCACTTCTCCGGCCGGGGCGTCGGCATGGACGTGGTACGGACCAACGTCGAAAGAATCGGCGGCACGGTCGACATCGAGAGCCGCCCCGCGCGGGGCACCACCATCAAGATGAAAATCCCGCTGACTCTGGCCATCATCCCGGCCCTGACCATCACCGTCGGCGGCGACCGCTACGCAATCCCCCAGGTCAGCCTGCTCGAGCTGGTGCGGCTCGAAGGGGAGCAGGCCCTGCGCGGAATCGAGCAGATCCACGGTGCCCCGGTGTATCGGCTGCGAGGCAACCTGCTGCCCCTAGTCTACCTGAGCCGCCAGCTCCAGGTCGAGTCTGTCCGCGCGGAGGAAGGCGTCATCAACATCGTCGTCCTCCAGGCCGACGACCGGCAGTTCGGGCTGGTCGTCGACGCCATCCATGACACCGAGGAGATCGTGGTCAAACCGCTGCAGAAGCAGCTCAAGGGCATCAGCGCCTTCTCCGGCGCCACCATCATGGGCGACGGCAAGGTGGCCCTGATCCTCGACGTCCTGGGCCTGGCCCAGAAGGCCCACGTCATCTCCGGCGCGCGCGAGCGGGCGCTGTCGGAGAAGGCAGCCAGCGCGCCTGAGCCCGCCGGCGACCGCCAGACCGTGCTCCTGGTCGTGACGCGCGACGGCGGCCGCATGGCCATCCCGTTGTCGCTGGTCGCCAGGCTGGAGGAGTTCCCGCGCTCCGCCCTCGAACGGGCCGGCACGCAAAACGTGGTGCAATATCGCGACGAGATCCTGCCGCTGATCGACGTGTCGCGCGTGATGCGCCGGCGGCGGCGCGACTCTTCCAACGGAAGAGCGGTGGCGCGGCGCAAGGCGGCCCACCCGCGGAAGGCCGGCGACGACGAAACGGTCCAGGTCGTCGTCTACTCGGGCGAGGGCCGGCGCGTCGGGCTGGTTGTCGGGCACATCCTCGACATCGTCGAGGAGACGCTCGTCTCCCGCTCCCGTTCCAGCCGGCCGGGCGTCCTGTTCACGGCCGTGGTCCAGGGCCGGGTCACGGAGTTCCTCGATATCAAGGGCATCATCCGCTCGGCCGAGCCGGAATTCTTCGAGCAGCCCCAGCCCCTCGCCGCGGAGCCCTGAGCGATGCCGGACGTCCATCAATACTGCACGTTCTTCGTGGACGGCCATTTCTTCGGGCTGGACGTGCTCAAGGTGCAGGAGATCATTCGCTACCAGGAGATGACCTCCGTGCCGCTCGCCCCGCCGGTCGTGCGCGGGTTGATCAACCTGCGCGGCCAGATCGTGACGGCCATCGACCTTCGCCGCCGCCTCGAGCTGCGCGATCGGCCCGCGGACCAGCTCCCCGTCAACGTTGTGGTTCACACCGACGACGGCGCGGTCAGCCTGCTCGTGGACGAGATCGGCGACGTGCTGGAAGTGCCGGAGAAGGCGTTCGAACGCCCGCCCGAGACGCTCCAGGGGACGGCACTGGAGCTGATCCGGGGCGCCTACAAGCTGAAGGACCGGCTGCTCCTCATCCTCGACACCGATCGGACGGTCAACCTGCCGGCGGGCGCGAGAGGGTTCGAACGGCCCGAGTAGGTCTGCGCGGCCGTCGCGCAGGTATCGGGGCCGCGCGGGAAACATCAAACCAGGTGGGCAGCGACGCGAGGCCAGACATGACGACGCGCGGTAAAAGTAAAGCCACTTATTCGGAAAGCCTGTTCGATCGCCTTGGGGGGATGGACGCCATCACGGCCGTCGTGGACGGATTTTATGATCGGGTGCTCGACGACCCGGAGCTCTTACCCTTCTTCGAGCGGACCAACGTCGCCTGGCTCCGCAAGCGCCTGGCGGTGTTCATCGCCCAGGCGGCAGGCGGGCCGGCCGAATACCGCGGCAGGGACATGAAGACCGTGCACGAGCGCCTCGCCGTCCAACCCATCCATTTCGACCGGACAGCCGGGCACCTGGTCGCCGCACTGGAATCCCTGGACGTCCCGCCTTCCCTGATCGACGAGGTGATCGCCGTCGTCGCCCCTTTGAAAGCTGATATCGTCAACACCTCTCTTCCCCCGGCCGCGCCGGGAAACTACGGAGCATCCACCATGAACACCGCCCCCGAAACCTCCGTCGGCCCCGCGCCGAGCACCAACGGAGACATGAACTCGCTCGAGTTTCTTCGGGCCAGTCTCTCCAGCGTCCAGGCCAACATCTTCCTGGCGGACACGACGTTCAACATCATCTACGTCAATGACCGGGCAATGGAAACCCTGCGCGGCATCGAGGGCGAGATCCGCAAGGCCTTCGGCGTCGAGGTGGAGGACATCGTCGGCGGGACCATTCACCGCTTCCACAAGGACAGGCGGCGCGTGGAGCGCATCCTGCGCAACCCGGCCGCCCTGCCGCACCAGGCCGAGTTCAGCTTCGGCGACATCACGCTCCAGACCACGATCAACGGCGTCTTCGGCCCGCACAACGAGGTCCTCGGGTACGTCGTCAACTGGGAGGACGTCAGCCAGCGCCTACGCAACGAATACGAGCAGTCGCGTCTCTCGTCCATGCTGGACAACGCGCCCACGAACGTGATGATGGCCGACCGCGACCTGAAGATCATCTACGTCAACCCCGCCTCGCTGGCGACCCTGCGCAAGCTGGAGCGGCACCTACCCGTCAAGCCCGAAAACACCCTCGGCTCGCTCGTCGACGTCTTCCACAAGGACCCGGTCTACCAGCGCAAGATCCTGTCCAACGACAAGAACCTGCCGGTGCGCGCCAATATCCAGATCGGCCCCGAGACCGCCGACCTGCTCGTCACCGCCATCTACGACAAGAACAAGAATTACCTCGGCCCGATGGTCACCTGGGAGCTGATCACCGAGAAGCTGGAGAACGAGCGCAAGATCCAGGAGGCCGCCGAGCGCGAGCGCCGGCAGGCGGAGGAGCTGCGGACCAAGGTGGAGGGCATCCTCGATGTGGTCAACGCGGCCAGCCGCGGCGACCTCACGCGCGAGATCCAGGTCAAGGGCACCGACTCGATCGGCCAGATGGGCGAGGGACTGTCCAAGTTCCTGGCGAACCTGCGCCACAGTGTCTCCAGCATCTCGGAGATGGCCCAGACGCTCGCCAGCTCGTCGCGGCAACTCACCGCGGTGAGCCAGCAAATGGCGTCCAACGCCGAGGAGACGGCGGCTCAAGCCAACGTCGCCTCCGCGGCGGCCGAGCAGGTGAGCAAGAACGTCACCACCGTGGCCACCGGCACCGAGGAGATGGGCGCCAGCATCCGCGAGATCGCCAAGAACACCAACGAGGCCGCCAGGGTGGCCACCTCCGCCGTCACGGTGGCCGAGAAGACCAACAACACCGTCGCCAAGCTCGGCGAGTCGAGCGCCGAGATCGGCAACGTCATCAAGGTCATCACCAGCATCGCCCAGCAGACCAACCTGCTGGCATTGAACGCCACCATCGAGGCGGCCCGCGCCGGCGAGGCAGGCAAGGGCTTCGCCGTCGTCGCCAACGAGGTCAAGGAGCTCGCCAAGCAGACCGCCAAGGCCACCGAGGACATCAGCCGCAAGATCGAGGCCATCCAGTCCGACACCAAGGGCGCGGTCGATGCCATCGGCCAGATCGGCAAGATCATCAACCAGATCAACGACATCCAGAACGCGATCGCCAGCGCCGTCGAGGAGCAGACGGCCACGACCGGCGAGATCAGCCGGAACGTGGCCGAGGCGGCCAAGGGAAGCAACGAGATCGCGCAGAACATCACCGGCGTGGCCCAGGCCGCCCGCAGCACCACCGAGGGGGCGAGCAACACCAAGGACTCGGCCGACGGGCTCTCCAAGATGGCTCTGGAGCTCCAGCAACTGGTGGGTCAGTTCAAGTATTGAGCGCCCCGGATCAGAGAAGTCCCGCGGGCTGCCGCCGCGACCCGAGCGGGTCTACGCCATGATGGAACAACCGCCCGTGTCCACGCCGATCAGTTGCTTCGGGTGACGGAAGGGAGCAAACTGGTACGGGTCTGGCTGGAGTCTACACCGCCAGCCCCGGATTGTCCCACTGCCACGGAGACGTACATGCTCGCGCTGGTCATCGACGACTCTCGGGCCGTGCGGGTCATCATCCGCAACATCCTGCTCGAGATGGGGATGGAGGTGGTCGAGGCCGGCAACGGCCGCGAGGCCCTGGAGCAGTTGCGGCAAAACCCCGACGTCGAGCTCGTGCTGGTTGACTGGAACATGCCGGAGATGAACGGCCTCGACTTCATCCGCGCGGTTCGCTCCCAGCACTCGTACGACGGAGTGCGCATCGTCATGGTGACGACGGAGACGGAGGGCGTTCAGGTCTGCCGCGCGCTCGACGCAGGCGCCAACGAGTACGTCATGAAGCCGTTCAACCGTGAGGTCCTGGTCGCGAAGCTCAACATGCTGGACGTGTTCGGGGAGTAGCGCATGCCGAAGATCCGCATCCTGGTCGTCGATGATTCCGTCGTCTTCCGCCGGCTGGTGTCCGAGGAACTCTCCCGCGACCCCGAGCTCGAAGTGGTCGGCACCGCCGCCAACGGCCGGATCGCCCTGGCCAAGCTCGGCCAGTTGAGCCCGGACCTGGTCATCCTCGACATCACGATGCCGGAGATGGACGGCCTGGAGACGCTCAAGGAGCTGCGCAAGACATACCAGCGGCTGCCGGTGATCATGTTCAGCTCCCTGACGGAGCGCGGGGCGGCGGAGACTCTCGAGGCCCTGGCGCTCGGGGCGAGCGACTACTTCACCAAACCCGCCGACGTGGGGGGCCTGGACAATTCGTTGCGGGTCATCCGGGAGGAGATGGTCCCGATGATCAAGGCCCTTTGCGCCCCGCTGCGCCAGCAGACGGCACGGGCCGGCGCAGGTACGAGCGGCCTGACCACGGGGAAGCCCCCGATCGTGACCGGCACGATCCGGGTGCTGGCCATCGGAGCCTCGACCGGCGGGCCGAACGCCCTGTCCGAGATCTTCACGCGGCTGCCGGCCGACTTCCCCGTGCCCATCGTGATCGTCCAGCACATGCCCCCGATGTTCACCCGGCTGATGGCCGAGCGTCTGTCGGCCCAGTCGCCGATCCACGTTCAGGAGGCCAGCTCGGGGTGCCTGCTCAAGCCGGGGGACGCCTGGGTCGCGCCCGGCGACTACCACATGATCGTCGTACGGGACGGTCTCCAGTATCGCCTCCTGGTTCATCAGGACCCGCCGGAAAACTCCTGCCGGCCGGCAGTCGACGTGCTGCTGCGCTCGGTCGCCCAGAGCTTCGGCGCCGACTCCCTGACGGTGATCTTGACCGGAATGGGTCAGGACGGCCTGCGCGGCTGCGAATCGCTCCGCGCGGCCGGCGGGCAAGTGCTCGTCCAGGACGAGGCCACATCGGTGGTGTGGGGGATGCCGGGCTACGTCGCCGGAGCGGGGCTGGCCGACCGGGTGCTCCCCCTGGCGATGATTGCGGGCGAGATCGTGCAGCGGGTCCGGGCTCAGAAGCGTCCACTTCGAGACAGTGTGTGAGGATCTGACAATTCGCCGGTACTGCCATGGTTCCTGATTCCACGTCCTTCCTCCGTCAGAGCCGTTCGGCTCAATGACGAACCAGGAATTCGACTTCATCCTGACCAATGACCAATGACCAATGACCAATGACCAATGACCAATGATCAATGACCAATGACCAATGACCAATGACCAATGACCAATGACCAATGACCACTATTGGTGTTCGCCTCCATGACGGACCAGGAATTCGACTTCATCCGCAAGCTCCTTCGTGACCGCAGCGCGATCACGCTGGAGGACGGCAAGCAATACCTGGTCGAGTCGCGGCTGGCGCCAATCGTGCGGGAACTGAAGCTGAACTCGATCAGCGACCTGGTGCCCCTCCTGCGCGACCCGCTCTCCAACGGCCTGCAGCAGCAGGTCGTCGAGGCCATGGTGACCACCGAGACGACGTTCTTCCGCGACCTGCACCCGTTCGAGGCGATCCGCAAGTCCGTGATCCCGGACCTGATCCGGAGGCGCCAGAACGAGCGATGCCTGAACATCTGGTGCGCGGCCTGCTCAACCGGGCAGGAGCCGTACAGCCTCGTCCTCTTGTTGCGGGAGCATTTCCCGGAACTGGGGGGCTGGAAGGTCAACATCCTGGCGACCGACCTCTCGCGGGACGTCCTGGCCCGCGCGAGAGAGGGGCGTTACAGCCAGATCGAGATCAACCGCGGTCTGCCCGCCGCACTGCTGGTGAAGCACTTCCGGCAACATGGCACCTCGTGGCAGCTCCACGACGACTTACGCGGCATGGTCAATTTCCAGGAGCTCAACCTGGTCAGGGCGTGGCCCCCTTTGCCGCGGATGGACCTGGTCTTCCTGCGGAACGTCATGATCTACTTCGACGTGGAGACCAAGAAAGTCATCCTGGGCCGCATGGCCAGCGTGCTTCAATCGGACGGCTACCTGCTCCTGGGCGGGGCGGAAACGACGTTCAACCTCAACGACGCCTACAAGCGCCTCGAGCAGTTCAAGACCGGGTTTTATCAACTGATCGGTTGAGCCGCGCCGCGGCGGCTCGCGCCCCGTCCGGGGCGGGAGGTGGCTTTGGACATCCTGGAATGCCCCGACGCGCAGCCCATCTCGTCCGAGGTCCGCGAACAGCTCCTGGAGCCGTTCATCTCGGGCGCGAGCGTGACGCTCACGGAGTTGGCGCAGATCGAGCCGGCGGTCCGGTCGACTTACCGGACGGCGCATCCTCGCACGCTCGGCGATATCTCCGCGGTGCTCGGGCTGACGGCCGAGGGCGGCGAGTTGCTCGTCCTCAGCTTCCCCGCGGCGACGGCGGCGGCGCTCGCGGGGCGGGTCCTCGCCGAAGTCACCCAGGCGCCGGACGAAGAGCTCGTCCGCGATTGCATGGGAGAGCTCGCCAACGTCATCGCCGGCCAGGCCAAGACGCTGCTGGCCGAGACGCCGTACCAGTTGCTCCTCGCCACGCCTAGAGTCCTGTCGGGCCCCGGCCTCGAGGTCGGGGCGCGGCCGGACATCGAGAGCTTGGTCGTGGTCTTCGGCAGCGAGGCGGGTGATTTCGCGCTCCAGATTTGCTTGCACTGGGACGGGCCGTACGCGGCGTCCGCCAGGGACGGGGAGCCTGTGCAGTGACGTCGGGCCGCAACGACTCGCCGTTCTCGAACGGACGGGAGCAACTGGTACGGGTCTGGCTGGAGTGAGATCCTGTTGCCGTCCGGGCCGACCGTCCGGGTCACTCGCGGCTTCGACGCGCGTGCCCGACGGGCGCTCACGCCGGCCGGCCCTCGCCCTCGTCGTTCCCGAGCGACGCAAGCCACGTCGTCACCACGGCGCCGACGCGGCGGATCGTGAGCGAGAGGCTCTTGCCCGCCGGGCCGCCGAAGTGGAACGCCAGCCACTCGACGGCCCGCGTATTCAGCTCCGCGACGGTGCCGAGGAGCGGGTGCGACCGGACGTCGAGCACACCCCCGGCTATCTGCGCGTATCTCGACTGCTTCGTTCGGCCTCCCGATTTGCAGAAAATCGCGAAATTCTCACAGTTGAACTTGAGCAGGTTGTACTTGTACAACTTGCCCACCTCCGACAGCGCCGTGGCAACGACCTCCTCGGCGGGCCGCGACGGCAGGTCGGGGTAGGTCCAGTGCTGCGGCGTCCGCCCTCGGAGGAACTCCTCCCATGTGACCTGGTGGACGTGGTCGTCGTCCAGGTAGTGAACGACCTTTCCGTCGCCGATGTAAACGCCCAGGTGAAACGCCGTGCCGAAGTAGACGGCGTAGAGCTCGGCCCGCTCCGGCTCGGGCATCACGGCCTCGTAAATCAGCGCGTGGTCGGACTTGAGCGCCCGCAGCGCGATCCAGACGAGGCTCACTCCGAAAAGGATGAGTTTCAGGCCGACGAGCACCCCGGCCCAGGCGAGCGGGTCCGCGACCAGCCGCAGGAGAATGGCCAGGCCGGCGGCGGTGGTCACCAGCCCGCAGAGGGTCATCCAGCGCCGGCTGGAGGCGGTTGGGGAACGCAGGGCGACGTAGACGAGCACGACCCCCTCGATGGCGAAAAGCAGACCGAGAACGGCCGCCGCCACCTCGGCCGAGAACCGCCACCGGTTCAGCAGCAGCACCCCCATCGCCGCGTCGAGGGCCACCTGGCTCACGATTAGCGGCCAGCCGCGACGTCGCGCCTCGGCCGAGCGCCGGCCGAGGACGAGCTGGAACGCCTTCACCGCCGCCGCGAGGAGCAGCAGGACGCCCAGCAGCCGGATCAGCCCACCGAACAGCTTTAGCGGCAGCGCCATCGCAATGATGCCCAGGAGCACGCACGCCAGCCCCACTCCCATCAGCAGGCTCCGGTTCACCCCGAACCGCTGCTCCAGCCGCTGCCCGATCTCCGCGAGGTTCGGGGTCTCACTCATCGCGTCTCTCCGTGGTCCCATCTCATAAGGCCCGCCTCCCAGCCCGTGCAGGGCCAGGCAGGAAGGCGACGCCGCGATCTCACCCCGTGCGGGGGTTTCGGTCCTTGAACTAACCACATCGTTCTGCATGGGTCCCGCCGTTTCCGTCCCGTATCAAACCCTCGGTGGGCCTTGACCGTAACCGGCCGCCTGGCCCGGATCAAGACTCCGTTGCCTGCCCAGGCCTGAAAGGCTTAGCTCATCCTGTTGAAGTAACGTTCATAGACGATCCGACGAACGTGATACCCGACCTCGCGGACGGCACGGATTGCGAGATCAAACAAAAAGGGCATGCATTGCAGCCGAAGGCACTGCATCCTCAGCTCGAACCGGCGGGTAGCGAATTTGATCTCGGCTCGGCGTCGCACGGGGACTTGGTCGCGCGCGGCAAGTTCGCGCCGAGGGAAAAGCCTCGCGTTGCGCGTGCTCCCCGTCGTCCGGGCCAGGGTAGGGTGAATCCAGCCGGTCTCGGTGCGCCGTCGGAGTTGGAGCGGGCCGCTCGCATCGAGCTCACAACGAGAAATGATCGGCGAACAGCGCCGACGGCTTGTCGGCGGGAGAAGTGAGAACGGCTGACGGCGTGCTGTTCTCGATGTGATCGGCGGCTCAAGATCGCGTCATCGTGCCGGACATCCAGCCAGGTTCGCGACCCGCCGCGCGCCCAGGCGTCCGGTCACTTCCCGCAACGGCGAGAATCGCCACGCACTTGAACCGGCCCTCGAAGAATGCCCCACGCGCCTTGTCTTCCCGATTGGTCAGCCGAGACAGTGGTTCCTTCAGGCATTTCATGAACCAACTGATGCTTTGCAACCGCTCGCGAATCTTCGTCACCCACGGAACGTCGTTCAGCCGCCCTCGCACCCAATCCTCGGAAATCGGCAGCGGCTGTCGTGATTGATCGCGCGGCGGAAAGAGCCGTCCCCAGCGCCGCACAACGTTCTCGTCCGACCAACCCTGGGCGACGTCCAGCTCGAGCCGCAGCAACACGTGGAGATGATTATCCATCACCGAGAACCCGCCGACGCCCACCGCGAAGATTTGTGCAAGTTCTTCGATCCGATTTTCCATCCACGCTTTACGGTCGGACACCCCTTCACCGAGCAGGAACGCCCGTCGGACACAGCGCGTCACGCAGTGATACCAGCGGGTCACGGAAGCATCGATCTGCTGACAGCGAGCGATGGTCATCGGTGGATCTCCTGGGAAGACCACGTGACTGTACAAGCAGGCACTATGCCCGTCAAGACCGCGTGGGCGGTTTTTCTGTGCTTCCCACCGCGAGCACGTTTAGCCTCACCTTCGGGGCAGCGAGCCGTTCCTGCGATGCGTGTCCTTTCCACTCGCTTGAGCCGCGTGGGCCGGACGCGCCGGCGTCCGCGAGAGACGGGTAGCTTGCGCGGCGACGACAGGCGGCAGCGGCTCGCAATTCTCGAGCTGACGGTAGTTGTTCAATGGTCTAGCCAAACGGCTGAAGCTGGCGTGGCGGTCATCTTCGTTTTCCATGTTTCAATTTCATCAAGGCGACCTTCTCAGCTAAGCTTGAGCGTTCGACAATCTCGCAACAAATTGGCAACACCACTGCCCATGCCGCCGCACTGCGGCTACAATGCAAAGAAGTGCGGCTTCGTCGCAAGTAGTTGTGGCTCACTGATTTTCCAACGGCAATCTGGTGTCACGACAATGTGACGCAGAAGCAGGGAATCCGGATTGGGACCCTAGATCCCCGGCTTTGGTCGAAGCAGGCACACCGACCGCTCATTCACGCTCAACCTGAAGAAAAGGCCCGTATGGCAGTGGAACCAACGTCCCAAGGGACACGTCGCGGGTTAGATAAGGCCTTGCTCCGGCAGTCAGTAGCTGCGCTGCAAGCACGGTTGGGGCTGAACCACGATCCGACAATCACGGGAGAACAAGCGCAGGCGATCACCGTAGCTAGCGGGGTGAGACCGGAGGATAGAGTGCTTTCGAGCGAAATCCTGCGAATGCGTGAAGAGAAAGAGTAGGCTGACCGGTGGCCCTCCTCGATGGTATCGAGCTCATTCGACGCCACAATTTGAACTCGAGCGACGGCGCGATACTGCAAGCGTACCTCAAGTACGCCATTCCGATGCGCCCGTCCGTAGTCAGTGTGCTGGTCGCCTCTGACCAACGTCTGCTGCGTGCTGCGAAAGCCGAAGGTCTTGAAGTTCTCAACCCGGAGAGCGTTCAGGCCGCGCATATACCGGCTTTCTTGGCGGCGTTATGATCCATCGGACGGCCCGACTTGCTCTGGATCAGTTAACCTAGGTTCAACAGAATTGCCCTCAGCGCGCTAAGCCATTGGAATGCGGGCCCTCATCCGCACGGGGACGACGGCCCTCAAGCACGCGTCGGTGGGGAAGCCTTAAACGAGCCAGCCGTGGCTTTCACGACGTGCCAGGTGGATTTGCGAGACCGCAATGGCGAGTGCCTCGCAAAGGCGTTCCAGGCCGTCCGCGCTCGCCTGGTAAATGTGGTACGGGTGCTGGCGCAGGTCGAAGGGGATGTCCGAATCGGTCCGCGCGATTAGGACGACATCCTTGCCCAGAGTGTGCGAGATCCCCAGTTCATAGAAGACGTTCGCATTCTTGCCGGAGAGATCGGCGATCACGACGCTGGCCTTGTTGATCCCTTCCCAAACTGTATGAATGATCGGCTGGGCGCGAAAGAGGTCGTCCGCCCGCCTGCAACGCTTCTGGCAGCGAACCTCGACGGCGCAGCGAACCGCATCAAAGACCGCGTCGAACTCCTCGGCAAACGGCATCACGACGAAGATGAGTTCCTTGTCGAAAGCCAGGTCCTTGGCGCCGAAGATTGGGACTGCGATCTGGGCCCTCTGGTCGAAGTCGTCTGGCGCAGCGGCGAACTCACGCTCCAGAAAGCGCCGTCCGGCATCTGTGAGCGTCACGGCGGTGCTCGCCTTCAGTGGGTCCGCCCAGTCTATGTACTCCATGAACCTCAGATCGTTGAGGTAGCCAAAGACCCCCCTGGTCCTGCGCACGCACTGCCCCGCGTTATCCACGCCGCCGGCTTTCCTCAGCCAGATCAGAATCGCCTGCTGGGACGCCGATAGCCTATAATGCTCATGTATGTTCATCGTGATATGATACCTCACTAGGCAGCCAGTGTTGGATGTCGGGGAGCACGCCGGAGTCTAGAGGGCCGAAGACGGTGAAGACAATGAGTGTGAACGGGTGGACCGCCAGCAGGAGGGCGGCGAGGCGGTGGTTTCCGTCCAAAACAAGGTGCCTGCCGCTCCCTAGCCAATACGTCGCGACGGCCAACTGGACAGGTTCGCGTGAGCCCGTGAAGGAAGCTGCCAGAGCCGCGATTCGGTCCCTACGCGACGGCCTCAGGCTTCCCAGGAGTTGCGGCACGTCTGTGAGGCCAATGGAATTCGCCCACCTATCCCCGAAACCCGACTCCTCGCCGCCTCGCAGGTACCAAGGCACGAACCAACCCTCCAGGTCGCGCGGGCTGTCCACAACGCCCATCCGGACTGGCCATCGCTCACGCTCGAGCCGATCCCACGCGAAGCGCACGCGAAAGTGCGGGCGGAATGCCCTCACGAAGAGGCCCGTCGGGATCACGCAGCCCTCAGTTAGCTCCATGTCTTCCTCGTCTCTCGCAAGCGGATGAGTCGTCGGCGATTTATCATTAAGCATGTCCTCCGATCGCGAAATCGCCTCCGACCCTCTGGGGCCGATCACGACTCAAATATCTTGGTTTTGCTCAGTCGGGTCCAGCCCCGACCAAGCGCCGGCCAGCGCGCCGGGATTATGGGAGACGCTGGACTTGGCGATCTTCAGTCTCGCGCTCACCTCCCGCGCTTCGTAAGCGCCGCATTTTTGCTGCAATTATTGCCCGTGCCACTCCAACGC
>JBIOJM010000295.1:0-13113 GCA_044450785.1 Isosphaerales bacterium
CCCGCCGCGACGGCCCAGCCCCAGAGCTTGCGGGCCGATCCGGAACCGGACGAAGACCGTCGCGGCTTGGCGGGGCCTTTCAACGGATCGTCGCCCGCAGAGCTCGGGGCGAGCGGCTCGGGGGAGTCGGGCGGCATGAGGGTCTCCGGGGCAAGGGAACAGTGTCGACCGTGCCGGTCGGGGTTTCGCGACGCGAACGCGGCACCTCGGCGGCACGCGCGGCACGCCGATCATCCCCGGGCGGGCGGCCGCGGTCAATACGCCCGCATCCGACTTCCCGCGCGTCGACCGCCGCGGATAAACTAGTGGCGAGTCAGGCGCCGGCCGGGCCGGAGGATTGCTATGGGTTCACGATCTGGAACCGCACCAGTTGAAACGCCCCGGGCGGCGGCGCGCGAGACCGAAGAAGGGTCACTTTCCGACCGCCCGGGACCGACGACGATCCTCCTTCTGGCGGTCTGGATCGGCCTGGCCACGGGATTCGTCGACCTGGGGCTCCTGGTCCTCAAGAAGCGGCTGATCGACCACGACTTCTACCGACTCGGCGACGGTTTCCCCTGGATCATTCCCGCGGGGGTCGCGGCGCTGGTGTTGTTGCCCGGGGCGGCGCTGGCCCTGCTCGCCCGATCACGGCGCGCGGGGGTTCCTCTCGGGATCGCCTTGAGTTTACCTTCGTTCGTCGGGTTTCTCGACGTGAGCGCGAAGCTGCCCCTGGAGGTCTGGTCGTCTTTGCTGTTTTCGGCGGGGCTCGCCGCCCAGTTCGCCCGGCTCGTTGGCCCCCGCCGGTGCGCGTTTCTCCGGTTCGCGCGCTTCACGGCCCCGCTGCTGGGTGGGGCCTTGCTGGCCCTCGCGCTGGCGACGTCCGGCGCCCGCGTATGGTCGGAGCACCGAGCGGCCGCCGCACTGCCGGCGCCCCCTGCCGGAGCCCGAAACGTGCTGCTCATCGTCTGGGACACCGTCCGGGCGCGGAACCTGAGTCTTCACGGCTATGGCCGCCCTACGACACCCAACCTGGAGCGGCTGGCGGCCCGGGGGGTGCGGTTCCAGCATGCGTTCTCGACCTCGCCCTGGACCCTGCCGTCGCACGCGAGCTTCTTCACCGGACGGTGGCCCCACGAGCGTTCGGCCGGCTGGAAGACGCCGCTCGACGACAGAGAGCCCACGCTCGCCGGCCGGCTCGGCTCGCTCGGATATGACACGGCCGGGTTCGTCGCCAACCTCGATTACTGCGCACGAGAAACCGGCCTGGGCCGGGGCTTTACGCACGACGAGGATTACCCGCTGAGCGTATGGGAGGTCCTCACTCGCTACGTCGGCCTCGGGCGCAGGGTCGACCCGTTCTCCGTCGCGCTGGTGTGGGACAAGCTGGCGGCGAGGCGCGGGGGCGTGTCACGCCCGCAGCTCCCGATCTCGAAGGAGCACGCCAAGGGTGCCGCGGACGTCGACCGGGGATTCTTGGACTGGCTCTCCTGGCAGCGCACGCGCGGCCGCCCGTTCTTTGCCTTCCTGAACTACAACGACGCACACACGCCCTACGAGGTACCGGACGATTCGGCGTCAGGCTTCGGGATCCGGCCCTCGTCGTGGCGCGAACGACTTGTTTTTCACCAGTGGAACATGCTCGACAAGATGAAGCTGCCCTACCGTGACGTGCAGATGGCCGTCGACCTTTATGACGACTCCATTGCCTATCTCGACCGTCGGCTGGGGGTCCTGCTCGACGAGCTGCGGCGGCGCGGGTTGCTTGACGACACGGTGGTGATCGTGACCTCGGACCACGGGGAGCACCTCGGCGACCACCTGCTGTTCTTCCACGGGTGCAGTCTGTACCGGCAGCTCGTCGAAGTCCCTCTGGTGGTTGTGAGCCCGATTCGCGTGCCGGCGGGCCGGGTGGTCACCGAGCCGGTGAGCCTGCGCGATCTGCCGGCGACGGTCCTCGACCTGGTCCGGCCGGGCCCGGCCGCCTCGTTTCCCGGGCGGTCGCTCGCCCGGTTCTGGGAGCCGCACGACGGAGCGGCCACGCCCGCGTTCGAACCCCTACTCATGGAGACGGAGGGGCCCACACTCCTCACCAACCAGGGCCGCGAACCGGTCGCCAAGGGCCCGATGAAGGCGATGGTCGCCGGCGGGATGCACTACATCCGTTCGGGCGACGGACGTGAAGAGCTGTACGCCCTGGGTGCCGACCCGGAGGAGCGGACGAACGCGGCAGGCTTTCCGGAGGCAGAGAAGGCTCTTCAGGGGTTCCGAGGCGCTCTCAGGTCGATGCTCGGCACGCACCCGCCGGCTGAAGGCGACCCGATCAGAGCAGTCATGGAGACCACTCGAACTGGTTCCTGAAACCGTTGTTCCCACCATCGGGATGTCGTACTGGGCGAAAAGGAGCGCAGCTTGACGATGAGAAACTTGAAGTGGACTTGCGTGCTGATCGGGGCGCTGGCGGCGCCCGCGGCTCTCGAAACGAGCGCCGCCGAGAGCACCGAATTCCGGGCGGGGGCGGCAGAGAAGGACATCACCCCTCCCACGGGAATCCCGATGTGGGGCTACGGTGCCCGGCACGACGCGCTGAGCGAGGGTACGCTCGACCCGCTCATGGCCAAGGCGATCGTCATCGCGGCGGGCGACGACAAGGTTGCGCTCGTCGGGATCGACCTGGGCCGCGGACCGACCGAAGAAATGATGAAGATCATCCGCCAGGAGGTCCTCGAGAACGCCGGCATCCGCAACGTTTTGATCACCGGCAGCCACACGCACCACGGGCCGGTCATCGAGTTGACCGACCTTCCCGGCCTGGGCAAGGGGAAGTTCGACGTCGCCGTTGCTTATGCCAAAAAACTGCCGCAGCTTCTCGTCGCGGCCATCCTCGACGCCGACAGGGACCTCAAGCCCGCCAAGGTTGGAGTCATGACCGAGTCGGTCACCCTGAACCGCAACCGGCACACCAAACGCGAGCCGAAGTCCACGGATCCGATGCTGGCCGTCGTCCGCTTCGACGACCCGGGCGGCAAACCGATCGCGGTCCTCGTCAACTTCGCCGCGCACCCGGTCATGACCGACGCCAAGGTCCTCAAGTACTCGGCCGACTACCCCGGTTTCCTCAAGAACAAGGTGGAAGCCGAGCTGTCCACCAAGTGCGTCTTCATGCAAGGGGCGTCCGGCGACATGAGCCCCAATCCGGGCACCGGTCCGTGGGAGCCGAGACGCTTCGGCGAGACGGTCGCCGGCCACGTGATCGCCCTGGCCCGGTCGGCCAGGACCGAGACGCCGGCGCACCCCTCCGTCAAGGGCATGGTCGACACGTTTCAGTTCAAGACGCGCGTCGACCTGAGGGACCCCAGGGTCGCCGGTGTGTTCGAGAGGGGCTTCTTCCCCGAAATCACCCGCAACTACGTCAAGCTCTACGGCGAAGCCCTGACGGTTGAGCTGAACACCGTGCTGATCAATGGCGAGCTCGCCCTGGTGGGAGGCTCGGGCGAGTTTTTCTGTAATCATGCCAACCGGCTCAAGGCGCGATCGTACGTCAAGCACACGCTGTTTTTCGGCTACTGCAACGGCCACGGGATGTATTTCCCCACCATCGAGGCCGCCTCGGAAGGGGGCTACGGCGCCGACCCGGGGGTCTCGCTGGCCGAGCTCGGGGCAGGGGAACGCATGATGGACAAGGCATTGCTCAATATCTACCTCCTGCAGGGGAAACTCTCCAGGGAACGGCGATAGCAAATTGAAGGCGATCTGGCATTCGAAGACCTATTCAAGGACGATGGACGGAGGCGAACCTCACCGCCCTCAGTCGCTCCCGACCCTGCGGCGCCACCCCTTTGATTGGATCTATTTCATGGTTTATCTTGCTTGGCTGGCTCGCGACTGCAGAAAACAGTTAACGGAGGGCGCGATGAGAAACTCGACGGTCGTGGGCCTGTCTCTCCTGCTGGCGGGTCTGTGCGCGCGGTCCTCTGGTCAGGAGATCCAGCCTCGGTCGATCCTGAAGGGACACACGAGCCCTGTTTATTGCGTCGCGGTCGCTCCCGACGGCAAGACCTTGGCGAGCGGTAGTCGTGACGGGGTCGTCATCTGCTGGGACGTTCGAGAGGCACGACCGAAGTGGACGGTTCAGGCCCACGCGGACAACGGCAACGGCTACACCCAGGTCCTGTCCGTCGCCTTCTCACCCGACGGCACGACGCTGGCGAGCGGGGGATGGGATCAGACCGTGAAGCTCTGGGACGCGGTCACCGGCGAGGCCAAGCGGATGCTGCGCCACGAGAACTTGGTCTACTCCGTCGCCTTCTCGCCCGATGGGAAGACGCTGGCCAGCGGAGAGCACCAGGACGGCATCATTCGCCTCTGGGACGTACGGACCGGCCGGTTGAAGGCAGCCCTGAGCGGCGGTCCAGGCTCTGTGTGGTCCGTCGCTTTCTCGCCCGACGGGAAGACACTGGCCAGCGGAGCTTATCGCGTCTCCACGCTTGGTGTCGTTCAACTTTGGGACCTGACGAGTGGGAAAGTCAAGCTGGAGATCCACGCGCAACCGACGTTCGAGGTCGCCTTCTCGCCCGACGCAAAACTGCTGGCCAGCACGGGACGGCCAACGGGCGAACGAGGCCGGAGCGAGGCCCTGGTCAGGCTATGGGATGCCCAGACCGGTGTGTTGAAACGGACGTGGAAGGTTGGGGGAGAAGGCCGACACGTCGCGGGTGCCGTCGCATTCTCGCCCGATGGGCGGCTCGTGGCGAGCGGCAGTGGGGTCGGCGAACATTCCCACCAGAAGAGGCCCGGCACGCTCTACCTGTGGGACGTCGGCACCGGCCGATTGTTGTGGGAACAAGTATGCCATGATGGTGATGTGACCTCCGTGGCGTTCCTACCTGACGGAAAGACCATGGTCTCGGGGAGTCGTGACAAGACCGTAAAACTGTGGGAGATCACCGGGCTACTTCGGTCCACTCAACACCAACCTTACATCACACGAGTGGGCACCGCCAGCGACAGATCAGGTCAACTCAATACCTGCGTCACCACATGACCGTCGACGTCGGTCAGGCGAAAGTCGCGGCCCGCGTATCGATAGACCAGCCGGGTGTGATCGATACCCATGAGATGCAGGATCGTCGCGTGGTAGTCATGGACGTGCACGGGGTTGGCGATGATGTTGATGCCGAACTCGTCGGTCTCGCCGAACGCGAATCCACCCTTGACACCCGCGCCCGCCAGCAGCGCCGAGAACGCCTTGGCGTAATGATTGCGGCCCTTGGTCTGGGGCGTGTCGGTCCAGGGGGTACGGCCGAATTCGGTGCAGATGGCCACCAGAGTTTGGTCCAGGAGTCCGCGGGCTTTGAGGTCCGCGAGCAAGGCCGCGATCGCCTGGTCGACGCGCAGCGCTTTGGGGCGGTGGTCCCCCATGTCGCCGTGGGCATCCCAGTTGTTGTTCGACCCGGAGTCGATCAGCTCGACGACCCGCACCCCCCGCTCGATCAGCCGGCGGGCGATCAGGCATTGATAGCCGAACGAGGTCGTGTCGCCCGCGGCGACTCCGTACGACCCGAGCGTCGCCTTTGATTCGCGGCCGGTGTCGAGGGCTTCGGGCGCCTCGCGCATCATCCCTCTCGCGACGTCGTACGAGTTGATCCGGGCTCGGAGATCCGCATCCCCCGGACGCAGCGCGGCGTGCCGCTCGTTCCAGTCGCGCAGCATGAACTCTTCCAGCTCTTGCAAGCTCACGGAGCGCGCCTGCGATCGCAGGTCCGGGATCGGCTGCGGTCCCGGCACGATCCGCACGCCCTGGTGGATCGGCGGCAGGAAGCTGCTGTCCCAGACCTGGGTGCCGGCGTACGTCATGTGCTCGCAGAGCACGACGTAGGGGGGTAATGCCGCATTGAAGGTGCCCAGGCCATAGCTCAGCCACGCGCCCAGGCCCGGCATGGGGACCGTGGCCGAGCCGGTGTGCATGGCCAGAACGGCCTGGAAATGCTCGACGATATCGGTATGCAACGAACGGATCACGCAGAGGTCGTCGGCCATTGTTCCGAGGTGCGGGAACAATTCGCTGATCATGAGGCCGGACTCGCCGCAGGCCCGGAATCGAAACGGCGAGCCGAGCAGAGGGCGTTTTCCGGATTCGTCACTGCGCAGGCCGAAGGACGGAACCGGCTGCCCATGATGCCGGCTGAGCGCCGGCTTGTAGTCGAAGGTGTCGACGTGCGAGAACCCACCCGTCAGGAAAATCAGGATCAGGTTCTGGGCTTTCGCCGGATGGTGGGTCGGCCTGGGGGCGAGCAGGCCGCCGCCATTCAGCTCGGCCGCTTGCGCCAGCGCCCGGTAGAGGCCGATGCCGGATGTCGTCGCCCCGCAGACGGATGACTTCAGGAAGGTTCGGCGGCCGATCCCGGTCGTATCGCGGTTGGCTTTGTTCATACGCGGCTCAGTCGACGTAAAGGAATTCATTGGCTGTCATCAAGACCTTGGCCAGGCTAGCCCAGGTTTCCGGCTCGCGGGAATCTTCGGCCAGGCCCGCCGCGGCAAGGGCTCCCCGAGTCGCATCGAGGAAGCGGCTCGCCCGGGCGAGCTCATCGGCGTCGGGAGGGCGGCCCCAGGCCGTTTCGAAAGCCCGCTCGATCCTCTGAGAGGGCTGCGTCGATCCGGCGAGGAGCCGGCGAGCGAACCCGGCAGCCTGTTGCTGGACGAACGGGTTGTTCCGGAGGTAAAGCGCCTGCAGCGGGACGGTCGATCGAGCCCGGACGTCGGTCGAGACGTTGGTATCGGGCCCGTCGAAGATCGCCAGGAACGGGTGCTTGACCAGGCGCTGGGTCATCAGGTAGACGCTGCGATGGTTGGTCGGATAGACCGCCTTGAACGGGTCGTGCTGGGTCCAGTGCCATGCCTCGATCGGGGGGAACGGGTGCGGGCCGGGCCTGCCTTGATCCAGTTCGCCCGAGACGGCCAGCATCGAATCGCGGATCGACTCGGCCTCGAGACGCCGCCGCGGGAACCGCCAGAGCCATCGATTCTCCGGATCGATGACGGCGCTGGCCGCATCGAAGTCGCTGGCGAGCCTGTAGGTTTGGGACAAAACGATCTCCCGATGGATCGCCTTGATCGACCAGCCGCTGGAGACGAGCTTCGCCGCCAGCCAGTCGAGCAGATCGGGATGGCTCGGCGGTTCGCCCCGGAGCCCGAAATTCGAGGGAGTGGCGACGATCCCGCGGCCGAAGTGGTGCTGCCAGATCCGGTTGACCATGACCCGGGCCGTCAAGGGATGGCCGGCTTGCGTCAACCATTGCGCCAGCTCAATTCGTCCGCTGCTCTGTGCCGCGACCGGGGGGGGTGGCTCGCCGTCCAAGAAGGCGAACCGCGGGACTCCGCGGGGCACGATCGGGCCCGGGTTCTCGGGCTCGCCCCGCCGCTGGAGGGCGGCGACAACCGGCTTGCCCTCGGTCACGGCATAGCTTCCCGGCAAGTCGGATGGCAGCGAGGCGCGCGCCAGTCGCGTCCATTCGGTGCGCAGCTCGCCGAGCCGCCGCCGAGATTCAGCATCGTTCTTCGATTCGATCGACTTCGACGCGCGCTCGAGCTCGGCCAGCCGCCCCTGATAGCTCTTCAGCTTCGGCTCCGCCCGCACCGGTTCGACCAGCGGAACGAAATTCATCCGCGGGAACTTCTTCGATTGGAGCTCCTCGGAGCCGGCGTAGGGGAAGGTGGTGCTGGCGAAGATTCCATAAAGAGCATAGTAGTCTCGCTGGCTGACGGGATCGAACTTGTGGTCGTGGCAACGAGCGCAGCGCAGCGTCAGCCCCAGGAAAGTGCGGCCGGTCGCATCGATCGCGTCTTCGAGCGTGAGGTGCCAGAGTTCGTATGGACCCGTGGCGTAGCGGCGCGAAAGGGCAAGGAACCCGGTGGCGATGACCGACTCGGCGTAGTGGCCGCCCGCGCCGCGGCCGGCGAGGACATCGCCGGCCAGGTGTTCGCGGACGAACTGATCGTAGGGCTTGTCCCGGTTGAAGGAATCGATGATGTAGTCTCGGTAGCGTGCGGCTTCCGGTACCGGGTAATCGGCGTTGTCGCCGGCTGTATCCGCGTAACGGACGACGTCCATCCAGTGCCTGCCCCATCGCTCGCCATATCGAGGCGATGCGAGCAGGCGTTCGACGACCCGGACATAGGCGTCGGGCGAATCGTCGTGGACGAAATTGGCGACATCCGCCGGCGTGGGGGGCAGACCGGTCAGGTCGAAGGTGATGCGGCGAATCAGCGTTCGCCTGTCCGCGGTGCGCACGGGCCGCAGTCCGGCCGCGCGGCGCCGGGCTGCCACGAAGCGATCGATCGGGCGCTCGGACCAGCCGCTCGGGTCCACGGGAGGCAGGGCGACCTTGACCCGCTGGAACGCCCAGTGCCGGACCGCCGGGCCAGTCTGCTGGGAGGCAGCCTGGTTCTTGTCCGCCGGCCAGACGGCACCGGCCGCGATCCAGCTCACGAAGTCGGCGACCGCCTCGCCGGACAGCCGCCGCTTCGGCGGCATCTTGACATCTTCATGGGTCTGGCGGATCGCCTGGACGAGCAAGCTCTGCTCGGGTTCGCCGGCCACGATTGCCGGCCCGCGGTCGCCGCCTCTCAAGAGCGACTCGCGTGAGTCGACCTTCAGTCCGCTCTCGGTCTTCTTGCCGCCATGACAAGGCAGGCACGTCGTGGCCAAAACGGGCCGGATCTTCAACTCGAAAAACGTCTCGCGCGACTCATCAGCACGTGCCGGGCGCAGCAAAGAAAGCAAAGCCAAGAGGCCAGACGCGCAGAGTCGAGCCATTGGATCGACTCCTCATCGGGGTGGGACCTTCGGATAAAGCGATCGCCGGGCATGTCGGAGGAAGGATCGACTGTTCAACAGAGTTTACACAATCCTTCAACGCCTGACAATGCTCGAATCTTTCCTGCACGCGATCAGGAACCCTGCAACCGTGCGACGAAGCCGGCGTGTTCAGGGGAGTCAAGGCCGCGTTGGAGCACAGCGAGCAACGTGTCGAAATCGTCACTAAGGAGCGCGGAGGGGTCGAGCCACAGCCCGGGAAAAATCGCGCTGTGGAGCGTGCCGTCTGCCTCGGGAGAAAGTCTCTCGTAGCGTTCTTCGCGACGAACGAACCAATCGACCTCACGATCGAAGACGCGCCAGACGATGTATTCGCGAACGCCGTTGCGCTCGTAAACCTGGAGCTTGTCGTGCAGGTCGTAGCTGACGCTGCTGGCGGCGACTTCGGCGACGAGGTCTGGGGCGCCTTGGATGTAGCCTTCCGCGTCGATCTTGACCTGGCCTCCGTGCTCGGGCTTGATGAAGAGGACACAGTCGGGTTGGGGTGTATTATTGAGGTCGAGATGCACGGTGCTGTTGTCACCCGCCTCGACACCGGGCGTCCTCGCTCGGTAAAGGAAAATCCAACCACCGAGAGTCAAGTGCGGTGCTCCGTGGTGGCGGCATCTGACCGGTGAAGGCACGTAAACCACTCCTTCGATCAGCTCGGCTTTCTTGAGGTCCGGCATGGCCTCGTAACGTCGCATGAACTCGTCGCGGCTGAGGCGGTCGCCGTTTTCCAGCGGCGGGATCGCGCCGTCGCGATCGATGGACTTGGTGGGGGTGATGGGCTTGGCTCGGGTGGTTGAGACGGACATGGAATCGGCCTCCTGAGCGCCGGGTGGTTGCTAGTTCGACGTAACCATCTTACACGATTCGATCCGGCAGGGACAACCGCGCGGACCGTCGCATGTGAAAGCGGCAGGGCCGAAGGCGCGCGAGTCGGTACGGAAAGGGTCGAGGGTCAACCCAGCGGCTCGATGCTGCTCCGTTGCAGGTGGGCCGCGAAGTCGGCCTGCTCGGGGGAGTTCAGCCCGTGTTGGAGCACGGCCAGGACCGCCTTCAGGTCGCCGCGCAGCAGCGCGGCCGTATCGAGCCACAGCCCCGGGAACACGGTGCTGCGCAGGGTGCCATCGGGAGCCGCGGCGATGAGTTCGTAGCGTTCTCCGCGGAGCACGAACCAGTCGGTCTGCCGGTCCAGCACGCGCCAAACCAGGTATTCGCGGACGCCGTTGCGACGATAGGCGTCGAGCTTGTCGTGCAGGTCGTAGCTGACGCTGCTGGAGCCGACCTCGGCGACCAGGTCGGGGGCGCTTTCGAGGTAGCCTTCCGCGTCGATCTTGACCTGGCCTCCCGACTCCGGCGCGATGAACAGGACGCAGTCGGGCTGAGGCTCATTGTCCCAGTCCAGGCGGACGTGACAACTACTTCCAGCATCCAGGCCGGGGGTGTAAGCCGCGTAGGTCCCCAGCCAACCCATGAGGTCGGCATGTTGGCCGCCATGTCCACGTTGAGGCACCATGAGACGCAGGTAGACGACTCCCTTGATGAGCTCGGCGTTCTTGACGTTCGGCGTCGCATCGTAACGCCGCTCGAACTCGGGCCGGCTGAGGCGGTCGCCGTTTTCGAGCGGCGGGATCGCGCCGTCGCGATCGATGGACTCGGTGGGCGTGACGGGCTTGCCCCGAGTGGTAGAGACGGACATGGGATCGGCCTCCTGATCGCCGGGGTCTCGACGTTTCAACGTTTTCGATTCTACACGTTTCGAGCCGGCGGGAACACCGCACGACGAACCGTCGTGGCAGGTCGCCATGCGCTTCCATGCAGTCGAGGATCGCCCCAGGACGACCCCTCCCTCGGGCGGGTGCACGTCAGCTTTTGTCTTTTTCTCTTATGACATTGCGGATTGTGGGACGACGGGTGAACGAATGTCGGGGGCGAGTTCGTAGATGTCTGACCAGTCCGTCATCGTCGTAGGGGGCGGCTGCCCGCACCCGCAGAATTGTCTCGGCTCCCTCGGGGTCGTTCCAGATCATCTCCGCCCCGTCACTCGGTAATTGACTTCCTCCACCAGTGCGAGTCAGGCTCACCTGGTGCCCACCCTTAGTCGGCTCGCGGACCTCCTCCACCCGGATCCCGCTCTTGCGGTCGCCGATCCACATCTTTCGGCCTTCTGTGAAACACTTTCGAGGGCTCTGGCCTCCTCTGGCTGAAAAAAGATGAGGTGATATCGGCAGGTGGAGACAGCAATCGATCGCGATTGCATGGATGCTGTCGAGCAGGTACGTATGTGTCATTTGGCCACCGGAATACGACGCGACGTACCGCCCCGCTCGACTCCCCGGCCCCGTGTTTCGGCGTCCCCGAGCGTCGACAGATTACCGATGTGATGCCATTGTTGCGGAAGAATCATCAAAATCGGTGTCCCCGATCAGGAACATTTCGGAAGGCTATATAGCAGACGAAGATGTCGGCCCTCGGTGCGGCATCTGCTTCGGCCGAGCGCGAGTGCGGAGGGAAGCCGCCCCGAAGGGTCCCGACAGCGACCGGGGAATGGTCATTTCCTGGCCGAACAACACAACGAGAGGAGCCCCAATGCGAGTCCCGTTTCTCAGGACCTTGGTCGTCCTGTCTGCGCTTCCATGGTCGGTAGAATCAGCCTTGGGTTGCTGCGGGTGTTATCGGTGCACGCTCAACGTCCCCAGTTGCTCCTCTGCGCTGGTCGAGGTTCATCTCCCAGCCGACGCAAAGCTGTTTTTCGGTGATTCGGCCACGACGTTGACGGGATCGCCGCGAGTCTTCGTGACGCCCTCTCTGATCGCTGGATATGACTATGCGTACACTCTGAAAATCGAAGCTCTTCGTGACGGCAGGCCAGCGACGGAAACGAAGGTCGTCAATGTCCGGGCGTTCCAGACAACACGGGTCGTCTTCACTGGAACGGGCTCCGGAACGGGATCCGGCCTGCCTGAGCCCAAGGAGCTGCCCGAGCTTCCGCACGAGTACTTCCCGCACGAGCAGCCGTGATCTCGTCGTGCTTGCGGTTTCGTACCAGTTCCTGGTGTTCCTTCGGAGGAGGAGTTCCGTGAGATACTTCAACCCGCGATTCTTGGCTGTCCTGAGCGGCCTGATGGTTGTCCTCATGGCGTCGGTCACCGGCCACGGCCACGATGGACCGGTCGACCCGTACGCGGTTGCCTCGCGCCCGTTTCGTTCGCTGGGAGAATTGCTGGAAAAAATCAACGATCAGTACACACAGTTGGGCCAGGACCTGAAGGCACTCCGAAAGGACAAGGCCAGGCTCGATGATGCCAGCCAGAAACTCGACGCTGAGACGGCGCAGATCGACAACGATGAGAGAGCCCTCCAGGCACGGAGTCAGCAGGCGGCGGGCGCGGGGTTCCGGGTGCAAGGAATGGGCGACATCATTCGCGACGGTTACCATATGATCTCGCATCCCTATAAAGATTTCGCCACGTTCGAGGAGGCGACGGCATGGAAAGGCAGTAGAGGATACATCATGGACAAATCGACCGGACAGACGGTGACGAGTCCTCCGCCCAAACCCAACATGGACGCGATTCGCAAAGACGAGACGCGGCTAGGAGAGCGGAAACGGCTCGCCGGCCGCCAGCGCGCGTCGCTCGACGCCGCGACCAAGAGATACACGGCCGACGTCAACGACTACAATGGTCGCAACGATGCGTTGAGCCAGACGACAAGAAGCCTCCCTGACCCGGCAAAGGCCCTCGACGAGACCCGGCTGGTCTTTGACGAGAATGCGCCCAAAGCGCTCAAGCCCGGCGAGTACGCGAGCGCCAAGAAGGTCCTGGACAAATGGCAGAGCTATCTGCTCGATCGCAAATCGATCGGCTCGGGCGAGTGCGTGGCCTTGGGCCAAGACATGTACGGGATCGGGCCCCACACGGAATGGAAGTTCGGTCAGAAAGTGACCAGCGGCGACAAACCGGTGACCGGGCTTCCGCCGGTAGGAACCAATGTCGATGGCAAGTACCCCAACTACCCCACGGGCAACCACGTGGGCGGGCTGGTCGACACCCAGAAGAAAGGGGTCGTGTTGTTCGACCAGTTCCAGGGCGCGCTTCCAGGATTCCGATATTACCCCCGCCAGGGCGGTCTGAACGATCCCAAAAATCAGGCCCTGATTCAGCAAGGTGCGGCGGATGCGGCACGTCAGGGGTTGACGCCGGATAATGGCAAACCATACTACCGGGTTCTTTATGGGCATTACAACCCTGGTAAAGACGCTGCTGCAATTC
>JBIOJM010000296.1:0-13105 GCA_044450785.1 Isosphaerales bacterium
TCCCTCTGGTCCCAGTTCTACCGCAAGGAAAGATATGACCTGCTCGAACTGGCGGAGCCAGACGTTGGACAACTGTCCAAGTACGAGATCGGCAAACTTCAGGAAGTCGCCAAGACCTACCAAGACGATGATGAGTGGGCTTTGGTCGATATAACTCACAAGTTCCCCGAGTGGAATCGGAATGACCCCGGGAAGTCTTCCAAGCCGATCCCGCTGTCAAACATCCTGGAAGCGATCGGGCAAGCTGATGCCATCGACGAGATATCGAAGGAGGCTCAAAGCTTGGCGGCCTTCGACCGGCTGTTGGGGAGGTAGTCGAGCATGGACGCCGGCACAACCTTAACGATTGCCTGGACGATGCCGAGGGTCCCCTAACCCTCAACACGCCCCTTGACCGCTTCCTCAGTTGGAGTAACATCCGGGGGCCGGGTCGCTCCAGGGAGCAATGCTTGGGGCGACCCGGACTATGGATGAACGTCCCTCTTGGGGCTCAGCGCAATTGCCCGGCAGCTCCACCGCTACCGGCGCGGGCGTTGGGATCAAGACCGATGATGCGGCTCCGCGGCCGGCTGCGATCGACCACGATCGGGCCCATGTCCGTCGTTTCCGCCGAGCCGTGGTGGCCGACGGAGTCGACCGCCTCCACCTTGAGATGGAACCGCTGCGGGACAGTCACCGGCACGGTCCAGACGAACTGGCCGGCGTTGTCCTGGCCCTCGGCGAGGATTTGCCAGGCTGCGCCAGGCTGGTCGGGGCGCCAGGAGAGTGAAACGGACTTCGGCGGCAGATGAAGGTCGCTGGCCCGCCAGGCGATCGCGACCTTTCCGGAGTTGACGCCGGTCCCGACCTGGGGCGGCTGCAACTGGACGAGCGGCGGCGTGCCGTCCACCTCGACCCACGATTGAGGGGCATCACCCGGCGCGGGGGGTTGGTCGCCGAGTCCCGAGGCGGACCGTGCCACCAGGCAGAGTCCGTATGTCCCCTCTCCACCCAGGTCAACGTCGATGGGCGAGACTCGGTCCGGGTCATCCCCGCGGCGGATCCAGGTACGCCCGCCATCCTGGGTGATCCAGAGCTCCACAGTGGCCGGGCCGTTCGGCCCCGCATCGTCGACGGCATACTGGAGCTTGAATTTCGGGTTGGAGACCAGGAGCGTATTTCCGCCCTCGCGACCGGACGGCTGGGCCGACGGCGGCGGATTGGCCCGGGCGGAGGCGCCGCCCGGCTGCGTTTCGATTCCCCCCGCTGGAACGGCGCCATTGGACGTCGCGAAAAGGTCTCCGGATGAAGCGTCCCTCGGCGCGCCGGCTGATGGCGCGACAGCGGTTCCGACGGAGTCACGACGCCAGTCCGGAGTGGCCGGCCGCGACTCGCGCGGGTCGTCCTGCGGGCGCGGACGGGATGTCCGGCTCGACCGTCCCGACGTCGTGGACGGTCGCCGGGTTGGCACGCGCTCCTGATTCACCGGCGTGAAACCGGGCCCGGCCACGATGTCGGCCCCGGCGCCGTTCGAGATCTGTGCGATCGACGGGGGACTCTCATCACTCGCGTCGCGTGAGTCCAGATCGAGCGGGCTCGACGTTCCCTCGGGCAGCTCGACCGAGGCCTCGGTCACATTGCCAGCTTTATCCGCGACCGAAGCTCGGACCTTGAGCGCCTCGGCGGTCCCCGCGTCCCACTGCTGGCCGCCGTTGGGCTTCGGGCGGCGGATCGGCACGCGACGCCATGCACCGGCTCCCTCAACCTGGTATTCCAGGACCAGCGATTTGAGGTCGAGGTTCTCGTCCTTGACTTCCCAGCGCACCGACGCCAGGCTGCCTCGCCGGCCTTCCGGCTCCAGCAACAAGGACGGGGGAAAGCTGTCGACCACGACCTTCAAGTTCGGCTCAGCGACCGAGTCCAGGGAGGGCGAGACCTTGCCGTCGATCGTACGCGTCTGGACCGCGAACCAGTATTCGCCGTCATGCGACGACCGGAACGTGAAGGTCGGATGATCGGGAAACGTCTTGCTGACCGCGCGCCAGTGGTATCCCAGGTCCTCCGAAACCAGCAGATGCAATTCCTTGATCCTGTCCCGGCCTTCGGCATTCAAACTAAACGGGATTCTGAAGTTACGTTGCTTATGGTAGATCCGTGGCGCGGCGGTGGCTTCGGATGACGCCGGAGCGGCGAGGGCCATGAACGAGGGAGCCGCGACGACCCAGACGCCCAGCACGCTGAGTTTCAGGGCCAAAGCACGAAAGCTTGGCCTCGAGAGCGCCAGGGGCATTCCTCGCCGCTTCGGCCCCACGTGATTTGTCCCCCCCGTCCCGCACCCACGGCCTCACACGTCACAGCGAAAGCGTGCGCGAGCGCGATTCAACCTTCGCGGTTTATCGACCTTGCTTCCCGTTCAGCTTGAAGTGAATCGACCGGATGTTCGGATTGAATGGGTCGCGTCGACTCAGACGGGGTTGATGGTGAATTGGGCGAGACTAGCTGGTTATCGGAATCTGGGCGAAACGGGGAATCTGAGTAGAGCGATTTTCGTTTTCGCGCACCGGGGGAGTTTGGGGGTGTGGCACGGTTCAGCTCGAGCTGCGAGTTCGGCGGACGATGGCGGTGTATTGAGCTGCGAGGTCGCGAATCCGCGCGAAGTCGCCGTTGGCGATTGCGGTGGGGTCGACCAGGGCGCTGCCGACTCCCAGGCAGCACGCGCCTGCCCTGAGGAAGCTCTCGGCGGTCGAGAGGTCGACGCCGCCGGTGGGCATCACGCGAACCTGGGGGAGTGGCCCGCGCAGAGCCTTCAGATAAGCAGGACCGCCGACGTCGGCCGGGAAGATTTTGACGACGTCGGCGCCGGCCTCCCAGGCGGTGAGGACTTCGGTGGGCGTGAAGGCGCCGGGTATGACCACCTTGCTGTAACGCCGGCAGAGCCGGATGACCTCGAGATTGAGGGTGGGGGCGACGATGTACTCGGCGCCGGCCAGGATCGCGGCCCGTGCCGTCTCGGGATCGAGGACGGTGCCCGCGCCCAGAACGACGGCGTCGCCCAGGTCGCGTCGAATCTGACGGATCACCTCAATGGCGTCGGGAACAGTGAACGTGACCTCGGCCGCCGTCACTCCGCCCTCGGCGAGCGCCTGCACGACCTTGACCAGGGCTGCACTCGACTCGGATCGCACGACGGCCACGATCCCACCGTTCAAGATGCGTTGCAACGTCGGCTCGCAGCTCATCGAGGCGGTACTCCACGCCGGGTCACGGTTCCCATCAGGCTCTCGAACTCTAACGGCCCGGCGCCGACATCGTCAAGCCGCGGGCGGTCAGTGGTCAATGGTCAGTGGTCAGTGGTCAGTCGAGCCCGCAACTCGACGGGGCACTTCCCCGCGAGGACCGCATCGGTCAGAATCGGAGGACCTTCGGCGGAATTGCTGTGTATGTTTGCTCGGCACGCGCAGGTAACCTGGTATGGACCTGAAACCACCTAGAGTACCCGACGATACCGACGCGCTCGTCGAGCGAGCCGGCGGCGGCGATTCGGCGGCATTGGCCGAGCTGTTCCGCCGCCATCGCAAACGGCTGCGGCAGATGGTTCGTCTGCGATTGGACCGCCGGCTCCAAGGGAGAGTGGACCCCTCCGACATCATCCAGGAGACCTATATTGACGCGGCCCGGAAAATCTCCGAATACGCCCGCGAGCGGTCGGAGTTGCCGTTCTTCCTCTGGCTCCGGCTCGTGGCCGGCGAGCGACTGCTGCGGGTCCACCGCCAGCACCTCGGGACCGTCATGCGCGATGCCGGCCGCGAAGTCTCGCTCTACCGCGGCGCGTTGCCCCAGGCCAGCTCCGAATCGCTGGCTGCGCAGTTGCTGGGGCGGCTCACGTCCGTCAGCCAGAAATTGATTCGCGCCGAAGTGCAGTTGCAGCTTCAGCAGGCGCTCAGCGAGATGGACTCAATGGATCGCGAGATCATCATGTTGCGTCATTTCGAGGAGTTGTCGAACGCCGAGGCATCGCGAGTGCTCGGGATCAGTCCTCAGGCGGCCAGCAACCGGCACATGCGGGCGATGTCTCGGCTCCAGTCGACCCTCCGGAACATCCCCGGTCTCCTCGACCGGGCGCCGAGTTGACCGGGTCGGGAAGCCAGATCGGCCGGCAGATCCGACGACAGCGGCAGAGACCGACGACCGAACCTGCGCCCCAGCGCGACCAACTCCGACTGGAAAGGTCCGGCAATGACGGGGACCGATGCCCGGTTTGATACGCTCCTGAAGGAACTGGTCGAAGACTACCTCTCCCGGCTGCGCCGGGGTGAGCGTCCGCCGATCGCCGAGTACGCCCGACGCCACCCCGAGCTGGCCGAGCGGATCAACGAGATCTTCCCGACGTTGGGCCTGGTCGAGCTATTCAAGCCCGACTCGGGCGAGGTCACCGACCTACCCAGTTCCGACCTGGTGTTGACCGGCAGCGGATTACCGCTGAAGCAACTGGGTGACTTCCGGATCCTCCGCGAGGTCGGCCGCGGCGGCATGGGCGTCGTCTACGAAGCCGAGCAAGAGACGCTCGGCCGCCACGTGGCATTGAAGGTCCTGCTCCTGCACGTCGCGCGGGATAGCACGACCCTGGAGCGGTTCCGCCGCGAGGCCCGTGCGGCAGCCAGGCTGCACCACACCAATATCGTGCAGGTCTTCGAAGTGGGCCAGCACGGAGATGTCTGGTTCTACGCCATGCAGTTCATTCAGGGTCAGGGCCTGGACCTCGTCATCGAGGAGCTGAGGCGACTGCGCGACCAGTCCGGGCGAGAGCCGAGCGCCAAGGATCGGCTGGGGCCGCCTCCGCCGCCAGCGGCGGAATCACCGGCTCCGCGGATTTCCTCGCTCCCCGCGCGACAGGTCAGCCAGGTGGCCCGCTCACTGGTCACCGGCCGCTTCGCGTCGGAGGATCCGAACCAGGACGCCGTGGAGCCGGCGTGGGGCCCGTCCCCCTCGCCCGTCTCCGCCGGGACGGCTGTACTGATCGAACGGATCGAGACGGACGCGACAGGCACCATGGCGCCGGGGGCCGTACCGGCGGCCGGAGACGGCGCTGGCCCGAGTGCTTCGTCCTCGGCGGTGCTGCCGGGTGGGGCGCAGCTCTCGACCGTCGAATCGGGCCACCGGCCGTATCACATCGGTGTCGCCCGCATCGGCCAGCAAGCCGCCCAGGCGTTGGCCTATGCCCACGCGCGGGGGATCGTCCACCGCGACATCAAGCCGTCGAACCTGCTGTTGGACACGGCGGGGGTCGTCTGGTTGACCGACTTCGGTCTGGCCAAGAATGAGGAGGACGGGCTGACCGACCCCAACGCCGTCGTGGGGACGCTCCGGTACATGGCACCGGAGCGGTTCCGGGGCCAGGCCGACGCGCGGGCCGACATCTACGCCCTGGGCCTGACGCTCTATGAGCTGCTCACCTTGCAGCCGGCGTTCGAGTCGCGCGACCGGCTGCAGTTGGTCGAACAGATCAAGAGTGAGGAGCCGAAGCCGCCGCGGGCCATCGACGCGCGTATTCCCCGCGATCTCGAAACGATCGTGTCGAAGGCGATCGACAAGGAGCCGGCGCGGCGGTACCAGAACGCGGTGGAGCTGGCGGATGACCTGCGGCGATTCACCGACGACCAGCCCATTCTCGCGCGGAAGAGTACGCCCGTGGAGCGGTTCCGGCGCTGGCACCGCCGAAACCCGGCGGTTGCCGGCCTGCTCTGGGCCTTGCTGGTGGTGCTCTCCTGCGGCCTGATCGGCATGACCATGCTGTACCGGAGGGCCGACCAAGAGCGCCAACGGGCTGAGGTGAACTTCCGCGACGCGCGCGCGGCAGTGGACGACTATCTGACCAAGGTGGGACAGAGGCTGCTGGACGTCCCGGGCTTGCAGCCGCTGCGCAAGGAGTTGCTGGAGAGTGCGCTGAACTATTATCAAAACTTTATCATTCAGCACGCCCATGATCCGTCGCTTCGATCCGATCTGGCCGACGCCTATGAGCGTGTGGGAACCATCACCGATATGATCGGTGCGAGACCGGATGCGCTCGTGGCTCACCAACACGCACTCGACATCCGCGCGGTCCTCGCCCGCGACTTCCCGGGGAGCGCACGGTTCCAGCAGGACGTTGCAAAGAGCCATGACATTCTCGGGAACTTGCTGAAAGTGCTGGGCCGTACCGAGGAGGCGGAACAGGCATTCCGTCGGGCCATCGCGATCCTCGATACCTTGATCGCGTCCCATCCTGACGTCGCCTCGTTCCAGCAAGATCTGGCCCGGAGCTCGAACAACCTCGGCCTCATGCAGTATACGATCGGTCACATGGCCGAGGCGGAGCAGTCCTATCGGAGCGCCATCGAGAACCTTGAGCGAGTGACGCGCCGGGGCGATCCCGAGACTGTCGCTTGTCGTGAGGCCCTGGCTCAATGCTATACGAATCTCGGAAACCTGAAAGGGTTGACCGGCGAGACGGCGGAGGCAGGCCGGTGGTTTCAGAAGGCGATCCCGAGCTTCGAGGCCCTGACCCGGACACATCCCAACAACACCGGCTTCTGGCAAGACCTGGGTAAGACGAACGACAACATCGGAATGGCGCAATCCCTCATGGGTCAAACGGCGGAGGCACAGCGGTCGTATCGGCAAGCCGTCAAGATCCAAGAACAGCTCGCCAGGGAACATCCCGACGTCGTCGAGTTCCAGCAGGATCTGGCCAAGACTTACACCGACCTGGGCGACGAAATCAAGGCGACCGACAAGGCGGAGGCGGCGCGATTGTATCAACGTTCGGTCGATATGCTGGAGCTGCTGGCGCGCACGCATCCGCAGGACATCCCGATCCGTCAGGATCTGGCCCGAGGCCTGATCTCCCTCGGCATGCACCAGACCGATACCGGCCAGGCGGCCGCCGCGATGCAGTCGCTCCAGCGGGTCCTCGCGATCCAGGGACCGCTGGCCCGCGATCATGCTGACGACCCCAATAACCCGCGCTACCTCGCCATCGCCCAGATCACGCTCGGGAAGGTGCACATGGCGCTCGATCAGCCAGCGGAGGCCCTGAAGGATTGGCAAGCCGCCGTGCGCCTCCTCGAGGCACTCCGCGAGCCGATCCCCTACGACTTGTATAAACTGGCCGGCACATACGCACTGTCCAGCGCGGTGATTGGTAAGACCCCGGCCCGCTTCGATCGGGGGCCTGAGACCTCGTCTCAAGGACTCGTCGACAAGGCCATGGATGCGTTACGTCGGGCGCTCGCCGCCGGGTGGAGCGATGCCCATCAGATTGAAACCGATGACGATCTCAAGTCGTTGCGGTCGCGGGATGACTTCCAGGCGCTGATCCGTGGGTTGGAGAAGCACCAGCCATGAGTCAGTTGCTTTGGAGGTTTGCTCGCCTGATTTTTGACCGGGTGGGCTGTCCATCTCCTTTCGTCGGATGAAGGCGGAGCGGACCGCGAGTCAAGCCCTCATGTTTTCCTCGATCGACCGTTCCGGATCTCAACAATTGGCAATGTCGCCTCGCCTTGTCGGAGACCGCCATGACTGCACCCCGAGGATCGAAAGGACATGGATCGAAAGGACATGCCATAGCGTGTCAGGCTCGAACCATCCACGCCGAGTGGATTCGATCTCCACGCGATGGCGGATGGACACCTGGTCGCGCAGCCCGAGTGCCAGGCAAAGGAGGTCGTTCGGAATGGCGACGGTGGTTCGCCTCAATGGCGAGTCCAGCCGGGCTTGCGATGCGTGTCCTTTGGCTCTTTCCGCCCACGACCCCTTTTCCGCCCACACCGGTCCCAATAGGGCCGTCTCCCGTGCTGAGCGTCGCGAAGTGGTTCGCGCGGCCCTCGAGTAGCTGGATCCCACCGACCGCGAGATCCTCGCCTGTCCGGACAAGCTGCCTGCCCCTTCGTACAGCTCGAAATCTCTTCGTTAGACTTCATTTGTGACGAGGGAGACAATGGACCTCCTGCACCTTCCCTTCATCTTGTTTGTTTTTTTTCAAAAATGCGCGCCCAATCGGCGCGTGATCCTCGTTACAGGAACTCAGGGCAATGTCTTTCTCCCCGAACGCGGTTCATGATGACACGGCCTACCTGAGGGCGCTCGTGGCGATGGATCTGAACATTCCGGCCCATTTGCGAGCGAAGTTTGACTCGGCTGATCTGATTCAGGATGCCTTGTTACGCGTCCACCGCAATGCCGGTGCCCTGGTGGGGCGGTCGCCGAAACAGCGGCAGGCGTATCTGAGGAAGGCTCTTGCCTCCTCGATCACGGACTGGATTCGCCACTTCGACACCCAGGTCCACCGCGCCGCTCGGGAGCGCTCGATCGAGCAGTCCCTCGACGACTCGTCCGCACGCCTGGGCCAGGTACTGGTGGCGACCCAGACCTCGCCGAGCCAGAAGGCGGTGAAGGGTGAAGAGCTTGGTCGCCTGGCCGACGCTCTAAAAGCCTTGACGGACCGCCAAGGCGAGGCCGTGACGCTCCATCATCTCCAGGGCCTCACCTTGGAGGAAACAGCAGAGCGGATGTGCACGACCGAGGACTCGGTCGCCGGCCTGCTGCGGCGCGGGCTCGAGACGTTACGCGAGCTACTCCGTGACAAGGGATAGCCATGAACCCGCCCGACGACGTTCTCAGCGCGAAAGCCAACGGCGACGCTCGGGCAGACGTCGAAACGGACGAACGGGAGCGGCGGCTCAACGGGGCGATCCGCGAGCTGATCAAGGCCCGCGAATCGGGCGTCGAGCCGGACCGCCAGGCCTGGCTGGCGCGCTATCCCGAGTTCCACCAAGAGCTGACCGCCTATCTCGAGACCGACGACCAGGTCCACTGGCTCGTGCACACCTTGGTTCCGGCAGAGCCGGCGTCGGGCGTCCGGTTCGGCCCCTACCGGATCGTGCGCATGATCGGCAAAGGGGGCATGGGGGTCGTCTACGAAGTCGAAGAATCCGGTACGAGCCGCCGGCTGGCCCTGAAGGTCCTACCCACGTGCGGGCTGCCTGATTCCGAAAACAGGGCGAGGTTCCGCCGCGAAGCGGAGTCTTTGACCCAGCTCGACCATCCCAACATCGTGCCGATCCTCGCGCTTCACGAGATTGGAGGCATCCCCGCCATCGTCATGCCCCTGATCGAGGGCATGGACCTGCGCACGATCCGCCGTCAGCTCGAACGGGCTCGCAACGGCGCTGCATCGAGCGACCGCGAGGCCCGCGCGGATGAGCCGGAATCTCACGTCGTCGCGAACCCCGACAAACCCGAGGATCAGGCGCGACTCGACGGAACAAGCCCTCCGTGGCGGGCGATCGCCGTGATCGGCCTCCAGGCGGCACGTGCCCTGGCGCACGCTCACGAGCGTGGGATCCTCCACCGCGACGTCAAGCCTTCGAACCTGGTACTGGACAACCGAGGGACTGTCTTGCTGACCGATTTCGGCCTGGCCGATCCCGTGGGACCGGGCCAGGCTGAAATCACCGCGACCGGCGACGTGGTCGGAACCCTGCGTTACCTTGCTCCCGAGCGGCTGCACGGCTGGCGCGACCCGCGGAGCGACATCTACAGCCTGGGCCTGACGCTCTACGAGCTCCTGGTCGCCCGCCCGGCGTTCGGCCTGGTCGACCGCGGTCGACTTCTGCGGGCGATCGAGCTGGAGTCGCCTCCCCAGCCGCGAAAATCGAGACGCGATATCCCCAAAGACCTGGAAACGATCGTGCTCAAGGCGATCCAGAAGGAGCCAAAGGACCGTTACCCCTCGGCCCATGCCCTGGCCGACGACCTGAAACGGTTTCTGGAAGGAAAGCCGATCGTGGCCCGCCTCCCAGGTGCCGGTGACCGGCTCGCGAGATGGGCCGGGCGAAACGTCCGCGCCGTGGCCGCCGCCGCTGTCGTGCTCTCACTCGTCATCGTCTCGCTGTCTTTGAGCCTGGTCTCGGTGGCGAAGGCCCGAAAGCAGGCCCTCGCGGCCGCCCAGCTCGCTTCCCAGGAAAAACAAAAGGCCCTCGCAGCCGCCCAGCTCGCTTCCCAGGAAAAACAAAAGGCCCTCGCGTCCGCCCATGACAGCCAGTACGAATCGCTGGCCCAGCGCCTCGTGCGGATCTTGTGGACGAACCAGGCCCGCGGTTGGTCTGACGAGGCCATACGGGCGATCGACGCCATGGCCGAGATCCGCAAGGACGACCGGCTCCAGGGGCTCGCCCTTGCGGCGCTCCAAGGGCTCGACGTCCGCCCCGCCGGCTCGATCCCTCGAGGCGGCCAGACGCTCGCCTTCGACCGTACAGGCGGCCGGCTGGTCGTCTCCGGCTACGTGATGGATGGCTTCGCCGGCGAACCGAAGGGGACCACGGTGTGGAATCTGAATACGGGAACTTCCCAGACGCCGTTGCTCCCGGCTCAACGATTCGCGGCGCCGAAGAGCCTGAATGCCCGGGACGTAGCCGCGGGTGATGTCGCGGAAGCTCAGTGGACCTCGACGATCCGCGACTCCGGTCCCGTCGCCTTCCGGCCCGACGGCACTCCGATCCAGCTCACGGCCGACGGTACCCAGGCGCTTCGCCTCTGGGACGTGAGTCAGGACCGTGTCATCGCCACGTTTCCGATGCCGATTGTCGGGGCCGTGGGACCCAAGCAGCAGGCCGGCCACCCCACGCGGACGCTTTACGACTTCACACTGACACCCGATGGCCGCCTGGTCGCTGCGTCGGTGCGGGAGCCGGACGACCGCCGCTGGGTGTTTGTCTGGGAGGCCGCTTCCGGGCGGCGGCTCCTCCAGCTTCCCGGCCGCGCGCAGAGCCTCGCATTCGCGCCCGACGGGTCGCTCCTGGCGGGCGGTTCGGACGCGGCCAAGATCCACGTCTGGTCGATGCCCGACGGGTCTGAGATCAACACACCGTCGGTCGGGGAAACGACGGTCAACTGCCTGGCCTTTGGGCCCCGCCGCGGTCGCGACTTTCGGGCCATTGACACGCCCGTCCGTCCCGGACGGGGCTGGTGGTTGGCGGCGGGCGACCAGGGGGGGAAGGTGACCGTCTGGGACGCCGAGACGGGCGCGCTCCAGTTCAAGGCGACCGGTGATTCGGATCGGGTCTTTTCGCTGGCCTTCTCAACCGACGGTACGCTCCTTGCCTCCGGGGGCCATTTCGACGCGAAGCTCTGGGACGTGAACCACGGCCGGGAGCTATTGGACGTCGGACTCTCGGGTAGTTGCCTGGGCCTGGCCTTCACGCCCGATGGCCGCCGGCTGGCCGCGAACGTGTTCGCACCGCGGGGCTCGGCGGGCGAAAAGGATTCCAGTCGAGTGGAATTCTCGGCCATCGAGGGCGGCCGAGGCATCGAGTCGTTTCGCGGCCTTGCCGCTCCGGCGGCGCAACTCGTGTTCGCGCCCGACGGCCGGTATTTGGCTGCCATGGCGCACGACTGGCGTGTCGCAATCTGGGACCGAAAGACTGGGATGCTCCGGCTCGTGCTCGAACCGCCCGAGGGTTCTGTCTCCAGCAGCGCCGCGCTGGCATTCAGCCGCGACGGCCGGCGGATTGCCTTCGCATCGGGCCAGGACGCGACCCTCTGGGACGTGGAGACGGGCCGTCGGCTCGGGGCCTGGCCGCTTCCAAGGGGGTTGATCGACATCCTGGGGTACCAGCCCTCGGGCAAGCTGGTCCTGTTCCGCGTCGAGACCAAGCCGGAAACCGGTGGTCCGTTCCGCGGCGTCCCGTTTGAGCAGTTCCCGCGGGTGGGCCGCATTCGCGAGCTGCTCGAATCGGGCCGGACGCGCACGATCGCGGAAATCGATCGGTTCAACCGCCATGTTTTCGATGCCGTGGCCCCCGACGATCTGAGTTACGTGGTCATCGACGGTGTCACCATCGACGCCACGGGGGAGCACCGATCGATCGCCTGCTTCGATGGCAGCACGGGCCGTTCCCTCTGGTCGATCCCTCAGCCCAACCCGCCAATGACGGGATCTCTGAACCACGATCCTTCCCGCCGGCTCCTGGCCGTACAGTTCGGCGATAAGGCGCCGGCCGCAATCTACAGGATGCCCGACGGGACACCGCTGGGAACCGCGAACGGCTGGCGTGGGTCAGCCCCAGGTCGTCACTTCGCGGTCATGACCCGCGGCCTCTCCGATTCGGGACGGGGAGTTCTTGATGTCCTCGACGCCGGCGACGGCCGCCGACTGTTGACCCTGGGCGCCGAGACCCTATCGAAGGCCGGCCACGCATTCCAGCTCAGCCCCGATGGTCAAACCCTGGCTTGGTCCCTCGAAGACGGCACCGTCGCCCTAGCGGACTTGCCCGAGCTCAACGCCCGGCTGACGCCGCTCGGCCTGGGATGGAAAGAGGAGAACGGATCGAAAAAGTGAACGTGTTGCCTGATCAGATCAACGTTTCTTTCGATCAGGGCTTCGAGATCTCAACCATCGGCAAAGTCGCCTCACCATGTCGGAGATCGCCATGACTGCACCCAGAGTCCGCCGCCAGCCACGATCGCGCCGCAAGGGTCGCATGACACGCCTGTCGCGCCCCTGGCTGGAGTCGCTGGAGAGCCGGCTGGTCCTTTCCGTATCCTGGATCAATCCCAATGGAGGCAACTGGGATACGGCGAGCAACTGGTCGAGCGACTCAGTGCCCGGCGCGTCGGACGATGTCACGATCAGCATCGCCGTGACCAATCCGATCACGCATAGCAGTTCCCAATCCGACTTCGTGAACAGTATCACCAGCACCGATCCGATCGTCTTGTCGGGGGGCAGCCTGTCAATCGCCTCCACCTCCACGTTCAGCAACACAGTAACGCTCTCCGGCGGGACTCTGGCCGGCGGACCGATATCGCTGACCAACGGCGCAACGCTGGTCGGCACTTCTAGTGGCGGCACGCTCTCGGGCGTGACCTTTAACGGCACGCTGGATCTGGCCACCAACAACGCGGCCAATGTCACGGTCACCAGCGGCCTGACCCTCAATGGCGTCATCGACCTGGGCAACGCCAGCGGCTCGACCTACGGCCAGCTCCACTTCGTCGGCGCCCAGACCCTGGGGGGCTCGGGCTCGGTCCTTTTCGGCCCCTCCGGTAATAACAACCAGATCACCACCGCAGTCAGCAATGGCGA
>JBIOJM010000297.1:0-12979 GCA_044450785.1 Isosphaerales bacterium
CTTTTTCTGCCAAGAGCTGGCCAATAATGGCCACCAACGGGCCTTCACGCCGAGCTTGCTCCCGAGAGAACCATCCGATTCACCCTCACTGGCTGTGAGTTAGGGAAATCGCCCCTTTGTAGCGAAACCGATTGCACCCAATTCATTTCGGTTTGACGGCGTGATCCGCCGCGGGAAGATCCCTATCGGCCCCTGTAAACCCGAACTCCTTCAAGATGCCCTGTCCCTCCTCGCCCAGGACGAACCGCGCGAATTGCTCGGCGTCCGCGGACCGTGCCGAGGCCGTCACGACCCCGAGTGCCTGGATGATGGGGTCGTACAACTGCGGGTCGACCTCGACGGACCGGATCTCGGGGACATTGGCGATCGCCCGGCCGACCAGTGCGGCCTCGGCGTTTCCCTCTTGAGCGTACATCAGGGCCTGCCGTACCGACTCGGCCATCACAATCTTCGGCTCGAGCGCGACCCACAGACCCCTGCGCTCGAGCGCCTGCTTGCCAGCCTTGCCGTAGGGGGCGGTCGCCGGATTGGCGAGCGCGATCTTCTTGACCTCGGGGTTGGTCAGGTCGTCGAGACTGTGGACCTTCTCTCCCAGCTCATGGTAGACCGCCAGGACGAGCGAGCCGCGCGCGTAAGGATGGACCGAGCCAGGCTTGATCAAGCCGAGGCCGGCCAGGTCACGGACAAAAGACTCGTTGGCAGCCAGAAAGACGTCGAAGGGCGCTCCGCCCTTGATCTGCTCCGCCAGTTGCCCGGACGCGCCGTAGGAGAGCGTCGTCGCGATGCCCGTCTTCGCTTGAAATCGATCGGCCAGCTTCGGCAGTGCCGACTGGAGATCGCTGGCCGCCGCGATCCGTAAGGGACGTGAGCTTCGGTCCCCACAACCCAGGGTCGAGAGCAACATCAGGAGAAGCAAGCAACGGTGTGTCTCCCGAACCGCGTCACGCAACATGCCGTCGCCTCCCCTCATCCGGCGTGCTCCGGACCGATGGCCGAATGGGTTCACCGCATCGTACGGGCCGGGCAGACGGACCGTCAACAGCCTCAGATTGCGGTCGATCACCGAATTCGGTAAGACGAAGGGAACGAGAGCGGCTCGCCCTGACGATGGTCAACGTGAAACATCACACGGAAAGGTACTCACAAGGATGAAGTTGGAACAACTTTTTCGACATCATGGGATTACCGGGAACCCATTCAGCGAGGAGGATGCTCAGACGGATACCGTGTTTAAGCGGCGCTGTCTGGCAACGGTCCACCATCCGGCGTGGAACAAGTTTTTCGGCAGTCCGTCCGATCCATCCACCGCGCTGGTTTTCGGCGAAAAAGGGAGTGGCAAGACGGCGCTGCGGCTTCAGGCCGACGCCGAGCTGGAATCGCACAATCAGGCGAACCCGCACGAGCGCGTCTTCGTCATTTCCTACGACGATTTCACTCCCTACCTGGACCATTGCAAGGCGGCGATGCGCGCGCCGGACACGGAGCATGTCCTGGAGAACTGGCGGCTTCAAGATCACATCGACGCCATCTTGTCGCTGGGTGTGACCAAGCTGGTCGATTTACTCAGGGCGGAGAAGGCCGATCTCACGGTCCTCAGCCTCGACCAGCGCCGCGACCTGTTACTACTGGCTGCGCTGTTCGACGCCTCGACGGGTGAAGCGATCGCGGGCCGCTGGAGCCGGCTTCGCCGCCGATCCGGTTTTCGGTCGCTGTGGACGCGCCGCGACCTGCAGATCGGGTTCGGCACGACCCTGGCGGTCATCGCGCTCATTGCCATGTTTCCGGGCTTGGTAAGTCTGAGGATCCTCCCTTGGCTGGTTGTCCCGATCGTCGCCGGCTGGCTCTACTGGGGCTGGCGTCTGGCGCGAGCGGAATGGTTTGCGCGCGACATCCGCAAGGGTCTGAGGGTGCTCTCCCGCGACCCATCGGCCCTGCGGTGGGAGCTGCTCTGGTTCAAGCCCTCCGAGCTGGGGGGCCAGCCGTTGCCGACCGCCTCTCGCGGCGGCGCGGAAGAGCGCTACGAACTCTTGCGGAAATTTCAAGGTCTCCTCCACACCCTCGGCTTTGTGGGCATCGTCGTCTTGATCGACCGGGTCGACGAGCCCCAGCAGGTCGAGGGCGACCCCCGCAAGATGCGCTCGCTCATCTGGCCCCTGCTGGACCACAAGTTCCTTCGCCATCCCGGTATCGGCGTCAAGCTGCTGCTGCCGATCGAGCTGGCCTATTATCTGGAAAAAGAGAGCAAGGAGTTCTACGACCGGGCTCGTCCGGACAAGCTGAACATGATCAAGCCGCTGCGGTGGACCGGTCCGTCACTCTACGACCTGGCCAGCGACCGCATGCGGGCCTGCCGGCTCGACCCGTCGAGTAACGGCGAGGCACCCCGGCTCCGCCGGTTCATCGACGACGCGATCAGCGACGACTACCTCAAGGACGCCCTGGGAAACTTGCGCACTCCCCGACACCTCTTCAAGTTCCTGCACCGCCTGCTTGAAGAGCACTGCCACCGGCACACCGAGGACGCTCCCCGCTGGACAATCGACTACGACACGTTTCGTACGACCTATGCGACCTACATGCGCGACATCGAGGCGTTCGACCGCGGCTATGGACATGGGTAGAATAGGAGCCTGGCGGAGAGTGTTCCGTTCTTCGCGTCGAACTCCACGACGACGATCGAACCCTCGGGCGTGGCCCCGACGTTGATGACCCGGCGCCCATCCTTGAGAGTGCGTTCCTGGGCCACGTGCAAGTGGCCGCAGACGTGCAGCCGGGGTTTGATGGTATTGAATGCCTCGAGGAAACAGCGCTGGCCGCCATGACGTCCGGTGGGAGTGAGGTCGGCCAGTCCGATCGGGCAGCCGTGTGTGAGCAGGATGTCGACCGGGCCGGACTGGGCGATCCGCGCGGCCGCCAGGGCGACGTCGGCATCGGTGACGTAATGGCTCTTCGCGTGGGACTTGGCCCAGATGCCGCCGATGGCCGCGAGCCGGAGGCCCGCGAACTCATGAACCGTGCCCTGGGTCAGCAAGACCGGCGATCCATCGCGGTTGCGTAGTCGTGTTAGGATGTCGAGCGGGTCGTGATTACCGAACGTCGAATAGACCGGGGCGACTGCGAGGAATTCCGCCAGGTCTGGCTCAGTGACCTGGTCGGGGTCGCCCCAGTCGCCACAGCAGAGGATCAGGTCGGGTCGTACGAAGGCGGCTGCGCGGCGAGCCGGTTCCAGATCGCCGTGGAGGTCGCTCACGACCAGGACGCGCATCAAAAAGTTCCCCCGGCCCCGCCGAGATCGGTGTGAGCCTGGAGCTTAACCGAAATGGAGGGGCGTGAGAACAAGGCGGAGCTTGCCGGCGATCATTTCCGGTGGAGAGAGAGGATCGCCGGAAGGAACGGATTCGCCGCCCTGACAATCATCCAGAGTGGCAGAGCGACGAACTCGTTCCGTCCCGGCGATTCGAGGGGCGTGGCACGCCTGAGTCGGACGTGCTGAGTTGGGTGGGACCTGAGTGCATCGATTGCTTGGTCGAATCATGGGCTCACACCGCGGGCACCTTGATGTCGCCCCCATCAGGGGCTGAAACGATTTTCCAGATCGCCGCTCAGCCGACCCTCCCTTTCCGCGTGGTGACGGCGGGGTTCCCACCTTCGCCGCTAAGCTGCCCGGCCGACTATGTGCGCCCGCCCGCTGGCAAGGTCCAAGATCCTGACCGTGTAATCACTGCCGGCGAAGGCGAGCCAGGCACCATCGACCGAAAACGAGAGCGATCTGACCGGTCCGACGCCACCGCTGAGAGAGGTCTGCTCCTTTCCGCCCGCCAGGTCCCACAACTTGATGCATCGATCGAGTCCGGCGCTCGCCAAGGTGTGGCCATCGGGGGAGAAAGCCAGTGCGCTGATTCCACGGAGGTGGCCAGTGAGTCGCGTGCGAACCTCGCCGGTTTCCGGGTCCAGCAGGATGACGTCCTGGGGGCTGTCCGCGATCTCACCCACCGCGACATCCCGGCCGTCAGGAGAGTAGGCGACGATCTGGACGGGATTGGCCCCAGAATATCCGAGCGAGCGAATCGAGACCCCGCGGATCGCGTCCCAAAGCATGATTTGTCGATCCTGGCCGGACGAGACGAGACGGCGACCGTCCGGTGAAAAGGCAATGCTCCGCACGACGTCGGCGTGTGCTCGCAAGATCGCCCGCTCGACTCCGGAGGGGACGTCGCAAAGACAGATTGAACCGTCGTCGTTGCCCAGCGCCAGCGTTTTGCCATCGGGCGAGAAAGCCAGGCACCGATGCGTTTCGCCCTCCTTCTCTACCACCGACCTGTATGCACCGGACTCGCAAGACCAGATCGTCAAGGAATGTTGTCCGGCCGTGGCCAAGAGTGTTCCATCGGGTGAGAATGCGACCGCGAACCGTACCGAGCCGTGGGACAGGACGAGCGGCTCGGCCTTTGAGCCATCGTTCAGCCGCGCCAGGTCCCAGAGGCGTACGGAATTGTCCCAACTGCAGGAGGCGAGGGTTCTCCCATCCGGAGAAAACGCCACCGATTCAACCAGTTGCGTATGCCCTTTCAAGACCACGGGATGGGGTGAGTCGACCGGATCCAAGAGAGCACTCCAGAAAATCATGGCCGAGCCCAGGACCAGGATCACCACGAGCAGAAGCTGTCCTGTCCAGAGTGAGAGCCGGCTGGTCGCCGCGCTCATTCGCTCCTCGCGACCGGCGAGTCGATCGTTCCCTGACCAGCCCGGCGCGTCGATGTTTCGTGGCGGCATTCGTCAAACTCCCATCACGGTGATCGAGCGACTCGCACCCAAACGGGGCGAATCACAGATCCCGATGAATCTTCGTCAGGGATGACTGGACGCTGGTCGACCAGGACCCTCTGCTACCAGTTCGCCAATCCAGGCCAAATGTTGAACGGCTGAACTAAAGAATTCGGAGTTCCGGCAACAGAGACTTACCTGAAGAGCTTCGCGGACGCAACTCGGTTACAACGACCCAACCGCCGGAGCCGGCGCGACGATGAGAAGGCTTTTCGCGATGGACTGTCCGGATCGCTTGTGAGAGACGCCGATACCTGTCGGGGAGTGCACCGCGGGACGACCAGGGAAAAGCAACGACGATCCGAGAGTTCGCGAGGACCTCTCCTGTCCTCGATCCTCTATGGCAAGAGTCGTGCGGACGGCAACCATCGCGCCGCGAGAACGAGGTATTTCGGTTTTGGCGGAAGTCTGGACAGGAAAGGCCATTCACTGCCCGCGAGTGGCAGGAGGATCGGCGCGCATCACAAACTTGCAGGCGATTCTCACGGAACGATCCGCACACGCTACAAAAGGCACTTTCAGATCGGGCTCGATCGCGCTGTAAGGCGACCGGCGGATGGAAACATACCCAGGACCGAGCGATTGTAGGACGGATTGCCAATCCGTCCTACGGTGAATTTGCATCTGCCAATCGCCTAATGAACCCATTGAACAACGTCCGGGCCTCGCTTGTTGACGAGCCAGTGGCCCAACTCCACGGGTGCGCAACGCAAACTCCAAAGCGACTCGGTTCAGCATAACGCTCGCGCACGCGGGCACAAGCGGGGCGCGTGAGGAAGCTTACTGCCGACGCCCGGAACCTCCACCCTTCGCGCCGGTCGGCCTAACGGTCGACCGCGGTCAGTGCACGCTCGATGAGCTTGGCGAGCTCGGAGCCGGGTTGGGCTTTGTCGCGGGCCTTGCGGAATTCCGCGATCGCCTCCGCCGGCTTCCCCTGGGCGTTCAGGGAGATGCCGAGGTTCAAGTGGGCCTTGGCGTGGTCGGGCTTGAGCCGGATCGCCGTGCGGAATTCGGCGACCGCCTCCTCCAGCTTTCCCTGGGCTTTCAGGGCGTTGCCGAGGTTGTCATGGGCCTCGGCGATGTTGGGCTTGAGCCGGATCGCCGTGCGGTATTCGGCGACCGCCTCCTCCAGCTTCCCCTGAGCTTTCAGGGCGATGCCGAGGTTGTAATGGGCCTCGGCGATGTTGGGCTCGAGCCGGATCGCCGTGCGGAATTCGGCGACCGCCTTCTCCAGCTTCCCCTGGGCTCCCAGGATGCTGCCGAGGTTGTAGTGGGCCTCGGCGTAGTCGGGCTTGATCCGGATCGCTGTGCGGTATTCGGCGACCGCCTCCTCCTGCTTCCCCTGGGCGTTCAGGGCGACGCCGAGGTTGTTGTGGTCCTCGGCGAAATCGGGCTTGATCCGGATCGCCGTGCGGAATTCGGCGACCGCCTCCTCAAGCTTCCCCTGGTCAAGGGCGGTACCGAGGTTGTAGTGGGCCTCGGCGAAGTCGGGCTTGAGCCGGATCGCCGCGCGGAATTCGGCGATCGCCTCCTCGAGCGTCCCCTGGGCTCCCAGGATGGTGCCGAGGTTGTAGTGAGCCTCGGCGAAGTCGGGCTGGAGCCGGATCGCCGCGCGGAATTCGGCGTTCGCCTCTTCCAGCTTCCCCTGTTTGTGCAGGACGGCGCCGCGGCTGTAGTGGGCTCGCGCCTCGCCGGCCTTGGAGACGACGGCCTCGCGGATCCACGCCGCGTCGAACCCCACGTAGGCCGCCATGCCGATGCCCCCGGCCACGATCAGGGCACCGATCGCGACCAGTCGCAGGACGCGCGGCCTGCGCTTGGGTCCGTCCCCGCCCTGGTCGCGGAGACAGCGCGGGCAGAGGCCCGCCGGGTCGTCGGCCGAGAGTGGGGCACCGCATCGCCGACAAGCAGGTTGGTCTGCAGTGGCCATCGCGTCCGCCTCGATTACGAACTGGGAAGAATTGAGATGTCTTCTCGACTCGAGGGTCGACGTCAGCAGAACCGTGGCAAGGGTCGCGTTTAACAGACACGTTACATTGCCCGACTTGTCAGACATCAACTTGGACCTCGAAACGATACCTCTCTCCACGGACCTCGCCGTTCTCGTCGATCGGGTACGACAGCCCCCATCGGTGCGGGTGCATCCCGCCACACCCGACATGGCCAGGAACTCGCCCATCACGAAACCCCGATGGCTGAAATCCCCTCGATGGACACCGGAGATGATTTTGCCCACAACGAGCGGCGAGATCAATTGGAGTTCCGACGAATGGACGAGACAACGGCAGTCGACGGCCTGCTGTCCCGGCCACAGAGAATTCGGCACCCGGAACGGGACCGAACGGTCAGGTTTTTCAATCCCCTTCGAGAGGCTGGCGTTCGTAGAGTTTGCGATAACTGTCGTACCGGCCGGGGTGGATCTGCCCCCAGTAGACGGCGTCCTTGACGGCGCACCCGCTTTCGTGGGTGTGCGAGCAGTCGGGGAAATGGCAGTGAGGGATCAAGGGACGGAATTCGATGAAATAACCCTCGAGCTCGCCGGGTACGGTGCCCCAGAGCTCGAACTGCCGGAGTCCTGGAGTGTCGACGACGAAGCCTCCCGCGTGCAGGTTGATCAGCTCGGCGGTCGTCGTGGCGTGCTTCCCCTTGAACGTCCAATCCGAGACCTCTCGGACCTTGAGGTTGAGGCCGGGCTGAATGGCGTTCAAGAGGGAGCTCTTGCCAACCCCGCTCTGGCCGGTGACGGCCGTCACGCCGCTGGAGAGCAACACCCGCAAGCGATCGAGGCCCCGGCCATCCATCACGGAGGTGACGACGGCCTCGTAGCCGAGCTGGGAGTACAGGCCGATGACCCACTGATGAGTGGCCAGGTCGACAAGGTCGGCCTTGTTCAGCACGATGACCGCGCGGACGCCGCCGATCTCGGCCGACACAAGGTAGCGGTCGATCAAGCCGAGCTTCAATCCTGGTTCGGCCAGGGCCGAGACGATGAGGACCTGGTCGACGTTGGCCGCGATGATGTGCTGACGATGACGATACCCGCGCGTGATCACGCCGCGCCGGCTTTCAACCTTCTCGATCATCCCAGAAGCGCCGGCGGCCGATCCGGGTCGGAACCACACCTGGTCTCCCACGGTGACGACGCTGCGGCCCTCGATTGCCAGGCTTTTGAGCAGGCCGCGGACATGGCAGGAGTGGGTTTCGCCGTCCTCGGATTGGACGATTGAGATCAGGCCATGGACCCGGACGATGCGTCCTCGGAGGCAGGTCGCGGAACCGACGGCCGGCCTCGAGGCGGCTTCCGGGCTGGCGGGCGCTGCGTCGTCTTGCGCGTCCGCACTGACTTCCTCGATGATCGTCCGGTGCCGTGACAGCTCTCCCTTGGGGCGAACGCGATCGATCGCCGGTGTCGCGGCGGGTGTCAGCTCGTCGTCACGGAACTTTCTGGTCAGGTCGTTGGACCGGGTGCGAGTCTGCCGGTTCTTCCGGAAGGCGACCCGCACTTTTTTCTTCTTCACCTTTGAGAACATCTCCGGGTGAGCCAATCGCGGGGAAGTCGCTCGAACCGCATGGTTGCATCGGGTGCGTCACCGCGAGTGCAAGGGGCGCCTGCCCGCTGAACGACCGGAGCTCGAGCCCGAGTTGAGGAACTCGTTCAAGATCTGAGACGCGCGCTTGGGGTTCGACGTGTGGAAGATCCCCAGCGCCTTGCCGGGGGCCGTCATCGTCGAGCAATAGGCATACTCGACGTTGATATGTTCCGCCGCGAGCTTCTCCAGGAGTCTGGCCAGCGATCCCGTGCGGTTCTCGAGCGGCACGGCCAGCACTTCAACGATGCGAAATTCGGTTCCCAGCGAGGTCAGGACGTTCTTGGTCGTCTCCAGGTCGCTCGTGATCAATCTCAAGACGCTCGGTCCGTCGCGTTCCATGACCGAGAGGGCGCGGATATCGACCTTCTCCTGAGCCAGGGCGGAACAGATCTTGGCGAGGCGTCCGGGCTTGTTGTCGAGATGAGCAGTCACTTCGGGCACGATTTCCATTGAAGAGTCCTTTAGTTCGGAGACTGACCGGTGCTACCAGCCCGGGCGGCCGGTGGTGCTCCCCTGGACGTTGCGGGCTGTCCCCTGGCCGGGCGCGGGGCGGCAACCGCGTTGGCAGCCGGCTGCGAGCCCGTTTCACCGGGAGCACCGCCCGCCACGGCTGGCGAGCCCGCGGCTCCGTCCTGGGGCGGCTTCGCGTGGTCGAATAGCGACCGCATGGCCGGCATGGCGGCCGCGATCGGCGCCAGGCCGGCCGACAATGACAGATTGGGAAACGCCCCGCGCGACACGAACCGGATCTCCTGGTCTGATACGGCGATGCAAAGTGTGCTGGGAAAGAGATGGGCCTTCAAGTCGTCGGCCTTGGGGAGCTTATCGGGATCGACCTTGAGCACGACCATCGAATCGCCGGTCGAGCCCCCTTCGGTCGAGGCGGCCGCGGGGTTTTCTTGTCCACCAGCCGGGACGATGCCACCGAGTTTTCCAGGGCCGCCGGCGCCGCCTCTTCGACCGCCCGGGGGGCCTCGTCCAGGGCCGCCCTGCGCAGCAGCGCCGGGTCCGCCGGAACCGGCTGCCGCGCCGGCGGGAGCAAACCGGCGGCGACCCCGGTCTTCTGCCCCGGCAGGGCCCGACATCGCGCCGCCCGGCTGGCCCGGGCCGGCGGTCGTCTGGCCTTTGCCGGCTCGAGCGTTGGCCAGGGCGATCGACGTGTTGATCATCGTCTGGAGCGTGCCCGGCAAACTGGCGAGCAAGGACGGCAGGCTATCGGACACGTCGTTGACGAAGAGCGCGTTCAGTTTCTGCGGCAGGCTCTCGCAGGCTCGCTCAAGACCGGATGAGGGTTTCCAATCCTTACGTTGCACGGCCGCAAGCGCCGCCCGTGCGGCGTCCGGTGAGACCGCGAACGCGACATACTTGCCGTCGAGCTGAATGGTGGGGCGAAAGCTCGGCGGACCATACCGGATGGGAGAGTCGTTGTGGGTCATCAGCACGAACGATTTGACTTTACCTGGCGTGGGCGTGAGGGTAAACCGCGGCGCTGGGGTGTCGTGGAGCGAGCGGCGGCGTTTGGTTCGGTCGCCTGCCGGCGCCGGCCTCCTGCCTCCCTGGTTGCGGCCGGCGGCACCCCCTTCCCCTTTCTGAGCCGCGGCCCGCTGCTCCTCGGCGACTTTCTCCATTGCCTGGGCTTTTATCTCGCCGTTGATCGCGTTGATCGCCACATCCAGTCCCTTGCTGAACAGCTCGGGGTTGCTGACCTCCGCGACCAGCGTGAGCTTGGGGAATACCGACTGCATGGCGGCGACGGCCGCGGTTGGGCTCCAACCATTGCCAAGCGCGGATTCCAGTGAATCGTCGTTGGTGGCGGCCGACTGTCCGGCCCCGAGGTAGGCGACCATCTTGGGCCCTAGATGCGCCAGCAGGTCCTTCTGAAGATCGATCTGGCCGATTCGCCGGATCGACTCGGCCATTTCGTCGATCTGTTCCTTGACATCGCCGTCAGGCGCAATCTGCTTGACGGTCTCGAGGAGCTGGCTGGGGCTGATCGACAGCTCGATGAACGATTCGACCCCGTCGGGCATGGCCAGGAGGGAGGTTTTTTCGAAGGCCGCCCCGTCGAAGAGAGCGAGGCCGGGTTTGCGCGGCCTGGGGGCGACGAGCCGCGTGACTGCCATCAGGGCATCGGCATCGAAGCCCCACCGGAAATCGATCTGCCGGATGCCCCACTCGGTGTTGAGCTTACGGAGGAAAGCCGTTGACTTATCCGGCATTTCGGGGCAATTGGCCATGTCGGCAAAGGCGATGCAGACAGGCTGGAATCTCCCCTCGGGCTTGGCGAGCTGCTGGACCTGCGGGTGCTCGAAGGCGCTCTGGGATTTGCCGTCGAGAGCGGCGATGATGGCATCAGCGCTGGTCGGGTGAATGAAGCCGACGACCAGGTCGTTCTTCTCGGCCCACCAGACCCACCCCGGGTCGTTCGTGCTGGTCGATGTTCGTGCGCCCGCGGCGGGCACGACGATCAGAGTTCGCCCCCCTTTTTCTGCAATCTTGGGCTTCGCGTCGATCCCCATCATCCATCCCATCAAACGGCTCGCGAGCGGTTTTACCCCCTTGCTGATCGCGCCTCGCAGGACAAACGTGCCTCGGGCGAGGTCAGGGCCCTTCGGATTGGCGTTGATCGCCAGGACCCAGCCGGAGCGGGCCGAGTGCTTGGCCAGGGTGACGATCTCGGCACCGCTCAGCTTGTGGTTCGGGAAGACGCTCAGGGCCTTGTCGAGGAGCTGGCCGGCGACTTGTTCGAGCATCTCGCCCAGCGGTGTCTCGTTGAGCATCTTGTAGGCGGCGGTGTTCTTCCATGAATCGGCGTGGGCGTCCAGACCCGCGAACTCCACGTACAGGATCAGGTTGTCTTTCGGGACGAAGTGGGAGAGCGGCACGGCGTCCGGTGCGGCCGCCTTGGTCGTGGTGCCGCTCGTATCCGCCTGGGTTTGTGCCCGCAGACCGGCCGGGGCGAGCAGACCGGCCAGCAGCAAGACGAGAAACCATCGGCTGACCTGGGGGTGGGCCGAAGGCAACGCGGAGCGCGGGCACCCCCGCGTCGCGGTCTTACCAATCAGAGATCGTCGCACGGGGGCGGTCCTCATGCTGGTGGATTGTGCCAAGGGTTGACGCGACTTCTCGGGATGAGCAACGAAAGGGTTCGGCAGGCGAGAGCCGGCGTCCCTTCGTCCATCCCGCGAAATCAACTGCCATCGTAAGAGCGAAACGCCGTTGCGCCAACAACCTGCTCAATGTTGGTTTGGTTCTCACCGCGACGGAAATGGCCGGTCATCGAACTGTCGGCGAACACGTCGCTCAAGGAAAACACGTGTGCATTCGGCCTCCCTGCTTGCTTTCTTGGCTATCCATAGAGCTGATTGACTTTGCCGTAGGTGATCTTGGGGGCTTTGATCAGGCCGCCGGCGAGCTTCTGGCCCATGGGGTCGACATAGATCCGGCCGGGGCGGTGGGAATTCTCAGGGTTGGTTTCGACGACGTGGACGTTGAAAATGAATCCGCTCTCGCTCTCCGCCGTGAACCAGTGGACGTTGTCCTTGTGGTCGGAGACGGTCGAGAACTCGCCGGGTTGAAATTCGCGGTCGATCGTCGGCCGGATGATGTAGTGGTCGGCATGGTCCTCGATGCGGTCGTAATGCCGGCCACGGAACTTCCCTTTCAGGACCAAGAAGCCGGTGGCCATGTTGTCGTGGCCGTGGGGTACGACCGAGCGCCCCTTACCCATTGCGAAGATCTGCCGGCCGAACGCCAGATTCACCGGCAACCCGCCGATGTGCGAGAAGTCGACCGGCAAGCTCCTGGCCCCGTGCGCCGGGAAGCTCACACCGGCGGCGAGCCGGTCGAAGTCCAGGGTCTTCAACAGTGCGGCCAGGTCCACTCGCCGGTACAGCCGTTCAATCGATGCCTGGAACTCGACGTCCTTCGTTCGGTGTTCGTGCACGTCCCGGCTGATCGAGTCGAGCTCCTTGAACCAGTCGTCGACGATCGATCGGACATCGGTCCCGAGGAGCCGGCGCGACCACAACCCCTCGATCAAGGCCAGTGTGATGAGCGATTGCATGGCATTCCGGCCGAAGTCGCGGCGGGTCGATGATCCGGTTTCCTGGGGCATGAGAATCCTCCGGGGTGCGCGGTTAGGGCGGCAAGAGTGGGCTGTCAGGGCGGAGAATGACCGGGCATGAACAAGACGAGGAAGCCATCGTCAGTCTACTGTGAAGAAGCTGCGACTTGCGAGGGGCCAGTCTGAACCCCGCCGTTTTCACCGACCCGTTTTTCGAACGATCAGCCGACAACGAGCTAGAAATCAGCGATTGAGGGACGATCTGAAGCCGCGTGGCTCGCTTGCGCAAATCATACTAACCCGACGCGCGAGTTTTGAAGTTGCGCCTTCGCGTCTTCGCCCCGAAGGGGCCGCAACAAATCAGCCCAGGGCAACGCCCTCGTCGTTACACACATCTCGGCGGCGGTCGCCGGTAACCCCTCGCCGAACCCCAAACGGAGCGAATGAGACCGCGATGGGACCAGTTACATTGAGCGCGGAACGTGGCCGCAGTTTACCC
>JBIOJM010000298.1:0-12960 GCA_044450785.1 Isosphaerales bacterium
CAGGAGACCCGCGCCCAGCGATGGTGCGGCGGGGGGGGCCGCGTCAGGAGACACGCGCGCTCCCAGAAACCGAACGGACGGGTTACGGCCGAGGGCGGAGAGCGGGGCCGAAATAGCCCGAAGTTTTGGGACGATCCCATTCGGCATCATCGGATCCTGGTCCGGACTTGATGGCCGTTTGCGATTTGCTTTTCTTGCCGAAGCTGATGAATATGCCGTGCTCGCAAGATGGGGTGCCAGTCGACGCAGGTCATCCCCGAGCATCTTAGGAACAGGCCCGAAATCACTTCCCGACTTCGTATTTGTGTGCCACTGGCTATGCCAGTGTCCCCTGCTTGTGCGGGCACTGGCAGAGCCAGTGGCACCCGGAAAACCAGAGAAGCTAAATCGGGAACTTATTTTCGACCTGTTCCTTAGCACGATAATCTCTTATACGAAGGAGAGCAGCATGAGCCGCACGCCACGCATGCCAAAGGGATGGTTCGCCGCCGGCAGCCATCCGACGGAGTATGAAATGGGGCTGGACCCGGGTCCCGGGCCCACGCAGGGCGGCGCCGCCTACATCAAGGCGGGCGAGAGGCCGGAGGGCTTCGCCACCCTGATGCAGTCATTCAAGGCGGACGTTTATCACGGGAAACGCCTCCGCTTCTCAGCCGCCGTTCGAGCGGACGGCATCGAGCAATGGGCGGGCCTCTGGATGCGCGTTGATGGAGGCACCGAGCAGGTGCTGGCCTTCGACAATATCGAGAATCGTCCGATTACGGGGACCCGCGACTGGGAGACGCACGCGGTGGTACTGGATGTCCCGGAGCAGAGCAGTCAGGTCGCCCTCGGCATCCTCCTTGCCGGTGCCGGCCAGGTGTGGATGGCCGAGGCGCGCATGGAGCCGGTCGGCCCCGACGTGCCGACGACCGAGACGCTCGCCGAGCTGCCGGATCACCCGGAAAACCTGACCTTCGACGAGTGAGTCCTCAGGGACGCTCGATCTCGGCTCGACCAAACGTCGACAACAAATCGTCGATGCGCAGCCCACAAGGTCCTACGGTTTTCGCGGACCATCAAAAGGCGCGGGCAAGAGGCCGTGGACGGTCTGGATGATGACGTCCTCGGTTGCGGGAGCGAACCGAGCGGGGTGTCCGTAGAAGACCATCGACAGGTCGGCTTCGTAGCCTCCCTCGCTCAGGACGCGCCGGGACGGGATGTAGCAAGGGACGTCGTTGCTGTAGGCGGCGACCCAGAGCCGGCTCTGGTCGATCTCCCACTTGAGCCGCAACGCGTAGTCGACGACCACCTCGCCCCCAAGGAAAACCATGGCCATCTCGTCGCCGAAGCACCAGGTTTGCACGGTGTAAGGGACGCTGGTCGGGAGCGCCTCGCCGCGGTCAAGTCGCTTGAGCAAGGTTCGGGCGAGGTAGCCCTCGGATCCCGGTCGTTTGGTGCGTTCTTCGAGCGTCGCGTGGCTGGGGGGCGGTTCGAGCGGCAGCGCGAGCTTGCGGAACCTGGCGTCGATCCGGCCGGGCAGGGGGGCGAGCGCGGTCCTGACCAGCCGGTCAACCTCGCGGCCGGCGGCCAACCCGTGCTGCTTGGCGTCGTCGAGCCCGCGCCGGGGCTCGGGATTGGCGTCGGCCCCGCAGCCGATGATGGCCAGGGCGATCGAGCCGGGCGATTGCTGCTCGATCTCATCGCAGGCGTAGCCGGCCCAGTCGGCGCAGATCTTATTGAACTCGCCGCCCAGGGTCGTGCAGTGGCAGGCGTACCCGAACAGCACCGCCCTGACCTTGCCGGTGGCGTCCGTGGCCCGCAGCACGGGCAGACTGTGGTCGACGGGCCCGTTCGGGTTGACGCCGAAGTTGACCCAGCGGCCGTCCTTCAGGACCCGCCGGTTGGCCGCGAAGCCGAGCCGGCCCTGACCCCACGCCAGGCTCGCCGGCGAGCGGGCGGCCAGCGCCGCCAGTGCGGCCTTCTCCAGGGCGTCGGTCAGCTCACCCGTGTAGCGGTCGATCCGCGCTTTCTGGTCGGGCGGGATCGGGCTGCCGAAGATGAAGTCGAGCTCGCTGGTCAACGCCGGTCCACAGTGCGTGTGCGTCGAGCAGACCACGAACCGCTCTCGCTTCAGGCCCACTTTGGTCTTCAGCCGCGCCGCCACTTGTTCGGTCACGTTCGACCCAACTGCGCAATTATCGACGGCAAGTAGCACGGCCGGACCGCCGCCCCCGCTGCTGCCGCTGTCATCCCCAATCGCCAAGGCCCTCGCTTTGAGGCGGCTGGCGATCCCCTCTGACTCCGTCTTCCGGCTCCCGTATCCAACCAGCCGGATCGGATAGTCGGGTGTGATGTCCACAACCGCCACTCCGACGGGAACTCGTTCCGGCTCGGCCGCCGGTAGAGAGGGAGCCACCGCCGATACCAACGCTCCGACCCAGAACAAGATGGTGTGTCGCATTCTTGACGTCCTCTCCTCACTGCCCATTGCCTGCTGTCTAATGCCCAAAGCGGCTGATCCGCAACAGATCGTAGGGTGGGTCGAAACGATGCTCCGCATCGTGAGGCCCACCGATCGTCACGGCTCTCCCGGTGGGCCTCACCGCGACGTGTCGCGGCTCGACCCACCCTACTCATTGCCTGCTGCCTAATGCCATCAATACCGCCAGCTCGTCACGTCACCTCCTGGCGGCGCCGTCTTCAAGAGCCGTTCGACGATTCTTGGGACATACATCTGGTGATAGCGCAGGCGGCTGATTGCGTTGGGCAGCTTCGGGTCGCCGTTCCAGCAGTGCTCGGCCCGGTCACCGTACAACACTTCGCCGCCGTAGGGCGGGTTGGTTGTTTTCTTGAGGAAGTCTTCCATCAGGTAGACGGCATTATTCAAATAGTAATTGTCCATATCGCCGACATAGATATTGATTTTTCCTTCGAGCTGCTTGCCGATCTTGGGCCAGTCGCGCTCGAGGATGTATCGCAGGTCGTAGTGATCGCGCCAGTACGTTGCCACCTCGGGGTCGATGACACCGGTGCGCTTGTCCCAGATCCGCCTGGGGTATCCGTCGGGCCCGACCGGTGAATAGACGGCCTCCCAGATGTCCCATTGCTGGCCCGAACGGCTCTTGGTCCCGAGCACGAGCTCACGCAGGTTCGCGTCTTCGAGAGTCGAGGAGATGTGCCCCAGGTAGTTGCGCGCGCCCGGCCGCTTGACCTTGTGGAATGGGCCCTCGTCGTAATAGGCGTTCTTGTCCTTGTAGATGTCGACCACCGTGTAGGCGCGGAAGTCGATGGGATCAGGGCAGGCGGTATAGCAGCCGTTGTATTCGGTGGGATAGAAGATCTGGGCCGCCAGCACCTCCCAGCCACCGGTCGAGCCGCCGTACATGAATCGCGCCCACCCCGCGCCGAGGCACCGGTATTTCTTCTCCAGAAAAGGGATCAGCTCGTAGGTGATGGCGTCGCCGTACGGCCCGAGGTTGGCGGAATTGACCGCGTACGAGTCGTCGTAGAACGGGTTGGCATGCTGGACCTCGATGATGACCATGCGCGGATAATTGGGCCCGGTCCATTCCTTGTAGAATTGATGGGCCTGCTCCTGGACGATGCGGTTATAGCCGGACAAGTGGAACCGTTCGTTATACTCGGGCTTGAGGTTTAGATCGGGCGGATGCTCGCGGAACCCTCCGAAGGTCTGGGGGAAGTGGCCATGGAAGATGACCAGGGGGTAGTGCGCCTGGGGATGGGAATCGAAGCCCTCGGGCAGAAGAACGTGAGCTCCGAGGTACATGGGCCGGCCCCAGAACTTGGTCAGCCGCTCACTCTGGATCCGCTCGTGCTTGATGTACTTGGTGGTCGCCGGATCGGGGATCGGGGGGATTACCTTGTCGAGCCGGATATGGATCGTCGCGGCAAGATTCGCACCGGGTAGGATGGTGATCTCCTTTGGTGTGCTGTACAGGTTTCCGGGTGCCCGATTCCACTGCTGTCCCTCACCGCGGTCCATGGGCAGCTTGACGACGTGTCCATCCGCGCGGTGAAACGTCTCGTACCTGTGGAGCAGGGCCTGAATGCGGTAATGGCCCGGGCGGACCTGGCGGAGGCTTTCGACCGGATAGCCCAGCGTGGAGGCGTCGATTACCGCCTCTTGATCGGGCTGGAGCCCGTCGACGTCGATGCCGAAGATCTGCTGGGTCCTGGGGCTGTCGTTGATCTGGAACCGGGGCTCGTCCTTGGGGTCCGTGGAGAACATTATTAGCAACCGGCCGTCGAGCGCCGACTTGCTGAGCTCGGGCCCGAAGTCGACACGGATTTGAATCCCCTCGCTCTTGCCTCCCTCGTCCGCGGATCCGGCGGGCGCGCACTGCACCGGCGGAGACCCTGCCAGGGAGCACAGCAAGACGACCGACGCCATCGCCGGCCGGAGCACGATACCCACGCTGGGCAAGAAACGGTCATGGTCGCTCTGGTTCGTCGTCATGCTTGGAGTCCTGCAAAGCGTCGGCGTTCCTTACGGCGCCAACTCGAGGTAAAGGTCGGAGCCGCCGTCTCGATCGGAGACGAACATCAACCGCCGGCCGTCGGGGTGCCAGGCGGCATGATCATCGCGGGCGGGGTGTGATGTGGCGTTCCGAGGGTTTGATCCGTCCGCATTCATGACGTAGATGTCGTAATTCGCATCCCGGTTGCTGGTGAAAGCAATCCGCGTGCCATCGGGAGACCAGGCCGGGCGTGCGTCGAACCCCGGGCTGCGGGTGAGCCGATGGAGTTCGGATCCGTCGGCGTTCATCACATAGATCTCGAAGTCACCGCTCCTGCTCGACCCGAAAGCAATCTTCCGGCCGTCGGGTGAGTACGCCGGCCATGCGTTCATGCCGGCTGCATCAGTCAAGCGCTTCAGGTCCTGGCCTTGCACGTTGACGGACATGATCTGGTGGCCGCCGATATCAGAGAGGCTGAAGACGACGCGGGAACCGTCCGGCGCGAACGAGGGGTTCCGTGCGGTCGCGCGCGATTCGCGTGGCTTGAAGACCGACTCCTTCTTGTCGTTCGTGTCCTGAATCACCAGCACCATTTGAGGCGCGGTCGATGACCTCGCGTACGCGTGAAGACGCCCGTCGCGCGAGAAGGCTGGATCGAACTGATGGTTGACAACTGTCGGGTGCATTCGCCGCCGAGAGCCGTCGCTCAGCTTGAGGCGGACGATCGACACCAGGTTGGGGCCCTCGTGGGTCGCAAACACGACCTCGTCCCCGTTGCTCTGGAACACCGGCGCGAGCTTGAGCGTGCCGTCGGTGGTCAGCCGGATCGGCTCGCCCGCCCTGGCCGGGACGCCGAAGGAGAGCGCGAGGATGAGCGCGGACATTCGATGTGCGGAAAGTCGGCGCGGGCTTCGCTCAGAGCAGCTCATGGATGACTCGTCCTCCGGCAAGGACGCGGAGCTCCGCGCGGGTGGCCGAATTGATGCCGGTCAGTTCCAGGACGGTCGTTCCGACCATGGCGGGGGTGATCGGATCGCTGACGGGATGTTCACCCCTGGCGTCGCTCTCGCCGATCGTCCGCCCCGGCTGCACGCCGCCCCCGGCCCAGAGCGAGAAATAACACGGGTGCCAGTGGTCGCGCGAGCCGATCTCGTTGATCCGCGGGGTGCGGCCGAACTCGCCCATGCAGATCACCAGGGTCGTCTCCAGCAGCCCGCGCTCCTCGAGGTCGTCCAGCAGCGTCGAGAACACGCGGTCGAGCAGTGGACCGTGCCATTCGGCCAGCAGGCCGAAGTTGTCGGCATGGGTGTCCCATCCGTAGTCGGAGAAGGGATAATACACTTCCACGAATCGGCTCCAGTTGACCTGGACGTACGGCACGCCGGCTTGAACCAACCGACGGCCCAGCAGGCAGCTCTGTCCGAACGAGGTTTGACCGTACGCCGCCCGGCTCGCGGCCGGCTCGCGCGATAGGTCGAGCGCCGCGACCCCTTCGGGCGAGGTGAGCAGGGCATGGGCTCGCTGACGTAAGTGGTCCCACACTTCGTACCGGCCGGAATCGGCGTCCCGCCCGATGCGGTCAAGCTCCCCCAGCAAGTAGCGGCGATCCGCCAGCCGCGCTGGGGTCAATCCGCTGGCCAGCTTCAAGCTCGGGATCTCGAGTTGTCCCTTTTCGGTACAGCCGATCATGAAGGGGTCGTACCCTCGGCCCCAGGTCCCGCCGCCGTAGCCTTGGATGGGACCGACGCCGTCACCGACCGGACCGCGGGCCAGCGAGATGAACCGCGGCAATCCTTCATGCCCACGCTGGCGCGCGACGATCGAGCCGATGTTCGGCGGGTAGATCGCGGCCGCCTCGCTGGCACCCGTCAAGGCGATGGAGCCGGCCTCGCGATGGCCATCGTGAAAGTTCACATTGCTTCGGATCAACGAAAACTTATGCGATCGGGCCGCCAGCTTCGGCAGGAGCTCGGTGAATCGAATGCCGGGAGTGCGGGTCGCGATCGTCGTGAACGGGCCGCGATATTCGGCTGGCGCTTTGGGCTTGGGGTCGAAGAGATCCAGGTGGCTCGGTCCGCCCCCCAGCCAGACCAGCAGTACGGATTTGGCCTTCGGTGCCTCGGCCGCTGTCAAGTTACCCTGCCCCGCCGCCAGAGCAAACGGCGCGGCGAACCCGGCGCGCAAGAACGTCCGGCGACTCACCCCCTGACAGGTTCGCGCATGGTAGCTTCCGATGTCGATCATTCCCCATGGTCCCCGTGGCAGACGGTTCACCGTGGCGGGTCTTTGATACCCGGCTATCATAATCCAGCGTGGGGCTGAAGACATCCGATTTTTCTTCCAGGGACAGGAAGAGTCAGGCTCGGGATGCATGCGCGGTCAGTTCCGGGATCGAGACTCCATCGGGCAAGGCGGGGACCGGCCGGCCGGTCTTGTCGAGGAGTGTGATCGATGCCGCGTCGATGCCCAGGTGATGGTAGATCGTCGCCATGAAGTCGCGCACGCCCACGCGCCGGCGCGACACGTCGGCCCCGTGGTGGTCGGTCGAGCCGATGACCTGGCCGCCCTGAATGCCGCCACCGCTAAAGAGCAGCGAGACCGCGCGCGGCCAGTGATCGCGCCCCGGCTGCTTCACTCCGGTGGCTGAGTCTTTGGCGTAACTGATCCTTGGCGTGCGGCCGAACTCACCGGTCACCACGACGAGCACGCGGCGGTCGAGGCCCCGCGCGTGGATGTCTTCGATCAACGAACTCACGGCTTGGTCGAAGTACCGGCAGCGCTCTTTCAGGGCATTGAATACATGGTGATTGACGGCGTGATCGTCCCAGTTGCCGACCCGGCCGCAGAGCGGGCCGTCGAGGCTCGTCGTCACGAGGTCAACGCCCGCCTCGACCAGTCGCCGCGCCAGCAGGCAGCGCTGGCCCCAGGTGTTGCGGCCGTAGCGGTCACGGATCCGCGGGTCTTCCCGGTCGATGTCGAAGGCCCGCTGCGCCTCAGGACCGGTCAGCAGCGTGTAGGCCTGCTGCTGGAAGGCGTCGAACGTGTCCGACTGCATCCGGTGGTCGAGCGCGCCGCGAAGCCGGTCGAACCGGGCCGCGAGGTTCATGCGGCTACCCAGGCGGTCGACTTCCGACGCATTCTTGAGACCGATCTCGGAGACACGGAAGTTGGGCTTGTTTGGGTCGTCGTAGACGGCAAACGGCTTGTACGCCGGGCCGAGGTAGGCCGGGCCGAGGTAGGGGATCGGGTTGACGCCCACGTAGGTCGGCACCCGACGGCTTGCGTCAGACCTCATTCGATTCGCGACGCACATCAGGTCGGGGTGGTCGGGCTCGAGCTTCAATACTTGCTCCGGATGGCCCGTGAACATCTGCTGGTTGCCCTGCTGGTGGCAAAAGCCCGAATGGGAGAGCGAACGGAGGATCGCGAACCGGTCGGCCACCTCGGCATGCCGGGGCAAGAGCTCACTGATGCGGACTCCCTCGGCCCTGGTCGCGATCGAGCCGAACGGACCGCGGATCTCCAGCGGGGCATCGGGCTTGGGGTCGTAGGTCTCCAGGTGGCTCGCCCCTCCCTGGAGCCAGACCACCAGCAGCGCGGTTCGCTCCCTCGACGATCCGATCCCGGCCCGAGCCCGCAGCCCGATCAGCGCGGGCAGCGTGAGGCTGGCCAGGCCAGTTAGCCCGGCGCGGAGGAATTCACGGCGTCGCATGCGGTCCAATCCACTCTCACGGCACATAACGGGTCCACACCCGCGGACCCAAACCGATTCGGTGAGAGACCTGAATGTTAAACAAAAGTTTGCCTTCGTCCAAGAGACGTGCGACGATAAATCCTCAGCCCGTCGCGCGGCCAGGCCAGGCCGCATTCTGCATCTGGGGGAAAAACGAATGGCACAGTGGCTGTTGCTCGGACCGGCTATCCTCGGCTTCTTCATCGATGGCCCCGGGGCCCAAGCGTCACAGAAGACGATTCTTCACGCGGAAGTCGTCGATGCGGATAGCGGCCGGGCCATCCCCAGCCGTGTTTCGATCCGGGGCGAGGACGGGTCCTGGTTCTTCCCTGAGTCGGAGTCGCCCCAGGGCTCTGCGGTGCCCTACCGAAAGACCGCCATCGGCCACCCATCGATCGTCGAGATGCACACCACCCTCTGGCCCACCCCTTCGTGGTCGGACTCCCACCCGGCCGCTACGTGATCACGGCCGAGCGCGGCAAGGAGTATCACCCCGAGCGCCGAGCGGTCACGGTCGGTGCCGAGCCGGTCCGCCTCGCCATCCGGCTCCGGCGCTGGATCGACATGACGGAGCGAGGTTGGTACTCGGGAGACACCCATACCCACCGGACCCTCGCCGAGCTGCCCAACGTGATGCTCGCGGAAGACCTGAACGTCGCATGTCGAACAATCACGTCTGGGAGACGGACTTCGCCTTTGGCGACTTCGGCGAGGCCCCGGCCGAGTTCATGCGTGTTGAGAAAGATGCGCGCGGGTTCACCGAGCGTGGCTGGATCGAGTTCGGCTTTCAGAATTACTACACCCTGCTGGACTGCGGTTTCCATCTCCGGCCGACAGCGGGCACGGCCTCGGGCGTGCACCCGGTGCCGCTGGGCTTCGGGCGGGTCTACGTGCGCCTTGACGAAGGTTGAGGTCGAATACCTGATCAGGCGGGTCGAGGCGCAGGTCCAGCGCAGTGCCGCCATATTACCGGTGCCGGCGGTGGAGGAGTATCGTGCGGCGCTGCGAATCTACCGCAAGATCGCCGAGACGGCCCGCTGAAGCGGCTGAGGTCATTCGGAGACTTTATTGCGAAGCGTGTGCCGCACCGAGCTCCTTCACGACGTCCGGGCCCAGCACCCGCCTGGCGGGTGAAAGCTGGGAGTAAAGCTCCGTGAATCTCCCGGCGTTCGCCGGGCTCGCCTGGACGTAGGTCCGCAGGCCGCGCATGACGTCCGCCCGCTCGCTTTCCGGGAAATCGAGATGTTTCAGCCGCGACGGAAGCCACTCCTTGCCCGCGTATCGATCCATCAACCGCTCCAGCTTGACCGCGGTGAGCTGGCCCGTGGCGATCTGACCCGTACCGACGCGCTCCAGGAACGCGTTCCGCGTGGGCAGCAGGTCGTATTTTCGATGGTCCACGCCCGGCTCCGGCGGCCCTTCGTCGACGATGCCGATCGACCAGAGCTTGTCGGAGCTGACGGGTAGCTCGCGCGTTTTGGGTGTCCCCGGTGCGCCGGCGGTGTTGTGCCGCGATGTCCCGTCCGGCACGGTCACGTTGAAGACCTCGTAGTCGCGCGCCGGTAACACGTCCACGAGACTCAGGCGGCCATTTCGGCTCCCCATCAGCTTTTCTGGGTCCATGCTGAAGCCGTCGGGGAATTGCGACTTCTCGAATGGCTGCACCCACCTGGCACCGATTTGGTTGATCGGGACGAGCACGTCGGCGGTCGACCAGTAGGCGGAGACCGGGCAGGTGATGGATGGCACGTGGGCGATCGGCGAGTCGGCGAACCAGGTTGGGTCGTCATAATCGCCGCCGTACACGGTCACGCACTGCTTGAGCATCGATCCAACACCAGACCTCGCTTCAGGTAATTCTGCCCGCCTCCGTCCGCCAGCTCGTATCCCGCGGCGAAGAACAGAGGGTGTCTGGCCTTGCCGTGTAAGTGGATCGACTCGGTGAGAAACAGCTTGGCCTTGGCCTCTTTCTCGTTGCCCTGGGCATCAAGGTAGGTGAACGACACGAGCACCTTGGCTGTCGGCAGGCTCGAACCCGGGATCAGCGTCGAGTCGGTCACGTGGAGTCGCGAGGGCGAGACGCTCTGGAATCTTCCGGCAAGCGCCTTGACCCAGGCCGGGGTCTGGAATGCCGTTCCGCCGTCGTCCTTCACGTTTGCCGCGAGCCGGAGGGTCCCCCAGCCGTCCGCCGTATCGAGGTGGACACCGTAAGCACCCCCCATCCGGGTGTTGGTCAGCGGAAGCTGAAGGGCATCGAAATAATCCACGTTGAAGCGAAACGAATCGCCGGGCCTGGCCCGGAGGTCGTCTTTGTCGACGGAACCGAGCGGCACGGCCCACTCGAACGAACACACGCCCTTTTCGCGGGTCATGGCGCCCCGGCCGTCTTGATGCGGGTCGTCGCCGTCTCCCTTGCCCGGAGCCTCCACGAACTTGTCGCGATAGATGTCCTGGGCGATCAACTTGCGATCGTCCCGAGCGCGCACCTGGTCTCCCTGGCAAAACCCCAGGATCGCCGCGTCGAGCTTGAGCGGCGATAGGCTGTTGTCAACGGTTTGATCCGGTACCTTGAGCGCGATATAGAGCGCGTTAGCCGAATTCATCACGCGCAGCTCGCAGGAGCGTGTCTCGGCGGCAGGCGGATCGATCCGGATCATGCTCATCTCGAACGCATGGACCGGGGCGTCGCGCCACTCGTCGGTGCCGATGACGCCATCGATCTTGGGAGCCGAGCGGCACGGGGCCGCGTCGATGGTCTTCGGCAACTCCGCCCCGGAGCAGCTTGCGAGGAAGCCCTGGAGAAGAAGAACAACGCCGAGGGTCTGGAGCGATGTTTTCACGATGCTGGCCTCATGGGGAATGGCGCGGCTTGTTCGACAAAGTATCCTCGATATGTTGTCAAAGTTTCAGGATACGAATCAAGAAGTGAGACGAGAAGGAGGAGCCGGACACGTCTTCGGCCGCGAGTCGTGGGCTCGTCGCGGCCGGATCGTCAACTGGCAGGCGAACAGGTCGTGTTCGCGCCGGAGGCGGCCAGCGTCCCGATTGGGACGATCGGCTCGAGGAGAGGCGGTGCGAGGCCATGACGGACGCTTATCGAGACGATCTAGCGTACATCCATGACGCCGGGTTCGGCGGCTTCGCCCGAGAGGCCGGTCCAGTCCTGCTGGACGCGTTGCGGCGGCGTGGATTCGTGCGAGGATTGGTGATCGATCTCGGCTGCGGCAGCGGTATCCTGGCGCGGGCGGTCTCCGACGCCGGGTATGACATCCTGGGGATTGACCTGTCGGAGGCGATGGCCGATCTGGCGCGCCAGCGCGTGCCTCGGGGACAATTCCGTGTGGAGTCGCTTTTGCAGGCGGAGCTTCCGCCCTGTGTGGCCGTCGCGGCGGTCGGCGAGTGCGTCAACTACCTTTTCGATGACAGCAATACGAAGTCGACGCTGGCCAAGGTCTTCCGGCGGATACACGCTGCCCTCGCGCCGGGTGGACTGTTCCTCTTTGACGTGGTCGAACCGGGGCGCGTGCCCAAGCCCGGCCCGCGCCGGGCCTTTTGGGAAGGAGAGGATTGGGCCGTGCTCGTGACTAGCGATGAGGACCGGAGGCGCGGGGTGTTGACCCGGCGGATCACCAGTTTCCGAAGGGTCGGCGACCTGTACCGGCGCGATGAGGAAGTCCACCGGCAGCGGTTGCTGGCGCGGGCGGAGCTGGCGGGCCAGCTCCGGAGCATGGGATTCCGAGTGCGCATCGTTCGCGGCTATGGACCGTTACGGTTCGGCCCAGGTCACGTCGGCTTCATGGCCCGCAAGCCGAAGGCAACTTGAGCGCGGTTGAGCCGGCCGAGCTGCCGCGGCCCGTACGATCCGCGGGCCCGATCGCCGACACGCGGTGTATTCAAGCTTGGTTCACGATGCCCGATGCGCGATCCGACCCCCCCGATGGAACGGGCGGCTTGTCCGTGGGGTTGCGCGCCAGCTAATGGTTTTTTGGACGTCATGTTACGGGAGCTGAGAACGGGACGGCAGCAATAATTGTATTCTGGGGACCAGGTATGAAATCGACAGAGGAGTTATGCTGAGTGGGATCGGATCCTTGGCCGTAAGGTTCGGCCGCGGAGAACTGCGGACCAACTCCACAAAAAAGCAGGGCATGAGCCAGAACGAGAACCATCTAAGATTGTCGAAGTGACCACAGTATTGACCCGCAATTGGTGGCTGGTTTTGGAACGCCTAACGTCACTCCGCTCAAAACGCAGGGATGGTCGTTTTGCTTGTATCCCCTGCGTTCAGCACAAGAAATGATAAATCGAGGAGAGGCTGATGACCGTATGTATTGCGGCAATTTGCGATTCTGGAAAGAGTGTCGTTGTCGCATCGGATCGCATGTACACATACGCCTATCCGTACCTTCAGTTCGAAACGGAGGAGCGCAAAATCGAGCAGCTCAATCCGAAGTGCGTCGTGTTGGCTTCGTACTCGTCGATGGGGCCCGAGATTGTCGACGCCGTTCGGCGCGAAATGGAAGTGGGGAAGAACTCGTCCATCGCCGACCTCGCCGAGTTGGTTAGAAGACTATATGCGGACATTCGATTACGAAGAGCTGAGGAAACGATCGTGATACCGTGTCTCGGTCCGGATTATCTAAGAGGGTGTTTGGAAACCTACGCAGCCTGGGCAACGGCGAGTCGCCTGGTCATAATGTTGATCATGGCCAGATAGATCATTGCCTCAGATTTACTTGTGTTGAATTCATAGTCCTTGCTCATCCG
>JBIOJM010000299.1:0-12939 GCA_044450785.1 Isosphaerales bacterium
CCCACGCAGCCCCCGCCGCCGGACGCCCCGCCGCCTTACGTCTGAATTGCAGCAGCGCCTAACGGGTCCGCTTGACGGTCCCCTGAGCGAACGGATAAGATCCTCAAGGGGTTGTGTGAATTGAGGGAGGCTCTTGGTTCGTTCCCGTTTTTCCGGTGGAACGACATGAGGTCAGCAGGATGAAAAAGCAGTCCTCGCGCCGCCGTTCGGCTTCGATGCCGCCGATTCCGGTGCGCCACCAGCTCGATCACATCGTACCGACGGTCATCCATGACCCCGAAGCGAAAATGACGGCACTGGGGCGGTTGACCCACCACGTGCTGCAAGATCGGAAAAAACTCTCCACGTGGGCCGTCGGCATCGCCGCCGGCGCCTTGGTCTTGGTAACCGGCTGGAACTTCGCGACGCGGGGGCGTTCGACGACGACCGAGGTTTGGTCCAAGCTCGACACCGCCAAAACGGCCGAGGACCGGGTCGATGTCGCCAAGCAGTATCCGGATTCCGTGGCCTCGACCTGGGCCCGTCTTCAAGCCGCGAATGTCTATTTCAGCGATGCGATCAAGGACATGCCCAACAACACGGATGTGGCCCGGCCCAATTTCAAGAAGGCGCTCGACCTGTACGACCAGGTGGCGCGTGAGGCGCCCAAGGATTCGTTCCAGAAACGCGCGGCCGAAATGGGTAAGGCTCGATCACTCGAGGCGCGGTTCGAGCTCTTGAAGGCGATCGAGCAATACGAGCTTGTGGTCAAGAACTGGCCGCGATCCGCCGAAGCCGGCCAGGCCAGGCAACTGGCCGAGGCACTGCAAACGTCGGAGGCAGCCGCGTTCTACAAGGAGCTCTATCAATACCGACCGACGACGGTGACCTTGCCGCCCTTCGGCTCGGAGCGGTTCAACTTTCCGCCAACCGGCCCGACCACGAAATCCAACCTCCCCGGCTTGCCGTCAAGTCTCTCGAATCTGCCGCTCGAGCTGGCTCCTCCCACGCTGGATCTGAGCAGGCCCGAGCCCGCCCAGGCCAAGGACAAAACCAAGTCCGGCGGCACCATTTCGGACCTTCCCGCCGACGTCTTCTCGTCGAAGCCGGCCGCAGCCAAGGAAAAGGCCCCGCGCTGAGCTTTTCTGCCCCGCACCGCTCTCGCGAACGATCTGGAAGCCCGTGATCGCCGGTAACGTCCGCCGTTGGGCCGATGGCTACGTCGTCGCTTTTTTCATCACGTCCGCCTCACTCAGCGTGGTGGACGCCGGGGTTGGTAATCGGCGTCCTTGCCACCGACAAGCCGGCGCAGGGCCTGGACCGCCATCATGCTGCCCCGTTCGAATGCCGGCAGGAAGTCCGAGCCGTTCAAGACAGGCGTCCCGACGGGGACGTCCATGTCGAGATAGCCGATCATCATCTCCTCGAAAGTCTGTTCGCCCCAGCGGACCAGCTTGTTCGGGTCCGGGTTGTAGGCGTTGCTCTCGGAGTTGTCGAAATGCGCGAGGCAATCGACGCGGGTCCCCTTGGGCAGGTTCATCGGTTCCGACAGGATGTAGTAGGTCTGCCAGCCGAAGTCATAGGCCGGAACCGAAAGCGCGACCTGGGGGGACTCGCCCGGCTTGGTGACGGTAAACTTGAAGTCCTTGCCACGCAGGTGCATGTGAGGGAACAAGCTCAGGAGTCGCGCTTCGCCGGAAAGGACCAGGGAGGATGCGACCGCGATGTTGTCGGCGCGCGCCGGCAGCAGGAGGTCCGGATTGGCGATGCCGATCGTGAACGCCTCGCGGGTGGGCTTCGTCTTGGCGAAGACGAACCCGACCTTGGAGCGGTCGGTCCGCACGCGGCCGTTCGGCGTGTAGTGGACCTGGAGGAGGAGGTCGGCGCCGGCCGGGATCCGCTTGGCGGTTCCCTCGGGGAAAACCGAGGGTGCATCACCGGGAGCGTAACCGGTGAAGTGCATGGGCCGGCGGCGGGCGCCGGGGCCTGAAGGCCCCTTTGAACGATCCATCACATACACGATGATGTGATGAACGACCGAAGGGTCGCCGGGGAGGGCCTCGGCCGCCTGGACCCAGCGGTCTTCCTTGAAATTGGTCGGCACGCGGAAGTAAACGTAGGACACGACTCCCTGGGCGGGCACATAGTAGGTCTCCGGCATCTCGAACACGACGTCGGGCTGGCCGATCTCCCATCCCTTGGCAAACGTGCGGGGCGGCGGCATTTCCTTGGTGTCACCCAGCGGGTTCCCCTGGTCGACCCAGGCCATCAAGGTCGCGCGCTCCTTGGCCGACAAGCTGCGGTCGTTGGCGAAATGGCCATAGCGAGGGTCGGCGTGCCAGGGAGGCATGCGGCGCTCTTCCACGACCTCGCGGATCATCGCGGAATGCTTCCGCGCATCGTCGTAGGTCAAGAGCGAGAACGGGCCGACTCGACCCGGCCGATGGCACGTCTGGCACTTGTTCTGGATGATCGCGGCGACGTCGGAGGCGAACGACACCTTGCCGACCTCGACCGGATGGTTCTTTTCACGGGCCTTGAGCTCGTTCACCAGCTCCGGTGCGGCCGGCCTGATCCGTGGGGCGTTGGACTGCTCAACCAGCTTGGGCTCGACCCGGTCGAGCAAGCAGCCGGCGACCTTGGTCGCCCGGACCTTGATGTCCTTGTTCGACAAGAGCGCCGTCAAGGCGTCGCGGAGATAGGTGTGATCGGGCGCGTCCTTGCTCTTCCCCTGCTGGTACTGGTCGTCGATCGCACCCCGATAGCGGATCCGAGCGAAACCGTCCAGCACCACCACCTCGCAGGTCCGCTCGACCAGCGCCGAGTCGGCTACGATGTTCGAGGGGTCCTTCAGGACGGGAAAAGCAATGCCGGCCTCGCGCACGAACCGGGCGACGTCCTTCACGGTCTCGTGAGCGTTGGAATTGATGCCGAGCATCACGACGCCCTGCTTGCGGTACTCACGCTCGAGCTCGATCAGCCGCGGAACGTACAGGTTTGCCACCGGGCAATCGTTTCCCAGGAAGACGAGCACGATCGCCTTCCTGCCCTGAAAACCGTAGAGGGTCAAGGTCCGACCCGAGGTCACGTCGTCGAGCGTGAAATTCGCCAATCGCTGCATGAGGGACCGATCGAGCGGCAGCTCGGAGCGCGGCGCCGGCTCATCCGCCCTGGACACGCCGGAGGTCGCAAACGCAAGCACGAGCCCGGAGACCAACGAAATCATCATCAAGCGGTGTGAGACCGGAGGACGGAACATACCATCTCCTTGAATTGAGCAGGCTTTTCGTCTCGTCGGACGGAATCTCGTCACGATATCCCGAACACGCCCGATCGACCTCCATCCTAATGCGGCGCCTTCCCTTCCCACAAGGTACGACAAGTCCTTGTGACATCGATCTGGCCAAAATGCGCGGGGGCAGATAATCTAGGATTGAAGTGATCGAGGCGTGAATGTCGCAAGAGGAGCGAGCGCCCCGGTCGAGAAAGACGGTTGAAGAGAAGACGAGACGGGGTTCACCATGCGTTTGGCGGCAGTGATCCTGCCCGACCTGGGGACCGGTCCGGACGTACAGATTGTCGTCAGTCATTGGTTTGTGGCGCGGGGGGGCCGGGTCTGGGAGGGGGAACGACTGGTGGAAGTGCTGGTCGGGACCGCCACCTTCGACGTTGCCTCGCCGGTATCCGGACGCTTGGCCGAGATCCGTGGTCTGGAAGACGATCGAGTCGAGTCGGGGTCGGTGCTCGGCCTGGTTGCGACGACCGAGGAGGGCGGTCGCGACCAGGAGCTGGATTGCCCGCGCGGCCGGCGCGGCGAGGAACCGCCGTCAAGTCGCCCCACGACATGACCACGATTCATGAACGATCCGCTGGTGTGATCTGCTACCGCGCGGGTGAGGGTCAGGTGCCGTTGTACCTGATCCTCCACTCCGCCACGGTCCGTAACCCGCGCGCGAGGTGGGAATTCCCCAAGGGTGGGGTGGAGTCCGGCGAGTCGACGCGCCAGGCGGCCGCGCGTGAGTTTCACGAGGAGACTTCGCTGGTCGACTGGTCGTTTCGCGAGGGATTCGAGCGGACCCTCACCTACACCTACATCCGCCGCGGGCGCAAGGTCGTGAAGACCGTCACCTATTACATCGTCGAGGTCCGTGACCCGACGGCCCTCGCGCGTTCGCCGGAACATGTCGAAGATCCATCCGGACAATGGTATCGTTGGGGGACGTTCGAGGAGATCAGCCTGCTGCTTTATCACACCAAGATCCGCCAGGTGCTCACGGAAGCCGACACCTGGTTGAAGGGTTGAGATGTCCTTGGTCCTTGGTCGTTGGTCCGTGGTCCTTGGTCCTTAATGCCGAGCCTTGATGTCAACGACTAAGGACTAAGGACCAAGGACTAAGGACAAAAGTTGGTTGAAGGGTTGAGATGGCCGGCCATCGTCCCCATGCACACCCGGGAATCTTCCTGGTCCTGGACGGTCCTGACGGCGGCGGCAAGACCACGCAGGCCGCCCGGTTGGCGGCGTGGCTGCGCGACACGGGCAAGGGCGTGGTCACGTGCCGGGACCCCGGCGGCACGGCACTCGGGAACCGGCTCCGGGACATTCTGCTCGAGCGCGGCTCGGCCCCCATCTCGATCCGCGCCGAGATGCTGCTGTACATGGCCGCCCGGGCCCAGCTCGTCGAGGACGTGATCGCACCGGCCCTGTCGGAGGGGCGCGTCGTGATCTCCGACCGGTACCTGCTGGCCAACATCGTCTACCAGGGGAGCGCGGGGGGGCTCATGGAAGAGGAAATCGCGCTCGTGGGGATGGTGGCGACAAGCGGCCTGCTCCCCGATCTGACGCTGGTCCTGGACATCACCCCCGCGGCCGCCAGTGCCCGAGTCGGGCCGGCCCGCGATCGGATCGAGGACCGGCCGCTCTTTTATCGCGAACGGGTCCGCGCCGGTTATCTGGCCGCCGCGGGCGGCGAGGCCCGCGACGGTGCCCAGGCACCCTTGGGCTGTCCCTACTATCCGGCGCCGATCGTGCTGATCGACTCCTCGCCCGATCCGGATGCCGTCTTCGAGCGAGTCAAAAGCGAGGTTGAACGTGTCCTGGCACTCGATCCGCGGCCATGATCGGATCGTCGAGTCTCTGAGGATCGGTCTGCGCGAGGGGCGGCTGCCGCACGCCTTGCTGTTCGTGGGCCCGCCGGGGATCGGCAAACGCAGCTTCGCGCGGAAGCTGGCGCAGGCGCTTCTCTGTGAAGCGCGCCCCGACCATGCGCTCGACCCCTGCGAAGCTTGCCCCGGCTGCCTTCAGGTGTGGGCCGGCACTCATCCCGACTTCATCGAGGCGGGGCTTCCCGAAGACAAGCATGAGCTGCCGATCCGAGTGATCCGCGAGCTCTGCGACCAGTTTGGGCTCAAGCCGGCGCGTGGCGTGCACAAGGTCGCGATCCTCGACGATGCCGACGCGCTGAACGAAGAGGCTTCCAACGCGTTCTTGAAGACGCTCGAGGAGCCGCCGCCGGGGGCGGTGCTCATCTTGATCGGCACGTCGGCCGAGCTTCAGCTCGATACGATCGTCTCGCGGTGCCAGGTGCTGCGGTTCGACCCCCTGCCCGAGCCTGAGATCGCCGCCCTGCTCCTGGAACAGGGCGTGGCCAGCGACCCCGCCGACGCGGCTCGACTGGCCGCGCTGGCCGAGGGGAGCCTCAGCCGCGCCCGCGGATTGGCCGACACCGAGCTGGAGCGGTTTCGCCGCTCCCTGATCGACGAGATCGCCGCCGATCATGGATTCGAGGCCCCCGAGCTCGCTCATCGGCTCCAGGCCTTCATCAAGCAGGCGGGCAAGGAATCGTTCGACCAGCGGCGCCGCGCGAGCTTGCTGATCGGCGAGCTCACCCGCTTCTTTCGCGGCATCCTCTGGCAGACAGCCGGCCTGGCCCCCCCCTGCCCCGATCCCGACGACCGCCGGGCCGCCGTCGCCCTGGCCGGCCGCCTCGAGCCCGAGGACGTCTTCGTCCTCGCCGACCGCTGCCTCGAAGCCGACTATCACGTCCAGCGGCACCTCTATATGCCCCTCATCCTGAGCTCGCTCATGCACGATCTGGGGAAGCGGATCAACTTCCGGGCGTGAGAGCGAGCGGTCTTTCCGACGGCCCTTGGTTTGAACAGGCCAAATGCGAGTCCGGGGCCGCGAGATTCGGATCCATGCGGTCAAACGTGCCGGACAATGACGCGAACGCCGTTCTGACGCCAGGCGTCCCAATCCGCGAGATAGTTCCAGTCGCTGTCGTGTGGATCGGACTGCACGATGAAATCCCCGGTCTCGGGAAACAAAACCTCCTCGAGGGTCAGCGGCACCTGATCGTACGAGATGCTTCCGTTCGGCTCGTGGACCGGGACATACCGCCAACCGTAGCGGTATGGGTCTGGTTCCGGCCACCGTCACGCCGTTGTCGCCGCGTCCGACCGCGGGTACACTGTACTTGTGTACGTGCGACGACCGGTTCCTGAGACGTGCACAGACCGTCCACACCGGCCCGCCGAAGGTCGTCAACCCCCTCGAACTGATCCTGGAGATTGGGCCATGACCGTAAAAGCCAAGCCACTTGCGGAGGTTACCCATCGGGCCATCGAGGTGCTCGCTCGTGAGCTCGGAGCGGCGGATGCGATCCGATTCATCAACCAGTTCACGACGGGCTACGGTGACTACACGTCGGAGCGGGACGAGCTCTTCGCCGGGGAGACGCTGGATCAGATCATCGCCGATATCAAGAAGACGCGCCCTGGGCAGGGCGCCGGGTCGGACGGGGCTGAAGGCCAGCCCGTCGGTTAAGAGCCCCGTCTTCACTGGACGGGCTCGAGCCAGTTGTGGGGCGCTCTGGACTCGCAATGATGACATCGAGAGAAGTGACGGAGTCGCGCGAGCGCCAGTCGAATAAGTAGGGCAGGCGTGATGGCGTCGTAGACCGGAACGTCATTGTCGCCTTTGTCGTTGCGTCCGTCATTGTCAACCTGGCGCTGACGCCGCCAGGCTACTGCAATTCCGCCCCCTCCAAGGGCTGAGGACCCGCGACGGTCGATCCGCCCAACAAAAATAATTAGCCGCGAATTCCGATTGTCGCGACAGTATCGATTAGAATAATAATAGCGAAGATCGGACCCATCGCGCGCGGCTTTCATCCGTGGGAGGACCAGCACGACGTCCCCTCTGTTTGCCTACGGGACCCTGATGCCTCGTGACCAGGAGGCCGTCTTGCGCCAAGGCTGGACGCCCGACGCCGTGCGCGGTCGGCTCTACGACCTCGGTCCTTACCCGGCCTTGATCGATCTCGACGACCCGACGGCGGGCTGGGTCGAGGGTTACGTCCGGTCAGTCGAGCCGGCGGAGTTGGAGCGGCACGACGTCTGGGAGGACGTGGCGGCGGGCGTGTATCGCCGCGCCCTTACGACGACTCGGAACGAGAATCACGCGTGGATTTACGTTTACGCACGGCCGCTGCCGGGTCACGCCCGCGGTCCTTTCCCGCTGTGGAGTGCGCCGGCGGTGGAAGAGCGAGCGTGACTCATTGCATTCGGTCAAGGAGACCACGATGTTCAGCACTTCGCCCCTCTCCACGAAACGGGACGGACCGGCGGTGGCGATCGACAACGGGTCCTCCGGCGCTGAGTCACCCGGCGCGGTGACGATCGGCCGCTACCTGATCGAGCGTCTGGGCGCCCTGGGCGTCGAGCACGTATTCGGCATCCCCGGCGATTACATCTTGGGCCTTTACAAGTTGATTGACGAAAGCCCGATCCGGCTGATCGGGATGACGCGGGAGGACAACGCGGGCTTCGCGGCCGACGCCTATGCACGGATCCACGGGCTGGGGTGCATCTGCGTGACGTACTGCGTCGGCGGACTCTCCACGTGCAACAGCATCGCCGGGGCTTATGCCGAGAAGTCGCCGGTGATCGTTCTTGGCGGCTCGCCGGGGATGTCCGAGCGGGCGCACAACCCGCTGTTACACCATAAGGTCAAGGGGTTCGAGACCCAGTTCGAGGTGTTCCAGAAGATCACGGGGGCCTCGGCGGTGCTGGACAGGCCGGAAACGGCGTTCAGCGAGATCGACCGCGTGCTCGAAGCGGCCGTGCGTTACAAGCGGCCGGTTTATCTCGAGCTGCCTCGCGACCAGGTCCATGCGCGGCAGGTCGCGCCGCATCGCCCGCCGGAGGGACTGCCACCGAGCGATCCCGACGCGCTGCGCGAGGCGATCGACGAGGCGGCCGAGCTCCTGACCGCGGCCCGGCGCCCGGTCATCCTGGTGGACGTCGAGATTCACCGGTTCGGCCTCCAGGCGGAGCTGCTCTCCCTGGCCGAGTCGACGGGCATGCCGATCGCGACGACCATCCTGGGAAAGAGCGTGATCTCGGAGGCCCACCCCCTGTTTGCCGGCGTCTACGAAGGGGCGATGGGCCGGGCGGAGGTTACCGAGCTGGTCGAGTCGGCCGATTGCCTGCTGATGCTCGGCTGCTTCATGACCGACATCAACCTCGGAATCTGGACGGCCAAGCTCGATCCGTCCAAGTGCATCGACGCGACCAGCGAGGACCTGCGGATCAAGCACCATCACTATTGCGAGGTGAGGCTCGACGACTTCATCCGCGGGCTGATCGACCGCGGGCTGGACGTGGCGCGGACGCCGGTGCCCAGACGCTCGCGGCCGTTCGCCGGTTTCGAGGCCGCAGCGCCCGACGACCGACTGACGTCGGCCGTCCTCTTCGGGCGGCTCAATCAAATGCTGGGCGAATACACGGACATGACGGTGATCGCCGACATCGGCGATTCCCTCTTCGGCTCGGCCGACCTGGAGATGCATCGCCACACCGAATTCCTCAGCCCCGCCTATTACACCTCGATGGGATTTGGGGTACCCGCCGCGGTCGGGGCCAGCATGGCCAATCCGAAGTCAAGGATCCTGGTCATCGTCGGCGACGGCGCCTTCCAGATGACCGGTATGGAGCTCTCAACGATTGCGCGGCACCATCTCAATCCGATCGTCGTCGTCCTCAACAACCACGGCTACACAACCGAACGGTTCTTGCTGGATGGGACGTTCAACGACCTCCAGGACTGGGCGTACCACAAGGTCCCCGCGGTCGTCGGAGACGGCCTGGGCATGGAGGTGCGAACCGTCGGCGAGCTCAACTCCGCGCTACGGGCCGCGGTGGCCAACCTGGCAAGCTTCAGCCTGCTCAACGTGCACCTGGATCCCTACGACCGCAGCCCCGCCCTGGAGCGGCTGGCCCAACGGTTGTCGAAGCTCGTGACGCAATAGAGGGCAATAGGCGGTAGGCAGTAGGCAGTCGAAAGCAAAAGCTCGTTTTCTCAACTCGCAACTGCCTACTGTCTAGGCGAGCGGCAGAAAATGCCATACCCGTAGCGGAACTCGCCAGAGTTCCGGCCCGAAGTCTGGCGACTTCGGCTACGGGGATCATTCGACCTGCCACTCGCCCTGCTGCCTACTCAATGGAGTAGTTGGTCGTTGAATACCTGCCGTTTGGTCTGAGTCGGAATCACTCCGTTCACAATGCCGGACTTGGGTGGTTTGTGAGTCCAGTTGTAGTTCTTCTGAGCGTGGAAGCGGCTCCGATCGTAGACTTTGCTGCTGAGAGTATTGATCCCGCTGGCCCGGCCCTTGTTCTGGCCTCGGTTAATCAAGTAGGAGCCGACGTGCTTGCCGGGGTGGTTGAACGAGTAGATCCGCTGGCGAAAGCCCTCTGGAGGCAGGAACTGGGCGAGGGCCACCGAGAGGGGGATCGGTTGGTAGTTGAGGGCCGAGAGTTCGGTGAGCGACGGAGTGTACTGGTTGGCTCCCGTGCTCGATATGTAGTCCGTGAAGGTGACCGGGCCCCTCGGCACCCCGGCAATTGCGCCGCCCGTGCCTGGACTTGGACCTGGCGAGGGGGTGGGGGTGGGGGAGACGTTGAGACTTTGAACCGTGATGAAACCAGCCTGGACGATCAAGGCGCCGCCCTGCAGCTCGTTCGCGGAAGTCTGAGTGACATCATAGCCGGGAGCGCCGATGATGAAGTCGGACCGGTTATCGCCGTCCGCCGTGAACGCCTGTCCGTTCTGGAACCGGCTGGATACGGAGGCCCCGAAGAAGGCGGGGCCCGAGCTCGGGGTTGTCAACAAGAACTGGATGCCGGAGAGCGGGGCCGCCTCCGCGGCGGCGAGCGAGTACGTGCCGGTAAATCCAGATCGGCCTGGAATCAGGTAGGCGGTTCCCATGTTCCCGCTCGCCAGGTTCGCGCCCAAGAGGTAACCGGGCGCGCCGATCAGGATCTCGTTGGGCTGGCCGACGTTGATGAAGCCGACAGCCGTGAGTGCGTAGCCGGCCAGGTCGCCGGTGTCTCCCCCGTCGAACTCGACCGATTTGATGTTCGTCGGTATCGCGCTCAGCGGAATCGTGCCGGAGACCAGGGTGTTCGGCGCGCCGTAGATCATGTTGACTCGACCCGAGCTGGTGGCCCACCCGGGTGAACCGATCAAGATGTCGCCGAACCCGTCGCCGTTGAAGTCGCCGGCGGAGCTGACCGCGAACCCGGTCAGGTCGCCCCCGGACGTACCCGTGAAGATCGCCCCCGGCACGACGCCGGTCGCGCTGCCCGGCGCGCCGACCCTACCTAGCGAGATGAAACTCACGCCGGGATTGCCAGCGACCGTGGCCAGGCTGGCCAGGCCGGAACCGCCATAAACGAGATAAGCCGCGCCCGTGGAGGAGCCGGCCCGGGGCGCGCCGATCAGAAGATCGTCGATCTTGCCCCCACCGGCCGCATTCACGTCTCCTCCGTCGGCGACCGAGAACCCAGCCTGGTCTCCCGAGTTCGCGCCGGAGAAGACGACGCCCGGAAAGGTCTGGCCGACGGTTGCGACGTCGTAGGTGTTCGGGGCCACGAGCGCCGACGTCGGAATCAGGTAAACCGCGCCGGCATTGCCGACTCCGTCGACCGACGCCGACGGTGCACCCAGGATGAGATCGGAGGACCCGTCGCCCAAGATATTGGAGCCGCCGGCGACCGAGCGGCCCAGTGCGGAGCCGGCAACCGAGCTGTCGAAGACGACGATGTTCAGACCCGTGGGCGCGGCCGCGTCGAGGTTGATCGGAGTCGTACCCGAGTTTGCCTGGAAATCACCCCAAACCACATAGACCCGACCCGTGCCGGGAACCGTTCCAGTGGTGTCTATCGCACCCGGGGCACCGATGATGATCGCGTTTTGACCGCTGTTCAGTCTAACAGTCGATACCGAAGCGCCGAGCGACGCATTGGGGTTCGATCCGCTATAGAACGTGACGCCGTTGAAGGGGTTTGCCAGCGGTGTCCCACCCACGGCACCGGTGGAGTTGATCGGGTCGGTCTGGGCTGCCGCGCCAAGCTGGCTGAGGTCGCCGACCCGGTCCTTGGGAGTGTAAGGCGATGGGGGCGCCGGGTTCGTTAATGGCGTGCTGAGCCAGTCGGTGATCGCTGTCTGGCCGACCGTGCGGGAGCCGAAGATCAGGTAGACCGTGCTTCCCGTCTTGTTTCCGAGCGAAGCGGGATTGGCGCCGCTCAAGGTGGGGGCGCCGACCAGGAAGTCGTCGTAGCCATCGCCGTTGACGTCGCCCACGTCGGAGACGCTCCAGCCGGCCCCGTTGAAGTTAGGGTGCGGGTTGACGCCCGTCGTGGTCGCGGTCCCCCCAAAATCCATCCCGTAGGGCTTGGTCGCGATGACCGGCAGGGCCGGCGGCGAAGTCGCTCCGAGGTCGATGGACAGGAGGACTTTCGATTCGAGTCCTTCGCATCGGGGCTCAAATGCCCCGTGATCGGGCCTCCGCGCGGTCAACTTCCGAGGTCGGCGATTGCCAAAAAGCATCGGAGACTCCCTCCTCCCAAACCCACAGGCGTCAGGCTGGAAAGCCTGACCTACGTAAGAGTGGCGCGTCCACCGCGCCCGGACCAACGGCGCCACCCTCGGAAGACCGCCCCGGCGGGATGCCACTCCATGGCCCCGTCCGGACCGGTCCGGCGCAACTTTGCCGCCAAGGGTGTCCTCTTCCCTCTGCAATTTCGGTCAGGAACGGCATCCGACTCCACCCAAATCGGAAGTTGTAGATCCCGCACGATTCCCACTCCCGTTGCATTGGGCTCAATTCCTTCAACCTTCATGCCCGATATATTTCGCTGAAGTGATCCTCCCGGCCGCCCGTGCTGATCGTGCTCCGAGTGCCGTTCGAGCGGGGCACGGCCCTCGTGAGAAGAACGCAGCAGTCCGGACGGCGAAGTCAACGAGACCGCCGGGTTTTCCGTCAAAGAGACGGATCTCTTCGGCGAGACCATAGTATGTTGAGGCGAGATCCATGAGAAAATCGAGAAGTCCGAGGTCCCGCGCCGCGCGTCAGCTTGGATTGGGAGCGATCCTGACCGGGCTGGCGATCGGGGCGCAGTTCGGCTGCACGCGGGAGTTTTATCGCGAGTGGGCCAACCAGGACGTCTCGGAAGCGATCTTCGAGAAGAGTCGGGACCCTCGGTGGCGGATCGACCTTTTCTCGGTGGAACCGCCGATGCTCTCGCGATACGCCGATCCCTACGATCAGGATGTGCCGCCGGCCCCGCCCGACGACCCGGCGGCCGAAGCGCTCTCACCGGTCCCGCAGTGGCCCGACAACCGGCTGCTGCTGCCGGTCGAAGGCACCGGCTACCTCGACCTGCTCGAGTACTGGAGGCGAGACGCGGCGGCGAAAGCGGCCGCGGCGGGCCATCCCTACCCGGCTGATGAGCCCGAGTACTGGCAGCGTCCCGACAATGCTCGGCCCGCGGTCGCGGGCCCGCGCCAGCCAGGGATGCCGGGCCAGCCCATGACCTCGCCGGCCGGTCCTCCCGTACCTCCCGAGACGTCATCGCCGTTCTCCAACCCGCCGCCCCTGCCCCGGCCGGGCGGCCCACCAG
>JBIOJM010000300.1:0-12935 GCA_044450785.1 Isosphaerales bacterium
GTAGGGTGGGTCGAAACGATGCGCCGCATCGTGAGGCCCACCGCGTGGCCCAGGCGGAGACGATCTCCCAACGCGGCTGATCGAAAACAACTCGTAGGGTGGGTCGAAACGATGCGCCGCATCGTGAGGCCCACCGATCGCCACGGCTCTCCCGGTGGGCCTCGCTGCGACATGTCGCGGCTCGACCCACCCTACTCATCGCTTCCGCGGGAACCACTCGCGCCCAAAAATGCGCGCACGGCGCAGGTTTCATCCGTAGACGAGAGGGTCAGTCCAATCTCCAATCAAGGTGTCGGACGGACATAATCGGCCAGTATCAGGATCGGGACTTCCTGGATTCTCCGAAGGCCCTCGTCATTCGCCAGGAAACAGCGGGCGTGGTGTACCACGGCGCAGGCGACGTGGATTGCATCGAGCAGTTGACTCGAAACCTCGCGCGCAGAACCGCGGCGTTCTCGATCACTTCGCGGTTCAGGTCACAAACGGTCAACTGTGGGCATGGCGAGATGATCCGAAGATGACCGTATCCAGGGCCACCAGCCTTCCCGGGGGAATGTCATCCTGCAGGCTCATTTCGCACGTTCTCGGTCCGCGCGCAGTTCACGGGGATCACTGGTGGCATCAACGCCTTGCCATACCTCGCGTCCCGGTCCCGAAAGCTGACCCCAATCGATGCTTCCCGGCAGTGGGAGCGGACGATGGGGCTGAATCGTCAAGACAACTTCGACCTGCCCCGGCGGTAAGTCACAGGGGACCTCGACCTTGAGCATACGATCGGCCGTAACCTCAACTTGCACCGTCATGGTCTTCATTCTGAGTCACCTCCAATTGCTTGATTCTAGCGTGACGAGGAGAGCGACACCACCTGCGTGGATCGCGGGGATCCGGGTGGATGCACCGGGAGACTTCCTGGAGTGGTGTGGGAGATCTCTCGGAATGGCCCGGACGCACGACGCGTCCGGGTCGCGCAGCGACCAGAGGCTTGACCCTCGCCACGGGGATGCTCAGCCAGAGCCGAAGGCAAGGGATCACCTCGCGTGCCGGCGGCACCCAGACACCGTCCTGGTGTCTGGGCCACCCGGCGGCGTCATGGGATACGAAGTGTGTCATCGAAAACTCGAGGCACCTTACCCTTGAATTTCCTTCCTGAACCCACACCAAGTTCCTTCCTCAAAGCCGACACCGATTTCCACGATTTCCCTTCGCTGACACCGATTTCTCCCCTCGCCGCGGAACGCCTCGTCCCCTGGTCCGCGTCAGTTCAAATCAGCTCGACCCGGTACTGATGGTTGGGTGCCAACAGCAGGGCCTCGTTGCGCCGGCGGCTCAGGATCACGTCGAAGTGGTTGAGAACATCGCGCCCAAGGATGCTCAGGTCAGTAGCAGTAGGGTCGATGAACGCGGCGAACTCGCCGCGGATGTGGGCGGGAGCGCCGTCATCGCGGGTCAGTTCGAGCACTGTGGTCAAGAGAACGAACGCGCTGTTGCCCCCAATTCCCTGAAGCGCGATCTCCGCCGATGGCGTCACCGTGCGGATTCCTAGCTTGGCCAGCAAGCCCGCACCGAAGACCGTTCGATCCGCGCCGGTATCGATCAGGAAGTCGTCTTCCGAGTAGGTCCCGCCAGCCCCGGCAACTCGTCCGCGAACGCAGGGACGACGGACAAGATCATCGCAAGTGAGCCATTCACCAACGATTCGCATAGATGCGTGGCCCCTGACCGACTCGCACATGGCGGATCAAGGCCCCATCATCTTCGGGATGGGTCTTGGCGGCCCAAGCCCATGCCTCCTCAGGCGTGCCGGCGATGAATGCTTCCTGCCCGGCCACGGCGACGAACTTGCCGCGCGCTTGGGGCAACAAGTCGGCCCAATGGGATTGCAGCCAATCACTGTTGCGCCTGCCCCGCTCGTCCTGGGCCTTGCAACGCGCGACCTCGACTGGGTCGTTCACTTCTTCGATCTGAAAAACGGGTTCTCTCATCGTTTCGCCCCGATTGCCAGATGTCTACCAGAGCCCATTCTATCGTCATCCATCAAGATCCTCAAGTCCGGCATGGGGTGGTCCGGGTGGCTGTGGCGGAGCGCAGCGACACCACAGGAGGGCCTGCGCTTTACGCCCAGGCCCGGGTCCCTGGGGCATTCTCCGATATTCCTCGGTCGCTCCACAAACAGAACTTCTGACACCGATTTCTCCCCCCATCGGTAGACGAGATGGACAGTTCAATCAGGGTGTCGGGCGGACATAATCGGCCAGTATCAGGATTGGGAGTTCTTGGATTCGCCGAAGACCCTCGTCATTCGTCAGGAACCAGTGGGCGTGGTGTGCCACGGCGCAGGCGACGTGGATTGCGTCGAGCAGTTGCACTCGATACCTCGCGCGAAGGACTGCGGCGTTCTCGATCACTTCGCGGTTCAGGTCCCAAACGGTCAACGGCGGGCCTGGCGCGATGATCCGAAGATGACCGTGTCGAGGGCCACCAGGCTTCCCGGGGGGATGTCATCCGGCAAGCTCATTTTGCATGTTCTCGGTCCGCGCGCAGTTCACGGAGATAACTGCTGGCATCAACGCATTCCCATACCTCGCGTCCCAGGCCGGAAAGGCGACCCCAATCGATGCTTCCCGGCAGTGGGAGCGGACGATCGGGCTGAATCGTCAAGACGACTTCGACCTGCACCGGCGGTAAGTCACAGGGGACATCGACCTCGAGCATACGATCGGCCGTAACCTCCGCTTGCACCGTCATTGTCTTCATCCCCCCACTGCGCCCCCTTCCAGGCTGAGGAGTTCGGGCTCGACAAGGACTGCGTGGCCCAAGCCGAGACGATTGTAACGGTCGAGTCAGCCGACGACACAGGCGCGGTCGTGATCATCGACGGCCATGGAGAATTCCTGGGACATGCCGGTCTCGGGTGAGCGCCGTGACGGCTCCTTCCGCATGTTCGCCGAGGTACCATCCGGTCGCCGGATCTAGGTGATCTGGCGCTACGACCGGGAGGACGAGCAGGTCCCGGACGTTTTCGGCGAGGTCGAGGAAGCGCCGGTCTTCGTCATCACCGCCTACTGAGAGGCCACCTCAATGCCGACCCCCCAGCCCGACCTGAGGAGCGAGCGCCGCAAGGCCCTGGACGAGCAGCTCGCCTCAGAGCCGCACCTTCCCCCTCCCGACGTCGCTCCGGGCGAACAGCCACGTCCCCTCGAAGTGCACCTTCGCCCCCGCCGACCGGTGGCCGTCGTCGGGGTGGTGGAAAATGGGTTGGTGCGTCTGCTCGACTCGCGAGTGAGGCTGCCGGAGCAGTCGCGAGTGATCGTCGTGGCATCCGAGCCCTCCTGAGCCGGCATCTGATTGTGGTTTGACCCCACGTGACTCGGCGGTCCCGTGGACCCAGCCGGCTGAGCAATTCCGGCGCGGTGGAACGGGAACTCCGAAAGTGGCGGGTGAAAATGAGGCAAAGACCACGAGGACCCGTACCATGACCAAAATCGCCATGTTCCAGGAGAATGCCGGCGCGGACCAAATGACCTTCCGAGCGGTGGCGGTCGGCAATCAGGCCGTGGGCCGCACGGCCGGGGAGGCGCTGGATGCGTTGACAACACAACTCCCTGACGGGGAGGCCGACACGCTGATCATCGTGCGCAGCTTGCGCCCGGATCGACTCTTTACTGCGGCGCAGCGGCAAAGTCTGGAACAGCTCATGGCCCGCTGGCGCTCGGCCCGTGCCGCGGGAGAATCCCTGGCTGCCGGGGAACAGATCGAACTGAAGAACCTGATCGATGCGGAGGTTCATGCCGCGACCGAGCGTGCGCCGGCGCTGAGCCACGAGCTGGCCCGATAAACCCGCTCTATCCGCTGGTGGCCCAGCGGGCCGGTCATCGTGGTGAGTATTGCCGGGCTCCCGAGGCGATGTTCAATCAAATGAACCGTCCAATCCAGTTGGCAGCGCGGCGGCGATCGATGCTCCTGGGACTGTTCGTCGCCAAATCAACCGAGGAGTCGAGCACGTGAGGACAGAGAATCTGCAAGAGGTGATCCGAGCGGCACCATTCCGGCCGTTTGCGCTCTGCCTGGCGGACGGGACGCGAGTCGACGTGCCTCATCCCGATTTCATCGCGCATCCGCCCGGCCGGCGGACTGCGGTTGTGGTCAGTCTGGATGAGAGCCTGCGTAAGATTGATGTGATGCTGGTGGCCAAGACTGAAATCAGACTCGCGGCTGCGGTATGAGCTGTCCGGTCCGGCGAATTGGTGGGACGGGTGCGGAGCCATCAATTCGTCTGACTCATCTTTCGGCCCCCAGATGCCTCGAGTGCGCGGCGCGGGCCAAGGGCTTAAGGGCGAAAATGTCCTCGCGCTCGAGCAGGATGTCGACGGTGTAGGGCTCAATGACCTTGACTTTGTCGGAACGTACAGAGACGACGGCGCCGATCGTCACCCCGCCGCGGCGGAGCACGGCAACGGCGTTGCCTCCGGCCGTGCCGTTGTGGTCGCCGTCGATCAGCCGGCCGAGGCTGTCCTCAAGGCCCGAAGGCGGCTGCCCGTTGACACGGAGCTGGACCGGCTTGGTCAAGGCAAACGCCTTCTTCGGAGTGAGCGTCACCGTGTCGTTGGCCGCATTGTAAGCGGCTGATTTCAGCTTGATGATCTTCGCGTTCTTGGCGTCGAACGAGCCCTTCTTGCCCGCCGTGGCCAGGCGGTAGATCACCACCGTCTGCGCCTCCGCGGTGTTGACGGGTCCGCTCAACGTCACGATGATCTGGGTCACCATGTGCTTCTTGTTGAGAACCGGCTGGACGATGGTCATCGTCACCAGCGGCGGTGTCGTCACCGCCGTCACGGTCAGCGTGCCATTGACGTCGGTGATCGCGTAGTTGGCCGCCGTGCCACCGGTGGAAGTGATCGCGTGCGTCCCGGCCGTCGCCGCCGCGCCGGTCGCGGTGGACAGTGTCACCCCGGTGATGACCGAATAGGTGTCGCCATAGTAGAGAGTGCCGCTCGAGGTGTAGGTGAGGGTCGGGTCGGCGGTGCCGTAGACCTTGCTCTTGTTGTCGGCCGTCACGATCAGGGGCGCCTGGAACACGGTCAGCGTGCCGTTGACGTCGGTGATCGCGTAGTTGGCCGCCGTGCCGCCGGTGGCGGTAATCGCGTGGGTTCCGGCCGTCGCCGCCGCGCCGGTCGTGGTGGACAGCGTCAGCCCGCTGATGACCGAAGGAGGGTCGCCGTTCAAAAGCCCTGTCAACGTGTGGGTGAGGGTCGAGTCGGCGGCGCCGTAGAGCTTCGACTCGGCGTCAGCCGTGACGGTCAGCGGCGCCTTGGCAATGGTCTGGCCCAGGTCGGCGGCGGTACTGGTCGCGAACGTGTCGTCGCCCGAGTAGATGGCCGAGATCGTGTGCGAGCCGGCGCTCAGCGTGGTAATGGGATCACTGGTGGCCATGCCGGCGACAAGCGCAACGGGCGAGCCGAAATCACCGCCATCGATCAGAAACTGCACGGTGCCGGTCGGTGTGCCGGCGTCGGCCGCCGCGGCGACGGTGGCAGTGAAGGTCGCAGAATCGCCGTAGGTCGGGTTCTCCTCGCTCGCCTGGAGCGTGGTTGTGGTGGCCGCGTAGATGATCTGGATCGTTGTGTCCACCGTGGCCGGCGGGTCTTCGACATGACCGACGTTGTCGTGGGCGATGCTGTAGAACGAATAGGTGTGGCCACGATCGCCCAGGATCGTCATCGACGTATCCTGAGTGTCTTGCAGGAGGGTCGTGAACGGGCCGCCGTCCAGTGACACGTAGAGGTCGTAGCTGGCAATGCCGGATCCTCCGGCCTCGTCCTGGCCACTCCAGTGGATGGTGAAAGTGGGGTCGGTGGTCGTTGCGGGTAGCAGTGCCACGCTGCTGCTCGGCGCTGCGGCATCCAGCGTGTTGGACACCAAGGGCGTCGCAATCGGGTCGTTATGGTCGAAGATGATCGACGCACGGTTTTGGATAACCGTCCCTGAGGCAAGGCCCTGTTTCGGCGAGACGCTGTAGCTGATCGAGCCCTCGCCGCGTCCGGTGCTGTCATCGGGGTAGAGCAGACCGATGAGCGGATCTACAGGGAACCAGCCGGTGGACGGGTCGACGGCGTCCAGCTCCAGCGTGAGCACTCGGGTGGAGCTGTCGAGAGCAGCGCTCACGTTGACGAGGATCGGGGTTCCGTTGGCGTTCATCGGTACCATCGTCTCATAATCGTCCAGCCCCGGTGGGATCACAATCGCCTGGTTGGCGAAGTCGATCTCGGAGAGAGAGAACGTGCCGAGGTCGAGATTCGGGTCGAGCGTGTCCGTGACAACGAGATGTTGTACCGGGGCGGTCGCCGTGGACTCATTCTGGAACCGGACCTGGTAGTCGAGAGGGTCGTTGGATGAAACGTAGGCGGCGTCGCCGTAACCGGCGGGGGCAATCTTGTCGTTGGGGTCGTAGGTGAAATAGAAATAGATGTACGAAATGAACGTCTTGAATGAACCGTCGCCGCCGGGAAGACCACCGCCACCCCATCCCACACCGCCGTCACCGCCACCAAATCCCACACCGCCGGTATCCCACTTGCCCTTGCCCTTGCGCTTGTCGCGTTCACCCGGTGGTTTCATATCGGGGGTTTCGGGCTCCTCGTGCGGTAGCTCAGGTTCATGGGGTGCCTCATGCCCGGGTTCATGTGATGGACCGCCAGGTGGTATCCAAGGTTCGATAATGGGTGCGGGGTCTGGGGGTAGCCAAGGTGGCATCGGGGGTGTCCTAGCGAGGAGGCCACTGGGGTCGATGAATGCCAATGGGTTATTTTCAACATACTGATAGTAATTGACGGATCCCCCACTTATCCCTAGAGGGTCTTCGCTCGAGAAACGGCCGAGCGTAGGGATTTGATATCTCGCGCGCATGAACTCCAACCCGTTCCCCTCGTTCATGACTCCATACTCACCGACATACTGGAACGGATTCGCCACGGCTTCGGTCTTGCTGAGCGAGACCCCAAACGGGTCATACGAGTAGGAGTTGTCCACCGCTCCCGTCGCATTCGTCAGCTCGCTCGTATTGCCGATGGCCGAGAACGTGTAATAATCCGGGTTTCCACTGGCGTCCGTGCGGGAGACCAGCCCGTATCCGTCGTCGTAGCGGGCGATCAGGTTGCCGCTACTGTCGTACTCCGCGGCCACGTTGCCTAAGCCGGTCGGGTCGACGACGTAATTCGTGGTCACGCCGTTGTGCGTCGAGGAGATCCGGTTGCCGAGTGCATCGTAGGCGTAGGTCCAGGTGTCGGTCGGCGTCGTCACGCCGATCAGGCGGTTCTGAACGTCATACGCGTACGACGTCGTCACGCCGTTCTCGGACTTGGAGGTCATGTTGCCATCGGCGTCGTAGGTGTAAGTCGCACCGCCAACGGTCGTGTACTGGTTGAGGTTATTGGTCGAGTACGGCGTGACCGCACCGTTGTCGTCGACCTGAGTTCGATTGCCGGCGGCGTCATACGTATAGTTGACGACGTGGCCATCGGGGTAGGTCACGCTGGTGAGCTGTCCCAGAGGGTCATATCCGTAGGTTTGGGTGCCGTCGAGTGTCGTCATCGACGTGCAGAGGCCGGAAGCGTCGTAGGTATAGTCATACCGCGAGAGGACCGAGCCGTCGGGCTCGTAGTTGACAAGGTCGAGAATGTCACCGGCTGCATCGTAGTCGTACGTCGTATAGACCCCGTTACCGAGCGTCTCGCGAATCAGCCGGCCGGCGTCATCGTATGCATAGCGAACGATCAAGGCCCCCGTGCCGTCGGTCATGTGGTCGAGTTGCCCGAGGCTGTTATAGTCGTAGTTCTCCACGTTGCCATCCTGGTCGGTGCGCTGGGTGCGTTGGCCGACTGCGTTGTAGGCGAAAATGAAGAACTGGCCGCCCGGGTAGTCGATGCGAGTCAGGAAGTTCGTGTCGGGGTCATAGGCCATGTTCGTCGTGCCGCTCGCGTCCTTCGCGGAGACGAGGTTGCCGGCCGCGTCGTACGCGTAGACGTAGTCGATCCCGGGCGTGGTTGGGTCGTCCTCGCTCGTGACCTGGCCGGCCGCATTGTAGGTGTAATTCAGGACCTGGCCGCGGCGGTTGGTGGCCGACAGGACGTTGCCGCTGGCGTCGTACGTGTATTTCTGCTGCGTACCGTCGGCGTAGGTAATCGAAATCAGGTTGCCTTTGGCGTCATAGGCGTAGTGCATTCCGTTGCCGTTGGGATCGGTGACCGAAGTGAGCTGATTGAACGTCGAGTCGTAGGTGAACGACGTCGTTTGGCCCAGGGGGTTGCGCACGCCGATCAAGTTGCCTTCTGAATCGTAGGAGTAGCCGTATTTCTCGCCATCGGGGCCGACGAGTTGGTCGAGCAGTGACTGGGTGTTGTAACCCAGGTTCAAAACGTTGCCGTCGCCGTCGCGCACCTGGGCGATCTGCCCGTCAACGCCGTAACCGAGGAAGGTCGTGCGGCCAGTGGCGTCGGTGATCGTGACGCCGCCGGCCGTGTCGTAAGCGTAGGTGACGAGCTGGGCGGCCTGATCGCCCGAGGTCGAAATCAAACGGCCCTCGGAATCGTACGCGAAGTAATCGTGCGTGCCGTCCGGATAGTCGACCTCGAGCAGCGCGTGCTTGGTGGGAAGAGCGTTGCCCGTGTCATAACTGTAGGTCGTGACGCGATTGCCGGGCTGGATCACCTCGATCAGGTGCTCACCCGAGGCGTCGTACAAGTAAGTCGTGACCAGGTCGTCGGCTGTGCCCGGGCCGAGCGGGTTGGTCACATGGGCGATGCGACCATCGGCGTTGTAGTCGATGAGCAACTGCTGGCCGTCGGAGTGCGTGAGCGAAGTCAGCAGGCCGTTGGAGTCGTAGCCGAGCGTGATCCGGTTCCCGTTCGAGTCCTGGACGTAGTCGAGCTTCCCATCCGTGCGGAATTGCCAGATGGTCTGGTCGGTTTCGGTCAGGCGGAACATTCCGCCGCTCTGGGTCAACGACGCGAAATCGCCCGGGGAGGGCGTGTAGCTGCCGTCGCTCTGAAGCGTGAAGAACTGGTCCACGCCCCCGGGGCCTTGCAAGACGACATCGCCGCTCGGCTCGGTTTCGGCCGAGACGTCCCAGTTGTCGGTCCAGCCGCGGCCGAGCGGCCCCAGTTGATAGCGGGAGGTGATGGACTCCCCGTAGACGCGGCTGAAGGTTAGCGGTAGCCCCGGGGCCGGCACCGAGGCGTCGATGGCACCCGCCAGCGATTGCAGAGGATTCAGGCTGGCGTCCGCCTGAGCGATCTCGAAGCCCCAAAGCGAGGACACGTCGCTCACCGTCTGACCGACTGTGTACAGATAGTTGGCGTCTGCAGCGAGCTTCATCGAGTAATTGCCATAATCAGCGCCGACCTGATTCGAAAGATTCTGCCAGATCGCATCCCAGGCGTCGGCCGGGATCGACGCCGGCCGCATCTGCTCTTCCAAGCTGGGCTGACCGGAGGAGCCACTACCACCGGTCCACGGGATGCTGTAATCCGCGACAGTCTGGATGATCTCATAGCCAATCAGGTTTCCAGATGCGTCGTAAATTGGAACGCGCTCCGTTGCTGCTCCCGAGAGTTCTTGCTGCGTTACCGTGCTCAATGTGAAGCGCACGCTAAGACCGAACATCGGTGACGGGTTCTGTAGGCCGACGTAATAGATGGGGATACGCCCCGAATCGCCGGGCTGGAGGATGCCCGGAGTGGCACCGGAGCCCGTCCCCAAGACTTCGACCAGGTTGGTGATTCCCGCGGGAGGCCAGTTCGGCTGGCCCGCGGTTTGGTTCGCCAGCTCCGCCAGGTCCGGATCGAGGGTGATCTGCGCGGTCTGTTCTCCGGTCACTCGCAAGAGCGGCGCCGCCATCGGTGCGGTGCCGTCATTGGTGTATTCCAGCCATAAGGTCTGATTTCCACGGGGGTCAAGGCTGTTTGGCAAGACGAGCTGGGTTTGCAGATCAGGGCTACCACCGGCGACGACTACAAACGACTGCGCCGCTTGAATGGTGGTCGCTCCCTTGGTGACGACAACCGTGTAGGTCTGGGGCGTCCAGTTGGGCAGGTCGAGGTCCAGGGTCAAAGCCGAAGGTGAGATCTGGTGAATCGCCGTTGGGACGTGCACGACCTGATCGGCGCCAACAAACTGAACCGTCGTGCCGAGGTCGAAGCCTGCGCCTTCCAGGGTGATCGTCCCTGATTGGCTGTTACCCTGGAGTGGCGGAGTGAGGCTCGTGACGATGAACGGGCCGGTCGTCGCCGCAAGGTCATACGGTGTGGAACCGCTGATTTCGTCACCGTAAACCAGAACGTAGTAAGTGCCCCCACCCGGCGGGGCGGTGAACGCCAGCATCTGATCCTGGCGATCCAAGAATCGGTCATCCTTGACGGCACTGAAGTCGTAGCTAGTTCGGGTCGGGATCGAACCCAAGCTCACGTAAAGCTCGTTGACCGCGGTGGTCGCGTGGCCAGTCAGGTTCAGCGCCAGGCTGTCGCCACCGTCGACGTGGACGGCGTAGTAATTCGCCTGATCGGCGTTCGTGAGGGTCCCGCTGACCTCCACGCCGTCGGTGCCGAGGGGATTGACGATGAGCGGAATGGGCCCGGAGGCGATCAAATTGTTGGCCTCGTCCGTTTCGCGCTCCTGGTTGGCGACGTCGGCCCGGACGAGGATCTGGTAGTTGCCGGGGAGGACGCCGGGGATGACGACGGTGGCCGAGCCGGAATAGGGCTGATTTTCGGCCAGGCCGCCGGTATGGGGGACAGTCGCAAGGAGTGTGTCGTTGATGTCCCATTGACCGCCCGTCGAGAGATAGACCGCGTCGATCCAGTCGCCGATCAACGGGTCCCCGGTCAGGTTCGCCCCGCTCCAGGAAACGGTCACCGGCTCGCCGGCGGTCAGCGTAGTCGTCGAGAGGTTAAGCGAATTGAGCCCAAGCTCCACGTTCACGATGTTGAACGTGCCGACGTAGACGTCGGTCGGCTCGCCGCCAATGCCGTTGCCGTTCTCGTCGAGCCCGTTGCCCGCCAGATCCGTGACGTTGGGGCCGATCTTGACGTGATAAATCCCCACAAGCGTCTGCGGCGGGAAGGTGATCTGGAACTCGTTGAGACCAACGTTCTGGATACCGGTAGCAGAAACCGTCGTCCCGTCGGGTTTGACGACGCTCACGTCGCCCGTCGTGAAGGTCGTCGTGTCAATTGCCTCGCTGAACCAGACATCGACACTGGATATCGTGCCCGCGACGTCGCCAGCCGGATCCTGGTACGAGACATAGGGCGGAACGGTATCGACGATGAGCGTGAACGAATAGGCGTCATCGGTCTCGCCCGGGATGCCATTAGCATTCTGGTCGAGCTGGAACCCCTCAGCGTCCAGCAACGTTGGCAGCAGCGTGAAGTGGTAAGGACCGTTTTCGCTCAAGGCAAAGGGCAAGTCGATGCGATAAGTCCGATCGCCAACCTGGGTCATTCCGGTGGGTTGGATCACGCCCATCTGGCCGCTGATCAGGAACTTGGAGGGGTCGAAGGAGGACACGTCAATCGGGTTGTTGAACGTGAGCGTGATCGCGTCAATCGGTTGATTGACATATCCATTTCCCTGATCCACGATCCCTTGCTCGACACCGTAAGGGAAGTGAGCGCGGACATGAGTGTGAGGAACGCCTTGAAGAACGAAGATGGTGCCGGCTCCGCCGCCGCTACCGGTAAGTTGGCCGCCCCCCCCGTTGGCCTGGATGTGGTCCAGGTTGAAACCGCTGTTATCCTGCGCGTAAACGGCGATCCGACCACCACCACCGCCGAAGCTATGATAGCTGCCATCACCCGAGCCTCCACTGGCATCGATGGTGCCTCCACCACTCAGTGTTTGCACCGCGACATAAACGCCGCCCCCGGCCCCGGAACCGAAGGGGCCACCTCCACCATTGGCCGTGATCGAGCCGTCGAGGGTCAATGTGTCGGCGGTCAACTGCACCAGGCCGCCGCCCGGCAGGCTTAGACCGCCGGCGCCCCAGTCGTCGGGGGCGGCGTAGTCGCCGTAGACCGCGTTAGTCGCACCCGAGATGCTGCCGCCGAGGCCGCCGTAGCTCCCGCCACTGTTGCCCGTCGCCCCGCCCACCGTCGTGTTCCCCGTCGTGTAGCCCGGCAAGTACCCCTTACCAGAAATGTCGATCGCGCTCGTCGCGTCGACCGACATCGCGCCGCTGACCTGAACATCCAGCTCGTACATCTGCGTGGCCGTCGACGTCAGGCTGGTCAGCCGGCCCCCATTGGTCACCGACAATCCGGGGGCTATCAACTGGCTCCCCTCGAACGTCCCGCCGTCCACCGTGACGTCCGCGTCCGACGTCACGATTCCCGGTGTGTACAAATTACCCATCGACCCGATGAGCAACGATCCCGTGCTCGTAATGTGGATCGTGTCCGGCCCGTTGAGCGTGGCATTCTCTTGAACCGTCAGGGTGTTGGCGAATTCCAGCGTCATGCCGGCGTGTTCCGGACCTACCTGGGCGCCACTACCGCGGATCAGGACGGCATCCGGGAACGTGACCGTCTCTTGGCCCGGCAAGCCCAGGGGCGTGAACCCTAAGGGGCTCTTGCGGCCGTCAATGATCAGGGTTCCGTTGGGCTCATCGGTGTCTTTAACGAAGATGGTGCCGGTTCCGCCGTTGTTACCTTGGAAGGTTCCGCCGCTACCCCCCTTGGCCTGAATGTGGTCCAGGTTGAAACCGGTGTAATCCTGCGCATAGACGGCGATCCGACCACCACCACCGCCGCCGCTATAAGGGGTATCTCCTGAGGAGCCGCCGCTGGCATCGATGGTGCCTCCGCCAATCAGGGTTCGCACCGCGACATAAACGCCGCCCCCGGCCCCGGCATTCCCGCCACCTAAGCCGTAGGCCACGATCTGAC
>JBIOJM010000301.1:0-12911 GCA_044450785.1 Isosphaerales bacterium
CCCCGAGACGATGAAAATCCGGTTCGATGAGGAACTCCCCCTATGGAATTACCGTGCCATTCCGGACAAATGCGACAATTAATAAATCTCGTATCCTAAGCGATTTGCCGCCGCCGTGCATGACGGCGGCATGACCCCGCGCGAGAGCATGCCCGAGTTCGTTCAGCAGATCATGCTGGCTGCGCCCACCACCCATTTCGTCATGTTAGCCCAGGGCATCCTCTACCGGGGCGCGGACCTGAGCGCCGTCTGGCCGCAGTTCCTCGCCCTGGCCCTGATCGGGACCATCCTCTTCTGCATCGCACTGGCACGGTTCCGCAGAACCATCGGGACGATGGCCTGAGCATCGCCCCAGACCGCTCGTCTTCCAAATTCACGCCAAGGGAACGAGATCAAGTCGCCGCCCCGCTGACCGACGGCCGGATCCAGCCCCGCCAAAATCGGGGTTTCACTCCGGGCATCGGCAGAGGAAGCAATTCCGCGCAGGAATCCGTTGCGGCGGGACGACTTCGATCGGATAGCGATCCAGTCCCAGCCGCGGGATCAGCCACGAGTTGTCGAAAGCGCGCTGATCGAAGGGGCTTCGGATCATGAGCTGCCGCGCCATGTAGCGGCTAGCCGGCTTCCCGATTCGGATCAGTGGATAGTGGCCGCGGCCGAAGTCCGGGTCGACGGCAGCGACGGCGTGGATGCAATAGCTGATAAGCAGGTTCGCCGGCGTGCTGATCGCCCGGTACCGCGGGGCGCCGCTGGCGATGACGTCGAGCACCCAAAGCGACCTGTCGTAGATCTTCTTCTCCGTGACGAAAGGCCCCCACATCGTCACGTTCTCACGGCTGGAGTAGACCACATCCAGCGTTTGATACAAGTCCAGGTTCACGCCCGGCTCGGCCCAGGGTCGCCAGACGTGGAGTTCGAGAACCTGGGGCAGCCAGCTAATCGTGTGGGCCTCGAGGGAATAAGCGCTCGGGTCGGGCCCCTCGCCAACCGCGCGAACAAAAGTCGCCCACGTGTGGGTGTACCGGAGGAGTTTCGGGCTCGACTGCGACCCGAAAATCATCACGTAGTAAAACTCCCCGCCCCGGGCGGTCCTAACCGCCGACGCGAGCACAAGGCCGAAGAAGACCGTGACACATAACCCGAGCCTTCTGTTCATCGCTCCACCTTTCCTGCCCAGAGTCCGTTCAGAAGATCAACGCCGTCGTTGTCCAGGGCCCGCTCGCGCCGGCGACGTGATGCGGTCGGTTCCGGTCGTGACGAGAATTCCGAAAACTCCATGGCCGTGTGATTCGGAAGCTTGTTCAATGTCTTCCATTCCGTGAGTATACCCGACGATTTCGGCTGGGATTAGCCGTCGCCCGTCCTCTATAATGGCTCGTCTCTGTAATTCCCGGGCGGGGAGCCGCCGACCCTGATCTCCAGGAGAGTGTTCGAGCATGGCGTCGATGACAACCTGATCGGGACAAGGTAGGCGATCGAGTCCGTGCCCGGTCGGTGCTTTTTATCGAACTGCGGCTCCTCTCGATTCATGTTTTCTCTGGCGTCGGGGAATATCGGCCATGTGGGGGTTCGCCTGGCAGAATCTGATCACACGGCCTTCGCGCACGGCCCTGGCTTCGTCGGATTGACGATCCCGATCCTTGCGTTCCTCGGGCTGTTCAGCATCTCACGGGGGATTCGTGAGCTCGTGGGTGGCACACTCGCCAAGATGGAGGGCCTTCTGGTCCTGCGCGAGAATTCCCCTAGCCCGGTGTTCAGCGACCTGCCTGCAGATACGGCCGACACCCTGAAGAAGATTCGAGGCGTGCGCGTGGTGGCGCCCGAGGTCTGGAAAATCGCCCCGCCGATTGACCGCAAGGGTGGTCTTGGAGCCACGGCAATCGGCATGCTGGGCGGGCCCCGCGAGGCGGGAATGAAGAACATCGCCAGGATGGCCGTCATCGAGGGACAAGACCTCCCCGAACACCTGAAGCTCAAAAGTACAATATTCGCGATGGCGCTCTTGCCAAAGGAACGCGGCGGGGGACGCTTCCTCGACCTTGGCGACATCGGCCAGCGCAACGTCGTGATCAGCACGAGAATCGCCGGCGAGTACCCGAACGCCGACGGCACGGCCAGGAAGGTCGGCCAGAAAATGCGGATCGGGACCGAGGACTTCACCATCGTCGGGCTCTACGACACGGGCTCTCTGGCCACCGACGTGACGATCGTCATGGAGATCGGCGTGGCGCGGCGGTTGCTCGGGGTACCCGATGCGGCCGCTTCCGCGTTCGCCGTGGAGCCGTACCAGATCGCCGATACCGACGCGCTCCTGAATCGGATCGAGGCCGCCCTTCCGGGGGTGAAGGCGCAGCGCATCAGCCAGTTCAGCCTCACGGTCGGCGGGGTCATGGGGAAGCTCGATCTTTTTCTGCTCGCGGCGATCAGCCTGGCCCTGCTGGTCGGCGGGGTGGGCATCGCGAATACCATGCTGATGAGCACCTATGAGCGATTCATCGAATTCGGCGTCATGCGCGGCAATGGGTGGACGAGGAGGAACATCCTCGTTTTGATCGTGACCGAGAGCGGGCTCTTGGGCCTCCTATCCGGCGCGCTTGCATCCGTGGTGGCGGCCGCCGCGGTGCTCATCGCGAACCGCTTCCTGGCCGGCTTCCAGATCGGAATGCAGCCCTCGCTCGTCGCGGTCAGCCTGGCCGGCGCGGTATCCGTCGCGATCCTTGCCGGGCTCTACCCCGCCTGGAAAGCCTCGACGATGACGCCGATGGATGCCATCCGCCGCGGGGTGATGAACTGAAGTGACCCAGCTATCGACGCATCCAGAGAGGTACCCGTGATCGAAGCCATCGAAGTGCGCAAGACGTTCCAGGCCGGCGAGGAAACCGTGCAGGCCTTGCGTGGAGTGACGTTCCGGGTCCCCAGCGAGTCGTGCACCTTCATCGTGGGCCCGTCGGGCTCGGGCAAGAGCACGCTCTTGTACCTGATCGGCGCACTCGACCGGCCGACCTCGGGCTCCATCCGGGTCGAGGACAATGACGTCACCGTGATGACCGAGCCCGAGCAGGACGACTACCGGCGCAACCGGGTTGGATTCATCTACCAGTCCTTCAACCTGATCGGCAATCTCTCGTCGGTCGGCAACGTGCTCCTCCCATTTATACCGCTCGGCGTCACGCCCGAATTGAGGGCGAAGGCAGAGGGACTCCTGAGGCAGGTCGGCATGGGCGACCGCCTGAAGCACCGCCCGGACCAGCTCTCAGGGGGACAGCAGCAGCGCGTGGCGGTGGCGCGGGCCCTGATCAAGGATCCGGTGCTGATCCTGGCCGACGAGCCAACCGGCAATCTCGATCGAGCGGGAGGTGACGAGATCGTCCGTCTGTTGCGCGATCAGCGGAAGACGTTGGTGATCGTCACCCACGACCGGCGTTTCATCACCTCGAGCGATATCGTCCTTGAGATTGAGGACGGCCGCCTCAAGGATGAGCCTACTCGCATGCGAGAGCCCGCAGGCGCAGCGAAATGAGCCCGATTGTTCAGCTTGTGCTCGGAAGGTCTTCTTATCGCAATTTAGAGATTCGTTCCGCCTGGAGTATCGAAAGGGTCTGAAGACGCGTCGCCGGCCGCCGAAAGAGGCGCCAGTTTCCCGGCTGCCTCGGCCTGGTACCCGGTTTCGGTGCGCAGGCGATGGGCGATCAATTGGTTCATGATCGCGAACAACACGGCCGTTGACAGTCCGAAGAACAAGAGGCCGTTGATGGCCTCGATCGGGCCGAGCAACCGCCACCGTTCGGACAGCGGAACGTCGCCATAACCGAGAGCCGTGTAACTTTGGGCGGAAAGGTAGAAAGCTGTCTCCAGCTTCGACACCAGGCCGCACAGGAGAAATGCCGCCGCCCACAAGGCGATCTGAACCAGGTGCGCAGCCGCCGTGATCGCCATAACGATCGCCATGACGGCGGTGCTCGTCCAGAAACCCAGCTTGGAGGGACCGCTTCGGATCAGCCCCACCACCACACGAACAATAAGGTGCATCGCCGTGCCGTAGACGAGCAGACTGGTGAAAAGCAGGACGGTGGCGACCATGAAGGGCATGAGCATTTGGAGGAACTCCAGTTCCATCAGTCCGGACTCGCGCCATGCTCCCGATTCTGGTGACCGGTCAGGTTGGCGGGTTCCGGCCCGAGCTTCATCTCGAGTTTTTGTCGTTGCGGGCTGCTCAACTGAGGTGTGTTGGCGTCCTCCCCTAAACCTCGGTCGATGGCGTCAAGATTCCCCATTTGAACGTGCGGGATTCTAGCCAAATTTCCAATGTACTTCAGTTGGGATTTGGAGAAGTCCGAAGTAATGTTTGATTGGGGAGCCACTCCAATCAGAAGCGACAGCGCGCCGTGTGCTCGCTAAAACCCCCTTGACGACTCACTCTTCGGGTCGGCGGTCGCGCTAGCCGTCGCCATGAGTCTTTTTCGGGAAGCCCGTCGTGGCCCTCTGGATCCGTGCGCGCGAGGTGCACCATGACAGTTGCCGGCGTCCGTCCGCCGGGCGCCACCAGGCGCCGCGCCTCCGCGCTGACTCGCAGCCGGGCGCTGGCGACTACGACCACGCTCGCCTCAATCCTCTGCATCGGCGCCGGCCGGACGCGCGAGGCGCCGGTGCGCAATGCCGTGCGCGACGTGGCCGATAGGGTCGCATCGAACCTCGGCGCGAGCGCCTGTGAGAGGGAGGTGCTGTGGCGACACGGACTGCTTCTCGCGGCGCAGGTCGACCCGGAGGGCGCTGCATTGCGGCTGGAAGCGGCGCTGGTGTCCCGCCCGGAGAGCGAACCCGGCGTTATGCTCGCCCTGTCCGAGCTATGGTATCGCGCGGCCACGCGCCGGCCGGTCCACGATCCGGCCTCGGCTGTTCCCCCGTTGCGCGCGGCGGCGGCCGCCGCCGCGCTTGCGCTGGCCGATCCCGACGTAGGGTGCTTCCACCGCGCGATCGAGGTGCACAACGACGCCGTGGCCCGGCTCGTCCGGATCTCACAGGATGAACGCGTCTCTGGGGGCCGGAACTGGTCGCTGGCGCTGGCCGGGCTCGGGGTCGTGGTGAAGGCGGCCGATCCGTTCGTTGACCCCGATCGGTTCGCCGAAGTCGTGGTGGCCGGCGACGTGCGGGTTGGCGGGATGCGTCACCGCTTCGGGAACTGCGGATTGGGGGTTCCGGTCGTCGGCCTTCGTTGCATCGATCGACAACAATCAATCGAGACGGATGAGCAGTTCTTCCCGACTCGGTTTCGGATCGCGGCGACCGTGCTGGCGGCGCCCGGGGGCGGGTTGGCCGGCGGGGCCTACCGGATGTCGCCGCTCGGTCTGGTTTTCCACGACCCGTTCCGGGTCGGCTCGGCCTGGGCAGGCGGGCGTGAGATGCCGCTGGCGGCCGACCGAACGACGCACCTTGCGTTGCAGGCCTCGCAGGACCGGCTCCTGCCGCAGGCGATCCGCGGCCTGATCGCGACGGAGTTCGGGCCGGAGATCGAGCCGGGCCTGTACATGCTTCGGCCCTACGCACCGGGGAAGATCCCGGTCGTGTTCGTCCACGGACTCGCGGCAAGTCCAGTGGCTTTCGTGCAGGCGATCAATGACTTCCAGAACGACCCGGCGCTGTCGGCGCGTTACCAGTTCTGGGTGTTCATCTACCCGACCGGCGCGACGATCGTCCGCTCGGCTCAGCGGTTCCGAGAGGCGTTGGTCCGGGCCGAGGGTGCGTACGGGGCCGACCCGGCCTTTCATCAGATGGTCGTCGTCGGGCACAGCATGGGGGGCATCCTTGCCCATATGGTCGTCTCGGACTCCGGCCAGCAGGTCTGGGAAAGCGCCTTGAATGTGTCGCCCGAGCGGTTGCGGGCCTCACCCGCGACCCGCGCGACGCTCGACCAATACCTGTTCTTCCGTCCCCTGCCATACGTGCGCCGGGTCGTCTTCATCGCCACTCCGCATTGGGGGAGCCGGCTGGCGAACAGCGTGGTCGGCCGTTTTTACAGCGGCCGGATTCGGCCGCCGGCTGAGGGGGCAGCGCTCGTCGCCGAGCTCGAGGCGTTGAACGGTCCCGGTGTGATCAGGGATGAGAACTTCGGGGCCGCGTCGATCAACGCGATCGGCGAACTCCGCGTCGATAGCCCGCTGCTTTTGGCCGTCGGGCGGCTGCCGGTGGCGCCGGGGGTGCCGTACCACACGATCGCCTTTCAGTTTGCCGGCCACGCCCCCACTGACCTGGTCGTTCCGCTCTGGAGTGCCCACCTGGATGGCGCTGCGTCCGAAGCCATCTTTCCGGGTCACCACGGCTCGGAGCAGGGCCCGGCCGCACTGGGTGAGATGCGCCGCATTCTGCTGGATCATCTGGCCGGACCGTGAACTCCCCGGCCGGTCCCGGTCGGCAGGAATTTCTGCACAGTAGAAGCTTGAAGTGTCGGCCGTCTCTTGTGACCATGATCTTTGCTCCGGTGGATGCGGACTCGCGTGGTTGGCCCGGGCGTACCGGTCCCCGCGCCGCGTATGGCTCCGGGACGGGCCTCCGGACCATCTCTGCGGCACGTCTTTGCCGGGCCGCGCCCGCTCGCGGATCCCAGCGCCTCGGCGATTACCTGAGGCGTATGATCGCGAGATCGGCGAGGAGAATGTCTGCGATCCCGGAGCTTCAGGCCGCGAGCCGCGGACGAGCGCCAAAAATGGACAACGACGAGGTTGAGATCGGTTTGAGCGCTCCTCTCGGGGCCACACCCTATCCTGAGGGGGTCAATTTCAGCGTTTTCTCGAAGAAAGCCACGTTGATCGAACTGATCCTGTTCGACGACGTGGCTGCCGCTCGGCCGGCGAGGATCATCCCGCTCGATCCCAGCCGCCACCGCACGTACCACTACTGGCATGCCTTCGTCCGGGGCCTGAAACCGGGGCAGATCTATGCATACCGGGCCCACGGGCCGTTCGCGCCGGAAGCGGGGTACTGGTTCGATGGCACAAAGGTGCTCCTCGACCCTTACGGGCTCGCTGTAGCCGTCCCGGACGCCTGCGACCGGAGGAGGGCGAGCCGGGCCGGCGTCGATTCAGCCGCGGTGATGAAGAGCGTCGTCGCGGATCCCGATCGGTATGACTGGGAAGGGGACAAGCCCCTCAAGCGTCCTTTCACGGGGACCGTGATCTACGAGCTCCACCTCCGCGGGTTCACCCGCCATCCCAGCTCGGGCGTCGCCCCCGAGCGGCGCGGGACCTACGCCGGGCTGATCGAGAAGATCCCCTACCTTGTGGAACTGGGCATCACGGCGGTCGAGATCCTGCCGGTCTTCCAGTTCGACCCCCAGGACACGCCGGCGGAGCTGGTCAATTACTGGGGCTACCAGCCGGTGTCGCTTTTTGCGCCGCACCACGCCTACAGCTCACGCAAGGAGCCACTCGGCGTCCTCGACGAGTTCCGCGACATGGTCAAGGCCCTCCACCGCGCCGGGATCGAGGTGATCCTTGACGTGGTCTTCAACCACACCACCGAGGGCGGCGCCGATGGGCCGACTCTCTGCTACCGCGGATTCGCGAATGACATCTACTACATCCTTGAGAACGACCGGTCCCGCTATGCCGACTACTCCGGCTGCGGCAATACGCTCAACGCCAACCATCCGATCGTGCGCCGCCTGATCCAGGACAGCCTGCGCCACTGGGTCACCCGGATGCACGTCGACGGCTTCCGCTTCGACCTTGCGTCCATTCTGTCTCGTGACGAGTCGGGCCGCCCGCTGCCCAACCCGCCGATCCTCTGGGATATCGAGTCCGACCCGGTGCTTGCCGGCACGAAGCTGATCGCCGAGGCCTGGGACGCCGCCGGGCTTTATCAGGTCGGGAGCTTCGTCGGCGATAGCTGGCAGGAGTGGAACGACCAGTTCCGCAGCGACGTGCGGCGATTCTGGAGGGGTGACAATGGCACGGTGTCGAACCTCGTGGCGCGGCTCTTGGGTAGCCCGGACATCTACGCGCGCCAGGAGCGTGAGCCCGAGAAAAGCGTGAATTTCATCACCTGCCACGACGGGTTCACGCTCAACGATCTTGTGTCTTACAACAGCAAGCACAATGAATACAACGGCGAGGGCAACCGCGACGGTGCGAACGACAACTTGAGCTGGAACTGCGGCGTGGAGGGCCCGAGCGATGACCCGCTCATCGAGGGGCTGCGCCGCCGGCAATGCAAGAATTTCCTCACGCTCACCGTCCTCGCGGCTGGCACCCCGATGCTCCTCATGGGCGATGAGGTGCGCCGGACGCAGCGCGGCAATAACAACGCCTATTGCCAGGACAACGAGGTGAGCTGGTTCGACTGGAGCCTGCTCGAGCAGCATGCCGACATCCATCGCTTCGCCAGATTGCTCCTCGAGGCGTATCACCAGCGCCGTGTCGTCGTGAGGGACTTCGATGTCAAGATGAGCCTGAATCAGGCATTGAGCCGCGCGCGGATCGACTGGCACGGGGTGGCGCTTGGCCAGCCGGACTGGAGTGAATATTCCCACTCAATCGCTTTTACATTCCATGCGACTCAGACACGCTTCCGCGTCCACGGAGTGCTGAACGCCTACTGGGAGCCGTTGACGTTCGCGCTGCCGCCCGTCCCTGATGGTGGGCAGCCGTGGCGACGCTGGATCGATACCGCGCTCGACCCACCCCATGACATCTGCGACTGGGAGGGGTTGAGTGAAGTTACCCAGTCGAGTTACCTGGTCCAACCGCGCTCTTCGGTAGTGCTTTTGAGCTGGCATCCAGGCTCTTGGTCCGCTGCGATCAGTGAATCCGGTTCCGCGAGTCCGGCGTCGATGTCGTCTACTTGCCAGTCCTCGCGCTCGCCCTGATCAGCACCAGTCGCTTCGCCATCGTTCCGAAGCGCAGCCGCGAGACGATCGGGCGATGGGCTGGGTATTTTTTGGGGTCTGGCCAACGGCGCGGCTTCGATCTGTAGGGTGTTTCCTCAATTGTGTTGAACAAGACGCCGCGATTCGCCCGATATTCCGTCTGTGTGGATTGTAGGTCCTTTGGCGAACACAAGGGTCATCGCTCGGCGATCACCGTCGGCGGCGACCGTAACCGTCAACTGAACCGTAAGCGCAAGCGATGTTTCCGGCGACCGGCTGCTATAAGGGTCGCAGATCGCTGCCTCGCGGCTTCTCTGCTGGGCTGTTCTTTGATGTTCCCGCAAAGGACCAAAAGGCCAATAACGACGGAAGACGCGCATGAGTGCACAAAACGCCTGCGGGCAAAAAGATCACCGGATCCGTCGGGCTCGCAGCGCCCGCCGCTGCGCCTTTTTCGGCTTGCTTGCCGCTGTCTCGCTCGGCAGCGGATGCATCACAACTGGCCCGCGGCAGTGGATTCACAATGGCTTCAAGGTCGGTCCGAATTATGGCCCGCCGCCGGCTCCCGTGGCTACGGAATGGATCCAGGCGAATGATCCCAGCGTTCAAAACCACCACCTGCAAGACTGGTGGCAGGTCTTTGGGGATCCCACGCTCGACGCCCTGATTGTTACGGCTTACGAGCAGAACCCGACGCTGCGAATTGCGGGCACACGTGTCCTCGAAGCCCGGGCAGGACAGGCGATCGCCGTGGGCAACATGTTCCCGCAGACCCAGCAAGCGAGCGCATCGTATAACCGGCTCAATCTTAACTCCAACATGCCCCTTATCGGGCCGCTTCTCTCATTGGCTCCGCCGAATCAGCGGTCGGCTGCGTTCTCGAACTGGTTCGACGGCTTCAACCTGAGCTGGGAGCTTGATCTCTGGGGCCGCATCCGCAGGAACATCGAGTCGAACAACGCCAGCCTCGACGCTTCAGTCGAGGACTACGACGCGGCTTTGGTAACCCTGTTCTCGGACGTGGCCACGAGTTACGTCCAATATCGGATCGCCCAGCAGAGGATCAAAATCGCGCGCGACAACGTTCGGATTCAGGAAGGTGTACTGGCCCTGGCCGCGGACAAATTCCGGGTCGGCACCACGTCCAAGCTTGACGTGGAGCAAGCGAGAACCGTACTGGAGCAGACCCGTTCGACAATCCCGGCCCTGCAGATCCAGCTCGGGCAAGCCAATGACACGCTCTGTACGTTGGTAGGCTTCCCGCCTTACGACTTGGAGCCAGAGCTGGGACCGGGGCCGCCTCTGGGGAGCCCCCCGATGCCGAACACCCCGGTCTGGGTCGCCACGGGCATCCCCGCCGATCTTCTGCGCCGGCGCCCCGACGTTCGCAGTGCCGAGCGCCAGGTGGCGGCCCAGTCCGCGCAGATCGGCGTGGCCGAGGCCGCCCTGTACCCCACCCTCGCCATCAACGGCTTGATCGGTTGGGATGCCGCGGACTTTTCCCGATTTTTCGAAACCAAGAGCTTTATCGGGGCCGTCTTTCCCAGCTTCACCTGGAACATCTTGAATTACGGCCGGATCAAGAACAACGTGCGCCTGCAGATCGCCAAGACGCAGGAGCTGATTGCGACCTATCAGAACACGGTTCTGACGGCCGGCCGGGACGTCCAGACACCGCTCCGGGGCTTCTTGCGATCTCGCGAGCAGGCCGACGACCTTGACCGCAGCGTCAAGGCGGCCACGGCGGCCACCGACCTTGGGGTCCAGCAGTACCGCACCGGCACCATCGATTTCAACAGAGTTTTTAACCTGGAAACCACGCAGGTCCAGCAGCAAGACCAATTGGCGGTTGCGGCGGGCAACATCGCTCTCAACCTCGTCAGCGTGTATCGAGCCCTTGGTGGTGGCTGGGAACTGCGTCTTCACAAGGATGGTCACGACGGGGGAGCGATGCCCGGACCGCCGGGACCGGCGAATCCGGCTCAAGCGCCAGCGGCTCCGGCCGGGCCTCTGCCGGCGCCTTTGCCGAATCAATGAGACGGGATCGACGAGCGTCGAACGGCGTCGCGAGGCGCGTGGAGCGGCCCATGACAACCCTAGGATCAGGCGGGAGGCACAAGAAGATGCGTAGGTGGTTTAAGTGCTTGGCGAGCGCGGCCGTTCTCCTCGCGTGCGGTCCAGTTTTTGGCGGAGACGGTGAAACTTCTGAACCCGTTCACACGCCGTTGTTTCAACGGCTGCATCCGGCCGGTGGGTGGTCACCGTACGGGGGCGGTCTCTTTCACTGGTGGTCCCGGCACTGCTTCCCGACCAGATGCGCCCCCGACGACTATTGCCGCAAGCCGCTTCCCAAAGTGTGCTGGCCGCCCTACCCGGGCTACTATGTCTATGGGCCACCGGAGATCGTTTATCCCGGAGGCCATGGCTTCCCCGATTTCAACAAGTCGCATTGAGCTTGGATGAGGACGCACGGCGTGAGTCGCACCACCTTGGATTGCGGAATTCGCCGACGATTACTCCGACTAGGGAATCGAGGGATGCCGCGCTCTTGAGTCCCGGGGGAACTGCTCGGGCTTCCGGATTCAGGAGAGTCGAATGGACAATCGGGGTCGGGGAAAGACGCTCTGGCACCGGTCCCTTGCATGCGTTGCTGTATTGCTCGCTGGCGTCAGCGGATGCCTGGGCCCGAAGGCCGTCCGCTATACACGCATGCGCTACAACGAAGTCGTCCGCGCCACCAACGGCGAGCAGCTCTTGATCAACATCGTGCGGCTTCGCTACGCCGACTCCCCCGTCTTTGTCGACCTACCGAACATCACCAGCCAGTTCGAGGTGGCGGGCCGAGGAAATTACTTCGGAGGTTACGGCAACAGCACTCCTGGCCACACCAGCCTCGGGTTCGGCGAACTGGCCCTCCGTGACACGCCGACCTTGACCTACCACCCTCGCGAGGGAAGGGAAATCGCCAAGGCGCTGTTGACTCCCCTTAGTGCCGACCTGCTCATCGTCGTGAATGCAGGAGCCAATCTCGAGCAACTGCTGTTATTCGCGATCAACGATATCAACGACGTGCAGAACGCGCCCGACGCCACGACTCTGATCCCGGAGGCCGTTGACGACAACTCCGAGTATCTACGGGGTGTCCGGTTGCTAGTATCGCTTAAGGCACGCGGCGCAACCGAGTTGACGTTCGGCACGGACGAGGAAACCGAGGGCTCATCCGACCCAACACCAAAGCAGGCTGTGCAAGGGCGTGATCTGCTGAATGCGTCAAATGACGGGCACGTTTATCGCGCCAGCGGTGACAGCCAGATGACCGTCCTCAAGCGGAAGCGCGGACTGTATCTGCGGGTTCGTGCGCCATACGTGAACTCACCCGAGATGCACGAGCTCGCGCGGATCTTTGGGCTGATCCCGGGTCTCGACACGTACAAGCTCAAATCGGAGCTGGCCGAAGACATCAAGCGGAATCCGCCGAGCCCACTCGGGTTGGACACGATCTATCTCAACTTCCGATCCGTGTTGCAGATCATGACCTTTCTCTCCAAAGGTGTTAGCGTCCCGCAAGAGCACGCGCGCTCCGGGGTCGCACCGATGACGCTCGACGACACCGGTGCGCCCTACGACTGGACCCGCGTCACCGGCGGAAACTTCGTCGTGCACGCACAGAAACACCGACCTCGCTCCGCGGAGGTGGCGGTGAAATACCGGGGATACTGGTTTTACATCGCTGCCGACGACGTAAAGTCGAGGTCTGCGCTGGCCATCTTCGAGATTGTTTTCGCACTGCAAGAATCGGATGGCAAAAGCGCCGGCCCGCTGCTGACGCTGCCGATCGGCGGCAGGTGAGCCCCGCCTAGGGCGTTCGGCGATCACGAGGCGTATCGCGGGGATGCTTCCGTTTGACCGGCATGACGCCGCTGGTCTTTTCGATCATGCGCCAGTGGCTACCGCCTGTGCGCTCGCACATTCCGTGACCGCGACTGCGGCGCGCTCGCTCGGCGTTCGCGGCGTCAAGGTGGCCAGTCTCTTGATCATGTGACGCCCGTAG
>JBIOJM010000302.1:0-12894 GCA_044450785.1 Isosphaerales bacterium
AGAAAACGCCCTCCAGCAGGCCCACGTCAAGGCGAGTGGCAGGTCGAATGATCCCCGTAGCCGAAGTCGCCAGACTTCGGGTCGGAACTCTGGCGAGTTCCGCTACAAGCTCGGCATCGTGGGGGCGCGCCAGCCGGGCGTGATGGCCACCGTGCAGGGCATGGGCGGCATGGGCAAGACCGAGCTGGCCCTGGCCTACGGGAGCTGAATCGCGGCGAGCGCTGCCTGATCGTGCTCGATAACGTGAGCGAGCCGGGGTTGCTGGAGCCGGAATACCTCGATCGCCAGCCGCGGGACAGGAAAGTCGATCCGATCGCCACGACCCGGCTGGCCCCGGCGCGCATCCCCGGCTCCGCGCAAGACCAGACCTTCATCGCCGTCGACGAGCTGCCTGAGGACGATGCGCTGGCGCTGCTACGCAGCCACCAACCTGACGGCCGATTCCCCTCTCAGGCCGAGGACGACGAGGCCCGCGCCATCGCACGTCTGCTCGAAGGCTTCACCCTGGCCGTCGAGACCACCGCGATTTACCTCGGCCGCCACCCCGGCTCCGACTCCTGCCGACGCCTCCGCGAGCGGTTGCGGACCGAGCTTCTGGCCGAGAGCGAGACGAGCGCAGGCGACCCGTCCGTAGCCGTCCGCCACCGCGAGCGGCTGTTGGCCACGACGCTTGAGCCCACCTTTGAGACGCTCTCCCCCGAGGCCATCCACCTTCTCACGCTGGCTTCGTTACTTCCGGCTGATGCAATCGCACTGCCGTGGCTCCAGGCCGTGGCGGCGCAACAGATCCAGGCATTCCGCCCGACGGTCGACCTTCTCCAGGGCTTGCGACTGTTCCAGGCCACCGAGGTGGCGGATTCGGGGGGAGAGCAACTCGTCGCCCGGATGCACCGCTTGGTCCAGGAGGTGGTCAAGAAACGGTGGCCTGACGACCTCGCCGCCCGGGAGCGTGCCCTGCTCGACCACATCCGCGCCCGCGCCGATTTCCTCTGGGAAGGCTGGGTGCGGCACGAGCACCGCTGGGAGCTGGCCCCCTTGACCGCCTGCGCCGACCGTTGGCTGGAACACGAGGGTGACGACGGACCCTGGCTCGCCTCCCACGTGGCTGGCCCGTTGCAGGCTCTCGGCAACTTCGCGGGCGCCGAGCGCCTCAACCGCCGCGCCCTTGAGCGAACGCGTCCCGACCACGGGAATTTCGCAGCGCGCCTCAACAACCTGGCGGAATTACTGCGGACCACCAACCGCCTTGCTGAGGCCGAGCCGCTGCTGCGGCGGGCGCTGGCGACCAGCGAGGCGTCGCTGGGCGCCGACCACCCCCTTGTGGCCACCGAACTCAACAACCTGGCGGTGTTGCTTCAGGCGACCAACCGGCTTACCGAGGCCGAGCCGTTGTTCCGGCGGGCACTGGCGATCGACGAGGCTGCGTACGGCCGCGACCACCCCGACGTCGCCCGCGACCTCAACAACCTGGCGGGATTGCTCCGGGCCAGCAACCGCCTTGCCGAGGCCGAGCCGCCGTACCGGCGGGCGGTGGAGGTTTTGCTCAAATTCACGCACGCGACCGGCCACGAGCATCCCCACTTTCGAACATTCACTAACAACTACGCCGGGCTGCTCGCGGCGACGGGTTTGAGCAACGCGCAGATCGAGGCGCGGCTCAACGAGATCGGCCGGCCGTTCGGCATGTTACTGGCGGGCGGGGCGCCGCCCGGAAATGAAACCCGTCCTGGTTGATCGCTCCTGGGCACGCTCAGGAAGCTCGCCCGCAAGCTATTCGGGCGGTGAAATCGCCCAGCGAGTGATGCCGGGTGATCTCTGCCGCGCGACCCCTTCCAGCCCACACGGCCTCACGGGCCTCACGAGTAGACGGATCGGTGGTGACCTCACCTCAGACCCCCAACTCGCCCCCAAAAGGCGGTCAGGCCGGCTCAGGGACTCATCACCGCCTCTCCGTTCCTCTCGACGTTCAGCGATTCGGGGACGACCTGATGCTGAACCGACTCTGGACCGGCTCGATGGCTCTCGATAGAATCCACGCCCATCCGCACAGGGCCGGTCTGCTTGATTCGATCGATGTTCGGCCGGGATCGATGAGGCAAGAATCCTTCACGCGGACAGAACTGTTGTCGGGATGAAAACGTGGCGGACCAGAAGAGCGAAGTCGGTGTAGACAGAGCAACTCAATTAACGAAAACCGCGGCAGTCCCACCTGCCACGACCATCCACGAGGCTGAACTGGCTGCTGGCCCCTCCGGTGCCGTAGAATATGGAAAAGAGATCGACGAACTCACAGCAATTGCCCGCCGCAGGAATGGGGAGGACATCGTGGTTCGCGGCGACGATACCAAGGCGAATCGAGCCCGGACCTACAGAATCGAGGCCCAAGTTGGTCCGCCGAGCAAGCCTCAATTTCCGCACGCGAGCAAGGCCGGTCCGAGGGCACTGCCGCACTTCCATCAGAAGTCACGCTCACCAAAGGGACACGCCTTCTACGAAACCGATCACCGCAAGGCCAGGAAGAAGCCATGAAGTTCTTCACACCAGACCTGATCGACCGGTTCGGCTCCGAGGACGACGGCATCGCTTTTGCCGCTCAGCAGGAGTTCGAAGGACGCTCAGAAAAGTATTTGCGGCAGTTGCATGAAATCGAAGTGAAACTGCCAGAGCGCTTCCGGAAGCTACTCGATCAGTTCTACCTACACGATTCACGGGTGATTTCCCATTCATCCTTGGGGATTTCCGAACCAGGTTGGCTGGGCGATACCAAGCTGGTGGAGTTCCCGCCCGCATGGAAGCCATCTGGGCAGGAAGAAAGCCGTTCGCTCTCATTCTGGATCGCTCTCCAGTTGGACACACCGCCCAGGGAGGTACTCGTTCTCCAATACCGATCGGTACTGATCGAGGAAGCGGATCTCCACCAATCGCTGCGAGGAGACGAATGTCCCTATCTTGAGTGGCAATACGATGAAATCGAGTTGATCCGCACAGGTCGACGCGAGGAGTTTCGCCACTCGATTCTCTTCACAAAAGGTCTCGAGCTTCGATTGAGGTTCAAAGACTTCGACTTCGCCACGCTCAAGCCATTCGAGATCACGCCGGAGTTAGCGGAGGCGTGACTGCGGCATCGCGCAGCGCAGGCGATTGGCGAGGAGACCTATTTGCCGGGTCCGCCCCGTCTGGGGTGACCGCTTAGGCCTCCGATCGTCACGGATATTACGAAGTTGCCTCGCGGTAATATCCCTCATCTCCTCGTCGGTGATTGGACGGCCCTGGCCGAGAATGTGATCAACGCGGTCTAGATCATGGTCGCGCAATCACATCGCGCGTACGAGATCCTGAGTGCCAGGTCCAGAAGACACGACAAGTAAGAGGAAGACGAGTGCGCCGACAAGAAGTCCGCATAGCGTGAGAATGGGTTGCAAATAGGGCAGCCAAGTTCTTTCCACCTGCTCATCCAACTCCGAAAGTGTGCGGCTGGGCCAGCCGACCGCGTCGCTGCGGACACTAATCGCGACCACCTTGGTGTCACGGGAGCTGCCTGTCCCGCTGCCGGCAAAATCAACCTGGATCTCGTGTTCCAGACGCGCAGCACCTTTCCTTCCCGCGGAGCAGGTCATAACGAGGCGCATTATCTTGTACTTGCGCAAGTTGAGGGCAATCGTTGTCAGTTCTCTTTGAACGGCGAGCAAAAGGTTCCAAAATCCGTTCTTTACTCGCAACGTGGTCGACCGCCCCCGACACCGCCATGGCATGTGACGAAGGCGAGTCGGTTGGCTTCTCTTGCAGAAACGCGGAACGGTTGAAACCGTTCCTGGCACTCTTTTGTTCCCGCCAAGATTCCGTTCCCCGGCTCGACCCTCGGTGAGCAGCAGTAGTGGCTCGTCTAGATCCATAATAATGCAAACTCTCGTAACTAGAAGCAATGCGAATGGAGCCGTCAGGCCGGCGGCTAGAGCTTGTAAACCTTGAGCACTTCGTCGCCGTAATGGTTGATGACCTTGACCGCGATCTTGCCCGACGTGGGGGGCGCAAAGGGGTAGCTCTTCGTGCTGTAAAGGGTTTCCCATTGAGCCTCGTCGACCTCGTCGCGGAGGGCGCGCTTGAGCTTGCCGTAAGGGTCGTCGGCCCCGAGAAAGTAGGCATGCCGGACGAAGAAGCACTCGCCGTTGTAATCGGCGTCGATGAACCAACAGGCGATGTCGTCGGTCGATGAGCTCCGGACCTGGCCGGTCGTCGGGTCGTAGACGTCGACGCCCTTGACTTCGAGGACGACCTTGCCTTCCGCGTCGCGGGTGATGGCGATGTCGGGCTCGCCGAAGACCATGAACGGGTTGCCGGCCCCGGCGTTCTTGAGCGTGTCGCCGATCAAGAGGTCGGGGTTCATCCGCGCCGGCATAACGGCGAGCTTGCCGTTGCGCTTGGCTTCCTCGGAGACGTGCGGATCGAAGGCGAAGCCGCAGACGATCGAGATGTCGAAGCCGATGCACGAAACGGTTTCCTTGGCGGCTTCCTTGACCTGCTGGTGGGTGACGGTTCCGTACTCCGGTCCGATCGTCACGGCGACGCGCCGGGTTTTCCCGTCGCCGTTGGTGTGCTCGGCCGTGGCGTGAAACCAGGCCCCTGCGATGGGGGCGAGTCTGTCGAACAGGCTCTCGGTCAGGAGGTGCTGCACCAGCATCTCATCGATCGCCTCGCGCCGGAGGTTGGGGTTGAGCGACTGGCGGCACAACTCGAAGAAGTCGGCGAAGGCGGCCTTGAATAGCGCTGAGAGATGATTCTCGAGATCCAAGAGCTTGGACATCGAAAGCAAGAGGCCAAATGCCACTCGGCGACAGCTTCTCTCGTCCTGGCGCTAAAACCGGTACGCCCTGTCGTCGTAGATGGAGAAGGCCAGACCTTGGATGGCCCGGGTGCGGAGCGAGGAAGACGGCAGAGAGAGCGCCCAGGCCAGGGCGCCGGCGACGTCGCCGGAGCGAGCCCGGATCAGGGTGATGTGAAAGGCAGCCATACCCTTTTCCCGGCCCTCCAGGGGGATCGCGGTCAGGGCCTTCGTCGCCCTTGCCCAGTCACCGGCACGAGCATGGATCACGGCGAGTAATGTCAAGGATTCGATCTGGTGCCGGGTCTGGGGATCCTTGGGGGTAACCTCGACGGGAGGAGGATTTTGCTGCGGCTGTCGTCGTGGCGGCGGTGGACTGTTGCGGAACCGCTCGACCTCTTCCAGGGCGCGGCGAAAGAGCGGCTCGGCCCCGGCGCGGTCGCCGGCACGGAGTTTCTGTCCGGCGACTTGGGCGAGGATGGCGGCACGATCGTTAGGACCGAGGGTTTCGGCGCTCTTCAAAGCCCCGTCAAAATCCCGCGCCACAAAAAAACCGTAGGCCAGCTTGTTTCGCAGCTCCTAACTCGCACTGGGCCACGGCGATGGACTTCAGCTTCCAGCTCCGCCGTCCGATGAGCTGAGCGTCCTCGAGCGCCAGGGTCAGCAGGGTGAGGCCGCCGTGCCGGTCGCCGGCCTCTCCTCGTGCCTGGGCGATCCGGACCCTGGAGATGCAGCGCGGTTCGGCTTCAATGAAGGCGCACGAGGCATCCACAGCTCGATCGAGACCCGCCCGCGCGCCGGCCCGGTCGCCGCTCTTGATCTGCGCCCAGGCGACGGCGATCAAGGAATCGACCCGCTCTTGGGGATCACTCAAGGTGGAGGCGGCCTGGGACGCCTGCAGAAGCGTTCGGGTCAGCGGAGTGCTGGCCGGTCGCTCGGGATTCGCGGCCCCCGCCGTCTGAGTGCGGGGCTCTTGCGGTGCGGGCCCCGGTGAAGTGGACGGGAGACTCATCCTGGCGGCCCCGAGCACCAAGGCACCCAGCAGCGCGCCGGCCGTTGCACCGCTCATCACGCGAGTCCATGCCATGGTTCGCATCGTCTCCTCCAAAAGGTTGGCCACGGTGGCGGTGACCACGGCGGTCGCCGCCCGGCCGGCCGCGAGCTGGAGCGCGGCAGCGTGGGTGGAACGGGCCAGCGACCGCGGCACGGCCGCCGCGCAGGCGGGATCGGGAGCCAGGGCCGCGGCCAATGCGGCAGGCGCGACCAGTCCCCGCCGGACGAGCCGATCGTGGAGCCGGTCGCGAGCCCGGGCCAGGCACCCGCCGACCGTGCCGGCCGGCCAGCCGAGCTGGCGGGAGGCCTCGGCGATCGTCCGACCCTGGAGGATCCGGCGGCAGACCCCGAGCACCATCGGCCCGTGCCGCGCCATCAGGACGTCGAACGCGGCCTCGGCCGATACCCCCGACGCCAGGAACCGCTCGAGCAACTGCGCATCGCTCAGGCCGCCCAGCGTTCCCTCGCGAAGGAGCACATCGAGCGGACGGGCCGCTGCGCCAGTGGAAAGCTCAGCCATGCCTTCAATCACTCGTCCCATCCCCCTGCCTGTTAGTGCCGCGGGAATGGTACGGTTATACACCTTTCCGTCCGTCTCGGCGGTTTGGCCTGGCCTTCGCGGTCCCCATCAGCGGGACTCTCACGTCTCGTTCAACTGACCGCACACTCCGCACCCCACACCCAACGCCGTTAAGCATTCTGGGCGGGCGGCGAATTGGGAGCACGTGTCAATCCCCCATTTGATGCTCAAGACTCGATTTATCGAGCAAATGGCCTCGCAGATCGAAGCATTCACCGAGCATCGTGGAGGTCTCTGTGTCGTCTTTCGCTCCGCGAAAGACCTTGCATTTCGCGGAGCTAAAGTCGACTTTACTCGAGTCTGTACCATCATTGCAGGGATTCTGTCCGAAAAAAATCCCTAACGGCGTTGCCCCACACCCCAGTCCTCACCCCAGGACCTCCTTGACGACCGTACCGTGCACGTCGGTCAGCCGGTGGTGCCGCCCCTGGTACTGGAACGTCAGCTTGGTGTGGTCGATGCCCAGGCAATGAAGGATCGTGGCGTGCAGGTCATGGACGTGCACGGGGTCGCGGGCGATGTTGTAGCCGAAGTCGTCGGTCGCGCCGTGAGTGATGCCGGGCTTGATCCCTCCGCCGGCCATCCAAATTGTGAAGCAACGTGGATGGTGGTCGCGCCCGTAGTCCTGGGCGGTCAGCGTGCCCTGGCAGTAGACGGTCCGGCCGAATTCGCCGCCCCAGACGACGAGGGTGTCGTCGAGCAGACCGCGCTGTCTGAGGTCCGTGACGAGGGCGGCTGACGCTTGGTCGGTATCGCGGCACTGGCCGGCGATCTGGGTGGGGAGATGGGTATGCTGGTCCCAGCCGCGGTGGAAGAGCTGGATGAACCGCACACCGCGTTCCGCCAGCCGTCGCGCCAGCAGGCAGTTGGCGGCGTAAGTCCCCGGCCTGCGTGAGTCGGGGCCGTACAGCTCGAAGACCCGGTCGGGCTCGCCCGAGAGGTCGATCAGCTCGGGGACCGACGTTTGCATCCGGTATGCCATCTCGTACTGCGCGATCCGCGTCAGGATCTCCGGGTCGCCGAACTCGCGATGATTGAGCGCGTCCAGCTTCGACAGGTCGTCGAGCGTGCGGCGCCGGGCGGCGGGCGAAAGACCGGCCGGGTTGGAAAGGTAGAGCACCGGGTCGCCGACCGAGCGGAACTTGATTCCCTGGTAGGTGGTCGGCAGAAAGCCGCTCCCCCACAGCCGGTCGTAGAGCGGCTGGTCGTTGGGGTTGCCGGACCCGCGCGAGATCATGACCACGAAGGCCGGCAGGTCCTGGTTCTCGCTCCCCAGGCCGTACGACGCCCACGCGCCGATGCTGGGCCGCCCGGCAAGCTGGGCGCCCGTCTGGAAAAAGGTGACGGCCGGGTCGTGGTTGATTGCCTCGGTGTGCATTGTCTTGATGAAGCACAGCTCGTCCGCCACCCGGGCCGTATGAGGCAAAAGGTCGGAGAGCGTCGCGCCGCTCTGGCCGTGAGCGGCGAATCGGAACCGGCTCGCCGCGACCGGGAATCGGTCCTGTCGCGAGGTCATACCCGTCAGCCGCTGCCCCATCCGGATCGAGGCCGGCAGGTCGGTGCCTTGAAGTCGGTCGAGCAGCGGCTTGGGATCGAACAGGTCCATCTGCGAGGGCGCGCCCGACTGGAACAGGTAGATCACCCGCCTGGCCCTGGGAGCGAAGTTGGGGAATCCCGGGATGCCCGCGCCCGTGACGGATCGGGATCCGCCGCGATCACCCGCCAGGAGATCGCGGTCGAGGAGCGACGCCAGGGCGATCGTCCCCAGCCCGGCGCTGGCCCGCCCGAAGAAGTGCCGGCGCGTCACGTGCTGCTCGCGTTCGATCGATGGGTCCACGGCGCGTCACTCCTTGGTGATCGTCTCGTCGAGGTTGAGGATCAGTTGGGCCATGGCCGTGTAGGCCGCCAGCTCGCAGGGGTCGACACGCGGGTCGCGGGTCGATTCGCCGGCAGTGACCAGTGCGTTCGCCGCCGAGGGAGCGCGCCGGAAGCGCGCGAGCTGGTCGTGGAACCCGGCGAGCAGGATGGCGAGCTCTTGGGGCCGCGGCCGGCGGGCCGTCGCGGCCTGGAAAGCCGCGGTGAGCCGCGGTTCGGGCATCGCTCCGAAATCGCTCATCATCCGTTCGGCGAAGGCACGCGCCGCCTCGACGTAGGTGACGTCGTTCAGCACGTCGAGTGCCTGCAGCGGAGTATTCGTCCGGGTTTCTCGCACGATGCAGGTCTCACGGCCGGGCGCGTCGAACGCGACCATGGCGGGCGGGGGTACGGTGCGTTTCCAAAACGTGTAGATGCTCCGGCGGTAGAGGTTCGGGCCATGGTCCTGAACGTAGTCGGCGTCGGCCAGCTCGTTCCAGAGCCCGGGCGGTTGGTACGGTTTCACGGACGGCCCGCCGGTTCGCTCGACCAGGAGCCCGCCAAGTCGAAGCGCCTGGTCGCGGATCATCTCGGCCGGCAGCCGCAGCCGCGGCCCACGCGCCAGCAGGCGGTTCTCGGGGTCGCGATCGAGCCCGGCCGCGGTCACGCGCGACGATTGCCGGTACGTGGCGCTCGTGACCATCAGCCGGAGCAGTTTCTTGATGTCCCAGCCGGACCGGACGAGTTCGGTCGCCAGCCAGTCGAGCAGCTCCGGGTGGCTCGGGGGCTCACCCTGGGCGCCGAAGTCATCGACGGTCTTTACCAGCCCCGTGCCGAAGAGCATCTGCCAGTCGCGGTTGACCGCGACCCGCGCCGTCAGTGGGTTTGACAGGTCGACCAGCCAGCGGGCCAGGTTCAGCCGGCCCGGCTGCGCGCGTGCCGTGCCCGAGGAAAGACAGGCCGGGATACCGGGCTCGACCCGGGGCCCGGGCTGGTCGTACTGGCCGCGGAACAGGACATGGGTCGCGCGCGGGGCCGGCAGCTCCTCCATGACCATCGTCGTGGGGATGCTGTCGGCCAGCTCGTCGATCGCGGTCCGCAACGAGCCGATTTGTGCGTGCAGCGCTCGGACCGAGTCAGGGGCATCGGTTGCCAGGAAACAACCGCGGAGCTTCCGCGCCTGGCCGTCGCCACGGCGGGCCGGGGGAATCCGCAGGATCTCGGTGATCGACTCCCTGGTCGCCAGGACCTCGACCTCACCGGCGGCGAGTGCCGCGGCATGGACGCTGGGCTCGTCGATGGCACCCACAAACCGGCTGCCCGCCCCGCCGCCGGCGCCGATCCGCAGTGGCTCCTTGCTCTGGAACGATTGATTCAGCTCATCGAGCACGACCTTGGTCGGCACGAGCTTGCCGTCGACATAAACCTTCACCCCTGCCGCAAGCCGTGAGCCGTCGTAGGTGACGGCGACGTGCGTCCCCTTTTCGGCGGGGACGACGGCTGCCGTCTCGACGCGGATCGCGTCGTCCAGCCACCGCTTGACGAGGTTGACCTGGATCTTGCCTCGGTCGAGTACAAGGCTGTAACCCTCCCCTTCCGGCTCGTCGACCGTGCGCGAGAGGATGGTTCCCCCATGCGGTCCGGCCGGTTTGATCCACGCGCTCAAGGTGAACTTGTCGAGGAAGCCGAACCCGGCGACGTCCCCGGCGTCGAGAAACCCACGGCCGTCGAGCACGAGGGCCGATCCGGCACGCCCCGACGTGAACTGAGGCTGGCCGTCGCGGAAATGGGGTTCGACCTTGGGTCTGGTTCCTCCCGGTCGGATATCGCCGTCAAAGCCATAGCGAGCGACCAGGTGGTCTTCGGAAACCCAGTCGAACGGCGGGCGCTCGCGCAGCGACGACTCCCAGGGTGCCTGGGCCGACGCGACTTCGGGCTCGCGCGCCCGGGCCTGCCGCTCCAGGTCCGCCAGCCGGGCCCGGAGCGCGCCCTGCTGTTCCCGCTGCGCGCGGGTCGGCGTCTTGATCATCGGGGGCGAGTTGCCGAGCTTGATCGCCCGTCCGTTCTCGGGGACATTGTTGAAGAAGGCGAAGAACTTGTAGAAATCCTCCTGTGTGAACGGGTCGAACTTGTGGCTATGGCACCGGGCGCAGGCGAGCGTCAGGCCCAGCCAGACGGTCGCCGTCGTATCGACGCGATCGACGACGTACTCGACCGCATACTCCTCGGGGATGATGCCCCCTTCGCTGTTACCGCGATGGTTGCGATTGAACCCGGTCGCAATCTTCTGGTCGAGGGTCGGCGAGGGGAGCAGGTCGCCGGCTAGCTGCTCGATCGTGAACTGATCGAACGGCAGGTTGCGGTTGTACGCATCGATCACCCAGTCGCGCCACCGCCACATGATGCGCGGGCCGTCGGTTTGATAGCCGCTGGTGTCGGCGTACCGGGCCCCGTTCAGCCAGCGGCTGGCCAGCCGCTCACCGAGGGCCGGTGAGCTCAGCAGCCGGTCGACCACCCGCTCGTAAGCGTTGGGACTTACATCGTTCTCGAACGCGAGGATGTCGGCGCGGGTGGGGGGCAATCCCGTGAGATCCAGCGTGACGCGCCGGATCAAGATGCCCCGCTCGGCTTCGGAAGCCGGCGCGAGCCCCTCTTGCTCCAGGCGGGCCAGGATGAACGCGTCGATTGGGTTGCGGGCGCGGTCCTGGTGCTGGACGTGGGGCACTTGCGGGCGCCGGGGCGGGATGAACGCCCAGTGCGACTGCCACTTTGCCCCTTCGGAGATCCAGCGGCCGATCCGATCGATCTGGGCGGCGCTGAGAGTTTTCCCCGACTTGACGGGCGGCATCCGTTCCGAAACGTCCTCGGCCGTGATCCGTTGGTAGAGCTCGCTGGTCTCGAGGTCGCCCGGCACGATCGCGCGGCCTCCGTCGCGGTCCGCCTTGGCCGGCGACTCCTGATCCAGCCGCAGGTTGGCCTTGCGCTTGGCGCCGTCGGGCCCGTGGCATTGATAACAGTTGTCCGAGAGGATCGGCCGGATGTCGCGGTTGAACTCGACCTTCGGCGACCCGCCCGGCCCTGCCGCGCCTGGTGCCCGAGTCTTTCCAGCGCCCGAGAGCGCGACCACGACGATCGCGAGCACGCCAGCAATCCATCCCACGGTGAGCCTCCCGCGTGATCGCTCCATTGGAGAGGGTTGGCCTAAGTCTCAGATGTTCCTTGGAAGGCCCAGATTACAACGGCTCGCAGTCCGACTCGATGACGTGGCCGATCGCTTTGATGACATCGCGAAGCGCCATGTCATCGAGCACGCCGATCGGATCGGTCGCCAAGTCGAGTTGGGCCTTCTCGATGGAGAGCACGTTGTCGCATTGGGCCACGCAATCGACCGTGAAACCAAACCGCCCCACCCGAAACGGCACGCAGTTTGGGAGAGTGCTACGTACGGAGAACTTGGCCGACGTGCAGACGACGACCAAGGCATATCGCCCCCGGTTCAAGTCCTCGCGGGAGACGATGATCACCGGGTACGCCCCCGCTTGATCGAGGTCAGCCATGTAGACCTCGCCGGGCCGGATCATGGCTCCTCGCCCAACCGGCCCGCGGCGTTGCGAAGTGCCACCGCACGGATGGCCCTCTGCTGCCGTTCGTCCTCCAAGGCTTCGCGGACGGCCTCGTACTCGGCCGCCGGGATGAGCACATAGGCGTCGCTTGTCCGCGGGTCAATCACGCGCGGGGGTGTCTTCCCGAACGCGTCGAGGGTCTGTTGTTGCTGCTCTGTGAGCTCGATGGACACGATAACCACCTCCTCGCTAATGTCCATCCTACAATCTTAGCCGGGCCCCAGGGAAGGCCTGACGGGTGACTGTGAACCCAGCCGGATCACCATAAGACATCCACTTTTCTCACGCGAGAAGCAACCGGCACCATACATCCATTTTTCGTCCGCCGAGATGGATTTCGGATGGTGGGTGTCTGCAGATCGTTCCGGCGCGCGCCTCCAACGAAACGTGGGTGTCTGAAGATGATCCTCCAACAAGAAGTGGGTGTCTGAAGATCACCCTCCACGAGAAGTGGGTGTCTGAAGATCACTCGTTCAGCAGTTTCCCCATGAGACGGCATGGTCCTGCTGTGTTGCGACAATTGAAGAAACCCAGAGGAGCGGTTAAACTTGGTCCAGGAGCCGGTGAATCGAGGCAGAGTGGTCAAGAAGTGAACGAAGAGGCACTTTGACAATGCAGACCGCGAGACTGACCGTTCTGCGGCTGATCGGGGAGCACGAGGGCGAATGGGGTTGGTACCAGTTCGAACGAGCATTTGCTCCGGGCTGGTTTACCGACCTTCCGCCCACGACCCGGGCCCTGGGGTGATGAAAAGTTGGTCTTGCGGAGGTGCCTCGTTCATCGCGGTTTGGTTGCGCGCTTTCCCCGGCGAGCACCGCGTTTCCTTTCCCCCCCTTGCGAAGGGGGGGCCAGGGGGGGTGTCACGCGACATGACGTTTGATCGCGGAAATTCGGACACCAGGTTTGAGCGTATCTGTTCAAAAGATCTCTATCGGCGATTAGTGACGTTTAAGTTCATGACTCTC
>JBIOJM010000303.1:0-12803 GCA_044450785.1 Isosphaerales bacterium
CGACGGCGGAGGTCGGGGCCGAAATCGCCCGGGATCGCTGGAGAGCGACCATCTGATTCTGCGCCCAAGGATGGCTGCGCTGTAACGGCTATGAGGGAAACACCGAGGAGTATGGCGCACACGCGTGTGTTGGGGGAAAACAGCTCCCAGCCGCCCCGCCTTACGGGGATTGGAGTTACGTCTCATCGGATTTTGCTGCGTCCGAACGTATTCGCGACACAACATCCTACAAGATTGTTACTTAGGGCGAGACGGGAGATTTTCCGGGCGATTCGTCTTCGAGAGGGTCACCAGACGACTTTTCGGAGTGTTTCTGTCGAAAACACTGGATTTGCCAAGGATGCGGAGTTGGGGGGTACGTCGGAAGGACGGAGGACGGAGGACGAACGGCCTTCGCCGGTCAATAGTCCACAAACGGCCGTTCAAACCCGCACAATATCGGCGATGTCGATGGCCTGTCTTCATTCCGTAACTGATTTGGAAAATGATAGATCCGTCGAATGAGCTGTCGCAATCCGGTTTCAAGTGTGCGGACCTTGGTTTTGCGTGATCAAATGTCAAGTTGGAGACTGCCGCATGGAAGGGTGGAGGGCGTCGGAAGGACGGAGGACGGAGGGCCGAGGACGACCCGGCCTTCAGAGATCAGACGTTCGGAGGCGCTCGCCAGTTGGTGCGCGCGATTGGATCACTTGCAGCGGTTGCGTACTGTAAAGCTGGCCGCCCTACTCCGCGACCGGGCGCACCAACTTGCGATCGCATCCAGCTTATTGACCCGCGGGCGCACACCTTCGACTCGTTCAGCTACCTTAATTATGCGGCCTTTTTGCAGAAATGGAATGTAAAATTGGGTACATCCGATCAGAACATTATGTTGAGTAGTAAGTTGTGACGTTCTTATTTTGGTTTTGGCGACCATTGCGCGGATCGATTCACCGCTGGGGGCTCGGTTCCTCTCTTCGTCGGTCGACGCCGACAGGCCTTCGCGGGCAGCGCAACAAAAGAGGGGTGAAGACAGCCCTGACATTTTCATCAGCCCACCCCGGCCCTCTCCCCTCGGAGAGGGAGCCAGAAACAGCGGGGCATCCTTTCGTCGTCCTTCCCAGGTGGTGATCAGCGCGAAGTCTCGGAATTTCGCGGGAGTGCGAGGCTCCGTCCGAGCCGGCGTCGCCGGGAGGGCGAGGCCAGCTCACGCGACCCATACTCAACCGGACACGCCAGTGAGGGTTTTCCAGTTGCTGGGGCTGCGTCACCCGATTTTTTGGTGGAGTCCCTCCGGCGTTCGGGGTAACATGCGGAGGAGGACAATTGGTGTCGAAGCGACTTGCCGGACTCGAGCCATGCGACGAACCGGAATCTTGCAGATCCTCGTGATCATCGCAGTCACCCGCTATTTCGTGCTCGGGTTGCATTCGACGGCTCATGAGCATGCACGGGCCCGGTCCGACAATACCCACATTCTGTCGGGGCAGGCCGTCTTCGTGATTGCCGGAATCGGTTGCGTGGCGATATTCGGTTATGTGTTGAACCGCTGCTTCAACCATTCCCGCGGTACGAGTGCCCATCGAACCATGAACAACGGCGCTTCCGTGCCCTCCGATTTTCGGGACCATCCGATGCGAGACCGCTGGCTGGATGGCTAGGGTTTGTGCACCAATGTCCAGGCAGGCGTGATGAGCCTCGAAGCTCAGCCGATCGCTGAAGGGTTGGCGCCGAGCCGGGCAAAATGTCGCGCGATCACTCCTCCCAGGTAAGCGAAGAGCAACGCCCAGACTGAGTGCCCGATCAATTGGAACGGCTTGGATCGAGTGACGTCGAAGTCATTGGCGACGAAGAAGCCGGCCTTCGCGTTATCGATCGTAGTCCAGTGCTCCCAGATGTTGGCCGGCGGAGAGGGGGGACCTTCGAACGGACTAGCGAGACCAACCTTGGCAACGTCGTCGCTGACCATGGCCGTTCGCTCAGGCGCGGCGACGCGGGGATAGATCAGGTCAAGACACGCCGTCGTGAAGAGATAAGGAGAAACTGCGCTCTCGAACCACGGTCCGAAATTCAAAAGCATGTAAAACCAACCGCAAACCGCGAACCCCGCCCAGAACTGCCGGGCCAATCCTCGATGAAATAACGCACCCAATAAACTCACCACCAGCACACCGATGGTCATCGTAAAGAGCAAGCTGGCCCAGAGCTTGCTGGGATGTCGCAGAGCTGCCAAACCCACACCGATGACAAAGATGATCCCCATCAACCAGGCGATTGAGAAGCGAGGGCGCCTCATCAGGTCGCTCCGTCAGAAAAATCGGTGTCAGTTCATGATTTCCCGCGCGGTGCGGATCGCCGGCACCGCGGTCACTCGGAGGGCATTTTCGTGACTGGCGGCTTGACTGCGTCGGGTTCATAGAAGGCGTTGGTATGATGCCACGGGGTCGGGATTAAAAACGAGAGTCAAGACGCTTTCGCGGCATGCCTTCGAGGTCGACCGCGGGGGCGGAGCCTCGATTCCAGCCCCAGCCGAGCAGCGATCCTCATCTGCCAGGGCACCGCGCCGAACGGCTGGTTACGCATGACTGCCAATCTACCAATGAGGCGCGATCCTGTCCCCCGCGCATTCAAGTTAATCAGGATATTTTGCAGAGAGCTTCCGTACCGTGGTGGCGTTTCGCAAGGTCGCCGCCATTCCGAGCAGCTTCTCGAGCATCGCACCGTTGAACGCGGACTCGCTGAACTTCTTGCGACATAACCAGTAGACTTCGCGCCCCTGGATGTGGAAGTCGTCATCCTCGGTCCGAAAGGACATCAGCTTCTGCTCCGCCTCGCCGCTCGGCTGCGCCGGCAAGAATGCGATGTACAGCGCGTGATAGTCTGCCTCGAGCTCAGAGGTCATGAAGGGCCGGCACTGCGCAATATTCGCCAGTTCGGAGGCGGACCTGATGAATATTCTGACTTCATAGCCCAGCGATTCCTGAAGCTGGCTCTCGATCTTCTTCTCGAGCCTTTGGGCGGTCGTGGCCCGTGACTCGAAGATGACATTCCCGCTGGCGATGAATGTCTCGACGTTCGAGAACCCGAGCGGCTCGAACGCCTTGCGGAGGAAATCCATCTTGACGGTACGACCGCCGACATTGATTGCGCGGAGAAAAGCAATGAATCGTGGCATCGTGATCACCGCTTGGGCGGCGAGATCTCCCGGCGGACGTCCCGGCCGATCCAGGCCCCGCCGATCAGCCCGAGGATGACCGCCAGCCCGAGCATGGGGGCCCCGCCTGATGAGAACTTGGCCCCCAGCATCGCCGGCTCGAACAGGAGCATGCACGACACGAAAAAAACGACCATAACGGCCAGCCCGACGATTGCATCGCCCGCCATGCCGAGCCGCTGGTACAGTCCTCGCCCGGCCCAGACGACGACTCCGCACGCGAACCCCATCGCGAAGATGGCGGCGGCGAACCCCGCCGCCTCGCCCCAGACCGCCTCACCGGCGGCACCACGGACGACGGCGCGGATCAGCTTGACCACCGTGGCGAGCGAGAGCACCACGCCCCCGAAAAGACCGAACTGCCACCAGCGCAAGGCTCGCATAGCCATACTCTTTCAGGTTGCCTGACGCCACCGCTCAGCGTGCCGCGCCGCGCCGCCGAGCGCTCGGTGTCGCTCCGACCAGAGCGCACCGCGGTGGCTGGAGCCCACCGTCATGCCACTCTCAGGCGTCGGGGCAGACATGGCCCAAGGCTCGTATGAAATCCGCAAAATCCTTGGAAATAACAACTGCGTGATCGGCTTCCATCGGAATGAAGGGGACCATCACAATTGCCCACGGCACTCCATCTCGAGTGTCGAAGGCCAATAGCTCAACGCCGCCGTTGGAGCCGAACCCGAAGAAACCAGGCAGAAACACCTCGACTTGGTAGCCTTTGTTTGACTCAACTACATCCTCGGCCCGCCAAAGCTGGAACCACCCCGGTTGAACACCGAGATTGCCTTCTCCTCCATTTCCGAAGGCGAGGAGGTCAAGATAGTCTGAAGGCAGACCTTTCGGCGCGAGGGCCGCGAGGCTTGCGAGTGCGTCTGAGGATGCAGGACGCCTGCGCACCTGCCAACCATCCAGTCCGCCCCGTAGCGCCGCTTCGATGTCCATGTTCCTTGCCGCCCAACAAGATGGGCCGGGTCCCGCTGGAACAGCCGGTACGCCTCCCGCGCCTGCCGCTGGACGTGGGCTGGCAGGGCTTCGTACAGCGCGCGGAACCGCCGAGTGGTGCGCGAGTTCATAGACGGTCCGGGTCCAGCTCCATGGTCAAACCAGCACGATGCTCCGCGAGCGCCTCGGCGGCCAGCCGCGAGAGTTTGTCGCCAGACACGGCGATCGCGCGGTCGAAGTCGTCTTCCGCGGCGAGTTCGGCGAGCAAGCGGGACGCCAGCAGTTCTTGCTCGGCCGACGCCAGCTTGGATGCCTCGGCAAACGCCCGTTCGAGTAGCGTCGTCATGGCGACATCCTCCTTTCCGCAGCATTGTACCGATGCTGCGGTCGGGAACCAAGGGCCGGAGGGCGCGGGTCTTCGTCTCCGCCCGCCAAACCGGGCGATCGAACGCGACGGGAAAGAGGAGCGTGGCGGGAATACCATCGTGCCGCGATCAGGCGGCCGAGGCGGCCGGATTGGCCAGTGCGTCGATCAACCTGTCGGCGGTCATCTCGGCGGCGTGGATGCAGTCGGGTATGCCGACGCCGTCGTAGGCGATGCCCGCCAGGTAGAGCCGGGAATACTTGGCGAGATTGCGACGGATCGAGGCGACGCGGTCGAGGTGCCCCAGATTGTACTGGGGCATCGAACGAGGATGCCGGCCGATCCGCACGAAGAGAGGATCGCCGGCGGCCCCGATCAAGCCGGCCAGCTCGCGCTCGACCAGGGCCGTGATCGCCGCATCGTCCAGGTCGAGCTGCTCGGGCCGGCCCGCGCCGCCCATGAAGACGCGGAGCAAGACGGTCCCGGCGGGTGCCCGGTTGGGGAACTTGACGCTCAAGAACGACACCGCCAGGATCGATCGGCCCTCGATGGCCGGCACGACCGCGCCGAAGCCGTCCAGCGGATGGCTGATCTGGTCGCGCCGATAGGCGATGTTGACGATCAGGGACGACGCATAGGGGATCGAGCGGAGCTGAAGGGCCAAGGCCGGATCCTGCGTGTCGAGGAACCGCGCAGCCGCATGGGCTTCGGTCGCCACGATCACGGCATCCGCTTCCAGCGGCGGGCCGTCCAGCAGCTCGACCAGCCAGGGAGAGACCGGCTCATTCCGGCTGATCCGCCGGACCGAGGTGCCCGTGCGAACCGAACCGGGCGGGAGCGCACGAGCGAGCGCGCTCGGCAGCGTGTCCATGCCCTCGGCCAGCGTGACGAACATGCCATACCGCGCCCCCGAGGCGTGCCGCAGCAGGTGCCGCGTGCCGCGGTGACGCGATTCCCGCCAGGCCGCCCGAATCAGGCTGCCATGGTCTCGCTCCATGGCCAGAAACTGGGGTAATGTCGCCTTCAGGCTCAAATCGTTGGGATCGGCTGTATAGATGCCCGCGACCAAGGGCTGAACCAGCCGATCGAGGGCCTCGCGCCCCAACCGCCGGCGCACGAACGAGCCCAGGCTCTCCTCGCCTTCGTCGTCGTTGTGACGCGGAATGACCAGGTCCATCAGGAAGCGGAGCTTGCCCCGCCACGAAAGGATCGGTGTCGTCAGGATCGGCAGCAGGCGGTGCGGAGCCATCAACACGAAACCCTCCGGCACCGGCACCAGACGACCCTTGCACACCACGAACGAACGCCGATGGCTCGATTCGGTCTCGACCAACTGGTCGGTCAGCCCGAGCCGGTCGCAGAGATCGATCCCCCACGCCTTGTTGGTGATGAAGGAGTCGGGCCCCCCCTCCACCGCGAAGCCGTCGAACCGATCCGTCGAGATCACGCCGCCCAATCGCTCCTTGGCTTCCAGGACCGTCAGGGCGACCGGCCGGCGCATCGTCCCCGCGCGCTCGTAAATTCGGTACGCGGCCGCCAATCCCGATAGGCCGCCCCCGATCACGATCACTCGATCCGATTTCGACGGGTCGGACTTACCCTCCGTCAAGTTTGCTCACTCCTGATCTGGAATTGGTCGGGTTCAGTAAGACGCCGAGCCGACTTTCCGGGGAGGGATGCGACCGCGCATTCACGCACGCTTTCACGCGTCGTCAGTCAATACACCGATATCAAGCTTGTTTGCCTATCTTATCATCAGCGCGTTGTCAAGAGGGCAGGTGGACAAAGCGGGGTGCCGGGTGGTGGGGTCGATCACGACCTCCGGGAATGACTGTGGACGAAATCGATCAACGCGCGGACGTTGTCGACGGGGGTTTCCGGCAGAATGCCGTGTCCGAGGTTGAAGATGTGACCCGGGCGTCCCGCGGCCAGCCCGAGGATGCGGCCGGCCTGGCTTTCGATCTCCTCGAGAGGAGCGAGGAGGACGACGGGATCGAGATTGCCTTGAACGGCGACTTCAGGTCCGAGGCGCTGCCAGGCGCGGTCGAGTTCGACACGCCAGTCCAGGCCGATGACCGTGCCGCCGGCGTCTCGCTGGAGCTCCAGGAGCGCGGAGGTGCCGGTGCCGAAGTGGATCAACGGCACCGAGGGATCAAGCGCGGCGAACAGCCTGGCCATGTGTGGCTGGACGAACCGCCCATAGTCGTGCGGGCTGAGGGTGCCGATCCAGCTATCGAAGACCTGGAGCGCCTGCGCGCCGGCGGCCGCCTGAGCATTCAGGTAAAGGGCGGTCGCGCGGGTCAACCGATCCAGGAGCGCGTTCCAGGCCCCTCCGTCGCGATACATGAAGGTCTTCGCCTGGTCGTAGTGGCGCGATCCGCCCCCTTCGATGGCATAACAGGCGAGGGTGAACGGAGCACCCGCGAAGCCGATCAGAGGGATATCGGGCGCGAGCGCGGCCCGGATCGATCGGACAGCCTCCATGACGAAAGCGAGTGGCGCGACATCGTCGAGAGCTCGGAGCCGATCGACGGCGGCGGCGGTGCGGATCGGGTTGTGGATGATCGGTCCTTCCCCCTTGGCGAACTCGAGATCGAGACCGAGCGGCTCCAGAATCAAGAGGATGTCGGCGAACAAAATCGCGGCGTCGACGCCCAGGCGCTCGGTCGCGGTGACTGTCACGGCCGTGGCCAGCTCGGGGCGTTTGCACAATTCCAGGAACGTGACCTTGGAGCGAATGGCCCGGTACTCGGGCATGTAACGGCCCGCCTGTCTCATCAGCCAGATCGGCGTGACATCAGACCGCTCGCGCCGGCATGCCTTCAGGAACGGGGAGTTCCACAGAGGAGCCGGTATCCGAGATGATGCCGGGAGTGGCAGGCAGGTCATGAAGTTACGATTCGTCAAACGGGTGGTGCGGCGAGAATCTCACGGTGACATTTTACGAAGACAGTGAAACAATAGGGAGGGATTGGTCCGTGGTGAGTGAAGACAGTTCGGAACGTATTCACTAGCCGCTATTCAAGATTGAGTGATTACGATGGAACGTGAGGGCGAAAGCGATCCGAAGGACGAGTCGCGTTTCGAATCGACCTCGAGCGCCGGTGCCACGGCGAGAGGCGAGTCGAGGGAGCACGCCAAGGCGAATGGAGGACAACGACCTCGCTTGGTCGAGTCACGGCCCGGCAGAAACGGGCCTGGCTTCAGGCAAACCGAGGATGAGCGGTTGCTCGATCGCGTGCTGCCTGCCGAGCCGGTTCCGCGCGCGCCGGAAATGGCTGCATTCACTCACACCGACTCGTGGCGGGTCTTGAGAATCGAGGGAGAGTTCGTCGCCGGGATCGACGCACTGTCCGAGGTGGGTGCCGCCGTGAGCGTGTTCGGCTCGGCGCGATTTCCGCTGCTTCATCCGATGTACGCGGAGGCACGGCGGCTGGGGCAGATCCTGGCCGAAGCCGGTTTCGCGGTGATCACGGGGGGAGGCCCGGGATTGATGGAAGCCGTCAATCGGGGGGCTTTCGAAGCCGGCGGCTTCTCGATCGGCCTCAATATCGAGCTGCCGTTCGAGCAGATCAGCAACCCGTACACAAATCTCTCGGTCGATTTCCGCTACTTCTTCGTGCGAAAGACGATGTTCGTCAAGTATTCCACCGGCTTCGTCATCTTTCCGGGCGGCTTTGGTACACTGGATGAATTATTCGAGTCACTGACACTGGTACAGACGCACAAGATCCACAGGTTTCCGATCATCCTCTTCGGCCGAGCCTACTGGCAGGGGCTGCTCGACTGGATCACGGCGACGCAGCTCAGCGCGGGCGCGGTTTCCCGTGAGGACCTGAACCTTTTGATCGTGACCGATTCGGTCGAGGAGATTCGCGACATGCTGGTCGATTGCTATCATTCGCGGTGCTGGTCGACCTGGAAGCATTCGGTCGGCGCCCCGTTCGACGCCGATCCGCCCGGCGCTCCCGCCACGGCCCCCGACCCCACGAAGGCCGGTGGCGAGTGACCGGAGCTCGCCGCGCGGCGAGTCGGTTCGCCCGCGAGAACGAGGAAGAGGGCCAGACATGAGCGACGCAGTGGCGGCGGCCGCCGAATCGGGCCGCCAGACCTCCGGCGCGGAGACGCGCTTTGATTTACTCGATCTGGCCCTGCGGACCGGCGGCCCAAACGCCGCACTCGACAGCTTGACCGAGCAGCTTGACGCCGCGGGCGAGTACCGGGCGCTGCTCGATGCCCTGTTGCTCAAGGCACGTCACGAGCTGGGCCTCCCCTTGATTGTCTCGGGCTCGCTGGCCGAACTTCCCGAACCGGCACGCAGTCAGTACGAAGCGAAATACGTCGCCGCGATCCGCCTGGTCGGCTCCAAGTTTCTCGAGAGCGGCGACATCCCGACCGCGTGGGCATACTATCGGGCGATCGGCGAGAACGAGCCGGTCGAACGGGCCATTCTCGAGTACCGCTCGCCGGAGAACGACGAACGGCTCGGCGCCTTGATCGAAATCGCCTTCAACCATGGCGTCAGCCCGCGGCGAGGGTTCGACTTGATCCTCGAACATTACGGCACCTGCCCGGCGATCTCGGCCTTTGAGCAGTTGCCGCCGCACGAGGGCCCCGTGAGAGCGGCCTGCGCCGAGCGGCTAATCCGCCACCTGCATCGGGAGCTCTCCGCCACGCTGCGCGCCGAGATCGCAAGCCGGGGTCAGGTGCTGCCGCCGGAAGGAAGTCCGCTGGCGGAGTACGTCAAAGGACGCCCCTGGCTCTTCACCGACGATTCGTACCACATCGACATCTCGCACCTGGCGGCCGTGGTGCGGATGTCGATGATCGTGTCGGACCAGGACGTGATCGCGCTGGCGGCCGACCTGACGGAGTATGGCCGGCGCCTGTCGCCGCGGCTGCTCTTCGAAGGTCCGCCCCCCTTCCAGCAGATCTTTGATGACCATGGGATCTATCTGCGAGCCCTCCTGGGCCAGGAAGTGGACCGCGCGATCGATCACTTCCAGGCGAAATTGAAACTGGACGACGAAGCCGGGCCCGAGGATTCGTTGCCGGCCCAGACCCTGGTCAACCTCTTGGTTCGCGTGGGGCGAGTGGGCGCCGCAATCGACGTGGCGGCCGCGCATCTGGCGGACTTGCCCGACTCGGCCTTGACGTGTCCCTCCGTCGCGCAGCTCTGCCAGCGCGCGGGAGCGCCCGAGCGGCTGGCCCGGATCGCCCGCGACCACGGTGATCTGGTGAATTTCGCGGCCGCGCGGCTCGAGTCGACCGGTCACGACTCCGCAGTCGGGTCCGGATCGTGATCCTCCGCCGCGGTGAGGCCCGCGTCGGCAAGTGCCGAGGCGGATATCTCCAAGAACCGGCTGAGGAGATAGTCGCGCCCCCAGTCCTCGTTCTCGATTGCATCCAGCGGCGGCAAACCGGTCACGCCGAAGTGCTCGGTCAAGAGAACGTAGGCCTCGGAGACGCCCAGCTCGACGATCGGGATCAGAGCCATGGCGCGTTGGACGGCTTGGGTTCGGGAATCCGAGGCCCCATGGGTGCGAGCTGCCAGATGCCGTCACCTCGATTGACCCAGCGGTAACCGGGCGGAGCCACCCAGATGCCGGGGCCGTCGCTCGCGGATCCACGCTGGCGTTCCTCGAACAGGACCCGCGCTTCCTCTGCCCGGCCGGCGAAGAAGACAAACGCCGCCAAGGCCAGGTGAATCGGGCTGTGGGTCCAGAAGACGGCCACGACCCCAAACAGCAAGGCCAGCACCCCGCCAACCCTCGCGGCGATGTCGTGGCCCGGGCGCGCCCCAGGAAACCGCTCAAAAGCGCTCGCAGGACGCGTCCGCCGTCCATGGGAAAAGCGGGGACCAAGTTGAAGATGCCGAGCGCCAGGTTGACGAGCAATAGCTCCGTGACGAAATTCAGGTCACGCTGGGACGAGAGGGAACCGAGGTCGATCAACTCGAGGCTTGCCAGGCTGATGAGGGCCGCCACAATGGCGAAATTCACGGCCGGACCCGCGAGCGCGATCAGCAGCTCGGCCCCAGGAGCCCGCGGCATCCGCCGCAACCGCGCCACCCCGCCGATCGGATAAAGCGTGATGTCCTCGGTTTCGATCCCAAAGCGGCGAGCCATCAGGGCGTGTCCGAATTCATGCAAGACCACGCACCCAAACACCGACAGGATGAGCAGGACGCTCTGGACCGCTTCCGCTCCACCTTCGAACAACCCAGGGACGAACAGGAATACGAGCAAGAACGTCGCGTGAACGTACAGGTCGATCCCCGCCACCCGGCCGATTTTCCAAGAGAGTCGCATTCGAGTCTGGTTCCTTTCTCCGAACGGTCGAGCCCCTCGGCTCACCCTCTCATTGTACTTCGTCCTCGATAAGAGGAAAGTTCGTTCTTGGAGTGGGCAGGGGGCAGGGGGCAGTAGGCAGTAGGCAGCAAGCAGGGATAATGGGAAGTTAGCCGGGGCCAGGGGGCCGGGGGCAGAAGGGTGTCCGCCGCGATCGGAGAAGGCCGCAGTCAGAAGGGTTGACTGTCCTCGGAGAGCATCAGCGACGGCCCTGCCGTCCTGTGCGCCGCCAGGCCGGAATTCACGGCCTCGGCACTCAGCGTTGGAGGATGGCGGGCCTGGGAATGACGTAGCCTTTGACGGCAACCTCGATCGCCGGCCAGTCCTGCATTTTCGTGACGACTTCGTAGCCCCGGGAGTCGACGAGGAAGGTGTCCTCGGTGCGGGCGGCACAAACGCTCGGGCTCCACGACAGCGCCATGTTGGACTCGAGAACCAGGCTGCTCTCGGGCCGCAAGAGGACTTCGCGCGGGGAATAGCCCATCACGCTGCCCTGGTAGTCGAGCGTCCATTCGTGGGGATGGTGAAACTTTTCGTAAATCCGCTTGGCGCGGCGAAACACTTCGGAGATGACTTCACCGGGGCGGGAGAAGAAGATGCAGGTCGCGTCGACCATCGTGGCCAGCGAATGGTGTTGTTGAAACTCGGTGTCGACGGCACCAAACGCAACCGTGCGGGTCACCGAGGCGCAAAGCCCATGGCGGCGGCCGGTGACGGCAATCGTGGCTCGTTTGCGGATCGGAAACGCCTTGAAAGTGGGCTGGCGAAACCGGGCCAGGCGGTCATCACTGGCGACGCGCAGGTCGACCGGGACCACCCCTTCACGAATCAGGCGGTGAGCGAGGTGCCCCGCCACGTCGGCTTCGCGCTCGCCGGGGTCGAAATTGCGGCACGTGGCCTCGACGGCCAGGCTCACGGTCCGGCCGAGCTCGCGGAGCCGCTGCCGATCCAGCCCGGTCAGCCTGCGCCTCAGATTGAACAGCGGATCGCTTTCACGGCGAAGATGAGAATAGCCGGTCTGCCCCAGGTCGGTGGCAATCCGCTTGTTGTGACAAAGCTCCGCGACCACCTGGAGCGAGTCTTCATACCAGGGCCGCTCCTTGAGCTGGAAGCCCAGACCCGCGAGCTCTTCCTCGAACACGCGGTTGCTCTGGACGTTGTCGGTGATGACGGCCCGAGACGTGCGGTTAATGAACAGGAGGATCGAACTTTGATCCGAGCCAAGATTCAGACCGAGGTCACCGCCCGAGGTGAACCACGCCACCGAGTCCGCCAGCCCGAACACAACGCCGTCGTGGCCCGATGCATCGAGGAATTCGCGAATCCGCTCATGCTTCTCCTCGACGTCGTCGCGACGCCGTTTCTGTTCCGCGTCTTCGTGGTCGGCCGTGGGGTCGCGCAGGGCCGGAAGAGTATCCGTGGAGGGAGAGGGCCGGTCCGCGGCCGTTCTCAGCACCGGATCGAATTCCCGAGTCAGCTCGAGCGATCCGGCAATCGCCGAGCTTAGCCCATCGACATGGACCTGGGTCGCCACGGAACCTCCTCGTCAAACGACCATGAACACCCGCCGCCTTACGGGTGACTTTGCCGATACCGAGCATGCTTGTGGACGCAAAAAGAAGATTGGGCTTGTCTAATCCTTCCAAGTTGTGTCCAGAAATTCAAGGATCTTGGGGATCAATTATGAGTAATGCGCCGGGAAGTTGAGGTCGTGGCCCCCGGAAACGAGGACGAGCCGGCTGCTCACCCCCACCGCATTGAGCGCGGCCGCCATCTCCCGGGACTGGCTCACCGGGATCAGCGGATCTTCCAGGCCGTGCACGAGAAACATCGGCGGGTCCCCGGGCAACACGTGATCGATCGGCGACGCCGCGACGAAGTCGGCGGCGACCTGCCCGGGCGGGGCGCCCCCAGAGAGGGCGGGCCCCCCCCCCACCCCAACAACCAGCCCGCGAGA
>JBIOJM010000304.1:0-12778 GCA_044450785.1 Isosphaerales bacterium
ATCCCAGGGTGAGCCTATAATGAGAACTCGTCTTGCGGCTCACGGTTGACAGACCAGGCCGACCCGCCCGGATCTCGGCTGGTTTTCCTCCTCTCCGTCGGCAAAGCCGCTTCGTCTGATCTGAAATGACGCCCGGCATTGCGGCAGCCGGGGATCGGGCGATTGGTGTGTTCCCGTCGCGACGCATGATAGGTCCCTCATTCGACACGAAGAACCCGGAGGAGCAATGACCGACCTTTTTGGCCCGGATTCACGTCAAGATCTGATCCGTCGTGGGTTCAGCCGGCGCGACTTCGGCCGCCTCGCTGCCCTGTTGACGGCGGGCGCGGCCTTGCCGTTCTACAACGAGTCGGCGCTCGCGCAAGGGCTCTCGGCGATGCCGAACCTTCCGCCCGACGCGGTCCGGATCAACGCCAATGAAAATCCCATGGGCCCCTGCCCCGAGGCGGCCGAGGCGATCCACAGAATTGTCAGCCAGGGGGGGCGATACCTTTACAACGAAACCTTCGCGTTCGTCGCGGCGATGGCTAAGGTCGAGGGCGTTTCCAATGACCATGTCATGCCGTTCGCCGGCTCGAGCGACCCCCTCCATCGCACAGTGCTGGCATTCACCGGGCCGGGGAAGAGCTTTGTCGTCGCCGACCCCGGCTACGAGGCGGGCGAACGCGCCGCCCGCTTCATCGGAGCCAAGACCGTCACCGTCCCGCTCCGCAAGGACTACGCCCACGACGTCCATGCGATGGCCCAGGCCGACCCGAACGCCGGCTTGATCTATGTCTGCAACCCCAACAATCCGACCGGGTCGATCACCCCCAAGGACGACATCGAGTACCTGGTCGCCCACAAGCCGGAGGGGGCCGTCGTGCTGCTGGACGAGGCTTACATCCACCTGTCAAAGACGGCCGTGCCGGCCTCGCCGCTGGTGGCGGCCGATAAAGACGTGATCATCCTGCGGACGTTCTCCAAGCTCTATGGCATGGCCGGCCTCCGCGCCGGGGCCGCACTCGGGCGGCCCGACCTGCTCGCCAAGCTGCGCGGCTATGGCGCCGGCGCGCTGCCGGTCACCGGCATGGTCGGCGCCATCGCCAGCCTCAAGGCCAAGGGACTGGTTGAACAGCGGCGAAAGGTCATCACCGAGATCCGCGAGGAGACGGCGGAGTGGCTCGACAAGCGGGGGTTCGCCGTCCTGCCGTCGGAAGCCAACATGCTCATGGTTGACGTTCACCGGCCGGGCCGGGAGGTCTTCCAGGCGCTGCTCGAGCACAAGGTCGCTATCGGCAGGACCTGGCGGTCGATGCCTAACCACGTCCGCATCTCGATCGGGACCCGCGAGGAGATGACGAAGTTTCGGGCGGCGTTCGGGCGCGTAATGAATGTCTGAGCTGATGGGCCCGCGAGCGCGGCGGCAAGGTGACGGCTACGGCTGGCGCGGTTTGGCGGGAGACGCCTCCGGTGGCGCCATCGCCGCCCTGGTCGCCCTGCCCTACGGCCTGGCATTGGCACGCATGATGGGGCTGCCGCCCGAGCTGGGTCTCTTCACCTCGATCCTGACGGCGCCGCTCACGTCGCTGCTGGGTCGAAACCCCGTGCTGATCGGCGGGACCGCCAGCGCCACCGTACCGTTCATCGCCGCGGCGGTGCGTGCGCAGGGCCCGGGCGGCGCCGCCAAGGTTTGTATCGCAGCCGCGGTCTTCATGATGATCTTCTGCGTCCTCCGGCTGGGCCGCCACGTGGCCAAGGTGCCGCACGCGGTCGTCTCCGGCTTTTCGTGCGGCGTCGGTGCCATGATGGTCATCCTCCAGCTCCGCACGCTGCTCGGCCTTCCCACCCTGCCGGGCAACGCACCCGCCAGCCCGGTGGGACAGCTCGTCAAAGTCGTGAACAACCTGGCCGACACCCGGTGGGAGCCGCTGCTTCTGGGTTCGATCGTTGTCGCCGGAGCCGTTGCCGCGGCGCGACGATGGCCGCGGTCGCCAGCGCCGTTGCTCGGCGTCGCCCTGGCCGCCGCCGCGGGTTATCTGCTCGGCTGGCACGAGCGGCTCTTGGGCGCGGTATCCTTGAAACTGCCTCCGTTCGCCGGCTTCACCTGGGAGCCGGCCGACGTCACCAACGTCCTGCCGGCGGCGCTCGGGCTCGCGTTCGTGGCCTCGGTCAACATCCTGATCACGTCACGGGTCATCGAGCACTTTCAAGGCCGGCACCGGCCCCTCCGCGCGGCCGATGCCGATGGAGAGCTCGGCGCTTATGGGATCGCCAACCTCTTCGCCGGCATATTCGGGGCGCCGCTGAGCGTCGGCATTCCGGCCCGCAGCCTCGCCAATCTCCGCTGTGGCGGCACGACGCGGCTGTCGAACTTGCTGCACGCCGTGTTCCTGCTCATCCTGGTCGGCTTCGGGTCCGGCGTGATCGCACGGATTCCCCTGGCGGCCCTGGCCGGCGTGACCGCGTACGTCGGCCTGAGCCTGCTGGAATGGAGCACCTGGCGCCGCCTGCACCGGATGCGCCGCCTCGATGCCGCGGCATTCCTCGCCACCGCCGCGGCCGTCCTGACGATTGACCCGGTGGCGGCCGTCGCGATCGGCTGCGCGCTCTACGTCGCCCCCCACTTCGCCGCCAAGATTTCCCTGTTCCACCGGCTCCCGGCAATCGGACCGCGCGAAGCCGAGTCGCCCGGAACCGAGCTCTGATCGAACAAGAACGGGACCGCGAGGCCGACGATGTCCAGGCGCGCGGGCTCCACCATCCCGATCGGCCATGAAGATCCTACCGAGGAATCTCAAAACGACTCGCCACCGCCTCTTGCTTTTGTCATTATGTTTGAGCAAGCATGACAAGGCCCTCGAAGCGATATTCGCTTCCCCTCCGCCAGCCAACATCCGATGGGACGACGCCGTGAGTTTGGTTGCCTATTACAGAGCCGACATCAAGTCATCGGGGGGATCGGCGCACAAGTTTACGATGCCGAATGGATCCTGGGCGGTCATCCACAAGCCTCATCCGGGCAACCAGCTTTCCCGCGTGCGTGTTCAGGCGTTCCGAGACCTCCTGATCCGAGCAGGACTGGATCCGACCCTGGAAGGAAATGCAGAGGACAATGGCAACGCTGACGTATAAAGGTTACACAGGTGTTCTGGAAGTCGATCTCGACGCCGGCGAGCTGTTCGGACGCACGCTCGGCATGCGCGATGTCATCACCTTCCAAGGCAAGACGGTCGAGGAGGCCCGCGAGTCGTTCGAGGAATCGGTCGACTTTTACCTGTCCTGCTGCGAGCAAGAGGGAACGCAACCCGATCGGCCCTACTCCGGCCGGTTCAACATCCGGATCACTCCGGAGGTGCACCGTCGCCTGGTCGTTTTGGCTGAATCTCGCGGACAAAGCCTCAATGAAGTGGTCGGCGCAGCCTTGGCCGTCGCTGTGAGAAGAACGACGACGCGGATCGAGGCCCCCGACCCAACCTGGCAAGAAGTCAAGGCAAAGCTGGAGGCGGCGCGGCCGAAGGAAAGATTGTCACAGAACGGCAAACGTCGGTCAGGCACTGCGAAATCATCGGGCCGACCTCGCGGACCTACCATTCGTCACGGGCGGAAATGAGCGATTCCACCTCGAAGACTCACCGCAGCGACGCCATGAACTCCAGAAGATCGGCCACTTGCTGGGCCGTCAGATCGCGAAGCAAGAGCTCCGGCATCAGCGAGCGCGACTGGGGCACAAGCTGTTCCACCTCCGTGTTCGGAACCCGGATCGTCTTGCCCTGCGCGTCCTTGAGCACGACCTCGCGCGGGCCCTTCTCCACGATCAGCCCGGTCAAGACCCGGCCGTCCTTCGTCTCCACCAGGTGGGTGATGAACAGAGGGTCGATCGTCTTCGAGGGCTCGAGAATCTGGTCGAGCAAGGCGGCCTTGTTGTATTTGGCACCGATCTTGGTCAGGTCCGGCCCGACGGTTTCCCCCACGTCGCCGGCCTTGTGGCAGGTCTTACATTGAGCGGCTGGGTTCGCCGTGAAGATTAGACGCCCGCGCGCGACATCGCCGCCCAGGGCGAGAATGGCCGCTCGGTCGATCACGTCGCCCAGACGCTTGATTCGCTCCCTCGCGGGAATGAACCGCTCGAACAGGTCGCGCACTTCGACCTGTGGACTGTTCTTGGCTATCGCGACCACGTCGCGCCGCAGCGTCTCTGACCCGGGGCTTCGATCGATCAAGCCGAGCAGCGTCAAGGCCCCGTGCGTCGTCGATGCCAGGCGCTGGATCGCGGCCGATCGAGCGGCGGGCGACAGGCGATCCGGCTGCCGAAGCGCCTCGATCGCGCCGCGGTCCTCGGGCGCCGCCTTGGCAGCCGCATCGGCTGGTTCGCCGGCCTTCGCCGTTGGCATGCGCGCAATCCAGTCGTGGATCATCCGGGTCGCTCGCTCGTCGACCTGACTCGAGCCCGCCCGCGGCATGCGGCCCCCCCCGAGCTTCGACATGCGGTAGTACAACACCGATCCCGCCGGATCGCCGGGCGCGATGATCCTGGCCCCGGCAATATTGAACGTCCCCTGAATCGGCCGGACACCCACCGTCTTGGTCACCTCGAGCGGCACATCGTAGCCCAGGGCGATGTTGGCCGCTCCGCCCGCGTTGAACTGGTGGCAGTGCGCGCAGTTGGTTTGCAGATAAGACCGCGCCCGGCGATCGAGGTCGGCCGACTCGTCGTAGGGATCGACCAGCTTCGGCAGCCTCGTGAGGTCGGGCGTCCAGGCCAGCAGTCCCATCTGGTGAAAGACGGCGAGCTGGTTGGCCCCGACTTCACCATGGGCGTACCGCTTGTTCATCTGGGGCGTGTTGACCCCCAGGGGCGAGCCCGATTGAACCCCGAAGCCCGACGTCTTCTTCTCGACCCAGGGGTTATGGCACAAAACACACTCGGTCCGGGCGTAGACGCGATAACTCAGCTCGCGACGGCCGCCTCGCTCCGTGATGGGGATCGTCAGCGCCGCCCCTTGAGCGCCCGCGAGCACCGCGTCGCTCTGGTCGTCGTTCCAGACGTACGAGTAGGGACGCCAGGCCGCGGTCTCCAGGTGAAGGATCTGCGTTTCGAGTCGGCGCCGGCTGCTCGGTGTGCCCGGCTCTCGTTCGATCGAAACCGTGCGCGCCAGCACCGAACCCTCGGGGAACCGCCAGTTGCCCTGGTCATCGAGACCGACGCGGTCGGCGCCGGGTACAGCCAGCAACCGAAGGGCGGTCGCGCCGTCGGCCCAGAGCTCGGCGTTGACCTGGTAAGGAACCACACCAGGGGCCGGCCGGTGATCGCGGGTCGAGGCAAACAGGCCGGTTTGACTCAGACGGCGGGGGAAGTCGTGCACGACGTTGGCGGTCGAGTCACGGACCAGACGATAAATCTGGTGGGTCCGGTCGTGGTCAACCAGGTACAGCTCCCCGTCCTGAGTCTCGCCGAAGGCCACGAGGTGCAGCGGCGTCCGCGCCAGCTCCTTCTGCCAGGTGACCGTCTCACCCCGGCACCGCAGTGCCCAGATGATCCCGGTCTGATAATCGCCGTAAATGTAAGCACCGGCCAGCTCGGGCAGCCTGGTTCCGTGATAGACGTAGCCCCCTGTGATCGAGGCGGCCTCCGAGTGCGGATGCGCCTTCAAGGGCGGCAGGATGGCCGTCGGCCCGCGCCGGCCTTCCACGTGGACCGGCTGCGGGCCTTCCATCACGCTCCAGCCGTAGTTGCCCCCACGATGGACCTTGTGGATCATCTCCCACAGCTCCCAGCCGACGTCGCCGACCCACAGGTCGCCGGTCGCCCGGTCGATGCTCATCTTCCAGGGGTTGCGAAAGCCGAACGCCCAGATCTCGGGCCGGACGGCGTGAACCTTCACGAACGGGTTGTCGGCCGGGATCGCATAAGCCTTGCCCGCCTCACGGTGATCGACGTCGATCCTGAGCACGCTCGAAAGCAAGTCGGAGCAATCCTGGCCGGTCATCATCGTGTCAGGAGGCGAGGGGCCGGCCCCATCGCCGGTGGAAATGTAGAGATATCCATCCGTGCCGAAGTCGAGACAGCCGCCGTTATGCCCCCCCGACCAGAACGTCAGGATCACCTGCTCGCTGCCAGGATCGATCACGGGCGGATCGGTCCGGCTCACGGCGAACCGAGCGACGACCGAGCCGTCGGGTACCTCGTTCTTCCGAACGTAGCAAACGTAAACATAGCGATTTTTGTCGAAATCCGGATGAACGGCGAGGCCGTAGAGCGCGGTCAGGTCCGGATGCAGCTTGGTGAGCTCGAGCGCAAGGTCCGCCTTCTTGCAGCCAGGGTCGTTCGGGAACGAGAAGATCCGGCCCCTCAAGTCGCCGAGGAAGAGTCGCGCGGTCCCTTTCGCCCCGACCAGCACGACCGGAAATTCAAACTTGAGGCTGGGAAACGCCAGAGCGACCGTATACGGGGGTGGTGGCTCGGGCGTGCCGGCGATCTTCGAGCCCGTCCACGGAACTCGGCGCACGGGACCCGCCGCGCCGGCGTCGACCACGCCCAGCTCCCCGCTCACGACTGGGTCAAGCGCCGGCGCCGGCTCAGTCAACCCCCTCGCGCTTGCAGGGCAAACCCGTCCACCCACGAGGACGTCGGCTCCGACCAAGAGCAACGTCGGCGCGAAGAGCGCCAGCGCGATCACACGCTTGGTTTGGGCCAGCCAGAGGTTGAAGATTCGTGCCGTTCTCATGAAGTCCTGATTCTTCATGATTCCAGGGAAATCAAGAAGATTTGCAGGTTCTTCATGAACCACTTGTCCCCCTGCTTCACGCGCAACTGGACGAACGGAAACTTGCCCTTGTCGGCCACGTTCGGCTGGAACACGCCTTGCACGATCATCATGTCAGGCGTGACGAACCGGGCGAACTCGACGGTGTTCTTCGATGTCGTCTTCTCCTTCGCATCCTTGAAGACGTCGCGATAGGTGGACTCGATTTCGGAGCGGCCCTTCTTGACTTCGACTTTGATTTCGCCGGTGGAGTCGTCCTTCGCGATCGACTGGATCTGGGCGTCCTCGGTATAGGTCGCGGCCATGGCTGTCGCGTCGCGGGTGTCGAACAATGCGGCGCCTTTGTCGAGGATCTCCTGCGCCAGCGTCTTGGCGTCTTTCTCCTGCGCCTTGGCCGAAAAGGGAAGGGCGAAAACGAGAGCGAGAACGAGGATTGTGAAGCGTCCCATGATGGTTTCTCCGATAGACCGGGGCGGCCCGGTCAGTGCATTGGCAACATCGAGTCCCGTACGCCAAGCGCGGCCATCCCGCGCCGTTTTTCTGTTGATCGATCGGTGGGGAGCACCGGCCCGACGGCTTCCGAGTCATCGGCTGCGGACTCGAGATCCGGCGATCCGGGGCGAAGACCCATAAATATCATGAAGAATCCGGCTCGTCGAGCCGGCGGTCCCCGCAATCAAGAACCAGCCTGGGCCGCCGGGCCTTACCGCGGGCGGGGTACCTTGACGACCCGGTGCGAGGCGATCTCGGCAGGGTCGGCCGGCCGGCCCGGCTCGGCCTCCCGTACCCGGCTCTCGCGTTCTCTGAGGATCATCTCCGTCGCGCGCTGGCGCGACATGACCCCCGGCTGGGGGAAAACACCGCCGCCCAGGATCAGCACCGACAGCGTCAGCACCGCGAACCGCTCCCGCGGCGTGATCCCGAGCGTGACCGTCGAACCGTGCCTGGACCCCGTGAACAGCAGAAAGTACGCCCGCATGACCGCAATCCCGTTGATCGCCGCCGCCACGACCACGGCCAGGCCCACGTACAGGTGCTCACCCAGAGAGACCCAACCAGGGCGGTGGCGATCGCAATCTCGAGCCAGGGTAGGTACAACAGATTCATAAGAACTCTTCGATCGTTTCGAAGTGCGGCTTGACTTCGTCCGACTTGCGGGACGACCCGCCCGACAGGAAGTCGGTCCAGCGACGTTCCATCGCGTCGCACCACAGAAAAGTTCGGACGAACGGCGCGGCGATGAAGGCCGCGAGCATCGCGTCCAGGTACCCGCGCTCCAGCGCCGCGCGGTACAGCCTGGCGCGGCCCAGCCGGTCGGCCAGTCGGCTCCGGGGCGTCCCGGCCCGCGGCAGGTGCGCGCCGATGGCATTCTCCAGCGTGTGGTAATCCTGGAGCAGGCTCGGTGCCCGTACGAAAGCGCGGCGTCGGAGACTCGGTAGATGACCCACACCGGCTGTCCGTTCCGCGCCGGCGCGGGCCGCTCCTGGAAGAACGCGACCAGCAACGCCGACGACAGCCCGACCAGCTCCCACCCGGCGAACAAGGTCTCGATCGTCCCGGCCAGCGAGGTCAACACCATGCCGAGGAGGAACACCGCGTACAGCACAAAGAACCGGTTGAAGCCGCGCTCGCGGTGCATGTACTTGGTGGCGAATGCCGCGATCGTACCCGACAGGATGTACGACAGGATCACGAACGGCACCGACAGCCGGTCGAAGACGAACTTGACCGAAAAGTGGTAGAGCCGCGGGATCAGGACCCAGTCCCCCAGCTCGATCGCCACGTGACGCGTCCCCACGATCAGCATGATCGCCAGGACCGCGAACGCCGCCAGCAGGCCCGGCAGGATCGCCGCGTAGACCAGCTTCGCGGTCGTGGTCTCCGCCAGCTTCCGGTCGAGCAGCGACGTGACCCCGAGAGCCATCGTCAGCAAGAGCGGACAGGCGACGACGACGACCCCTAGGACGACGGAGAGATGATGGTAATCAGCCATGGCTCCCATTCTCGGTTCCGGGTTTCACTAGGGCTTCAACCTTCGATTTCCGCGAACTCCAGGTGATCGCGCCAGCCACGGTACCACTCGACCGAGGAGGCAGCCTTCCGCAGGGCTGACGACCGGGGCCGGTAGGGACGGAACTCGCCGTCCTCGAAAACGAAGTAATACTCGAGGTTGATGCCCGCGCACACGGGGAAGACCGCCTGGAGGATGCGAGTGAGGATCGGGCACTCGGGGCCGTCCTGGGTCGGGTCGTAGGACGTGAGGAACGCCCTCCGGTCCAGGAACAGGCCGCGGGTCCACTCCCGACGCCCGACGACGGTGATGGCGTTGGTGGCGTGCCCCAGCTCCGGGCGGGTCTGCGCCAGGTCCTCCGCGCGCTCCTCGACGTGCTCGCGGGCGGCGGCGAACGACATCGTCAGCGGCACCGACATGAACCGCCGGCAGCGCTCGTGTGCATTTCGGTCACAGGTCGCCTCGACGTCCGCGCGGGCCGACTCGAACGCCCCCCGGTGCGACGGCGGGATCCGGTCCAGGTCGAAGTAAGTGACGGAGTCGTTGCACGTGTTGTGGTAGCCGCCGACGAACACGGTATCGGCGGGCAGGCGCAGCCCGCGCAGCCCCAGGCCCGCCCGCACCCGCGGGTCGTTGAGGATCGACGCCATCGTGCGAGCGTTCGGCCCCCCCGCCACGCCGCCGCAGGCGCCGCAGTTGTACGCCGAGTTGTGCGGGTTGTTCAGGCTGTCCGAGCCGTGCCCGTGCAGCAGCACCAAACGGGCGAACCCCGAGGTCAGCCCGATGTCGCGGAGCATCCGCTCGGCGGCGTTCGTCATCTCCTCGACGTTGAAGCCGACTTCGCCGTTCTCGGGGCCGGGCGCGGGCGCGGTGCGCTCGAACTGGAGCCGGGTCAAGGGTGGCGTTCGGACGATGTGGCCAAATAAATGCCGGACCCGCGCCGTCAGCCGCGGGAACAGAATCCGGGTGACGAGCGGGACCGAGGCCAGCGCGAACCGGTCCAGCAACAGCCGGACCGCCAGGAACTCGGTCAGGCTCCCCTCGGGAACCGGGCGCACCACCCGGTCGCCGCGGAGCTCGATCTGTTGCACCATGCCCCCCCAACCACGAAGCGCCAGCAACGTGGCCGAGAGAAAGCTCTCCCACTCCGGCTCGGTGACCCCGAGCTCAACTAGCGATTCGTGGATCAAATCCAGCGGGCCGATTCCCTCGTCCTCGAGGCGGCCGGCCTCGCGGGCCAGCCGCCGCATCCACCGCTGCGGCGACGCGCCAGGTTGGCGGTACATCGCGCAAAAGGCATGGTAGAACCCTTCGTCCCGCCGGGGAAGTTCCCACTGCGTAAACCCTTGGTCCAGGAATGCGGAGCAAAAGCCGATCAGCCGCTCGTGAACGACCGTGTCCGTGTCTTTCCCGGTCGCCTCCAGCAGCAAGTCCCGATGCCGTACCGCGGGGGCGGGGGGCGGCGTGAATGCCGGCAGGTCCCGGACACCATCGCAGCAGACCCGCCAGAGCGCCTGGAGCGTGAAGCCTTCCCACTCGTCGTCGGTCCAGTCCTCGATCGTCGGCTCACGGTACCGGCCGAGCAGCTCGGAGAGACTGTCCGAAAGACCTCCCCGCGGCGGTGTGTTGCGCGAGCCGTTCCGCGCCGGATCGAACCCGGTGCGCAGGTCGCGCATCACCCAGCGACGCGTCTCCGCGATCAACTGCGCCCGGACCGCGGACGATGCCTCCGGCCGGACGCGCCGCAGGGCGTTCAACTCCGCGACGTGCCAGATCAACTCCACCGTCGGCCCGCCGCAGCGGGTACTGGAGCAGCGCCAGGCGGAGCTGGAGCAGCGTGCCGAAGCACGGGACCTTCTCACAGGCCCGGTCCCCCAGGTCTTTCTCGAGCACCTCCTGGAGGTCGCCGAACCGGATCCGCCCCCGCGTCAACGCCTCGCGGTACCGGTCTTCGGTCAGGTAGGGCTGGCACCCGAAGGCATGGGCGCCCTTCTCGACCCCCAGGTCGAACCGCAGGTCCTCGAAGCCGTGGAGCGTGTTGTGGTGGATGAACACGGTGATCGGCCCCTGTGCCGGTAGCAGGTGGGCGGCGTGCTCGATCACATGCCGGAGCCGGGCAAGGGAGGGTTCCGTAACTTCCGCCGCCCTCGACGGGACTTCGAGAGTCGCGCGATCATTCAGGATGACGGGAGTACTCCTCCTCGGAGTCGTGCAATTGCTGGGCGACCGTGTGGTCGATCAGGCTGCAATCGATGAAATCGAGGACGACCTTGCCGGGCGAGGGATGGGGCGACAGCCGGGTCACGACCAACCATGCCGAAATACGCCAACAAAGAGGCGCGCCGGCCCCGCAAGCGTTCAGCAGCGGAGTGGGAGAAGGAATCGCCTCGAAACGACCCTACACCAATCAACCGCCCTCCGACAAGCCGAAGATGAATGGTTCGTCCTTGCATTTTCTGGATTTGCGAACTATGATTGCGGCAGTCAACTGACTCGTCGAGACCAGCCCGAGGCCGGCATGCATGTCATCTCGCTCAGGAGGCTGCGTGAATTCTGGGGAGTGCATGCTGATGCCGAGGAACCCTTAATACGATGGTTCAAGCTCGCCGAGAAGGCAAAATGGACCAACTTTGCCGAGTTACGGGCTGTTTGTCCCAGCGCCGATCGTGTCGACCAACTAACGGTCATCAATATTGGCGGGAATAAATACCGCCTGATCCTCGAGATTTTCTTCCAAGACCGAGTCATCCTCATCAGGCAGGTCCTGACGCACAAAGAGTATGACAAAGGCGAATGGAAGAGCCGATCTCCGGCCCGTGAAAGAGAGGTAACTGAGCGTGGCAACTCGATGGAAGAAGGGACGAAACCCAAAGGGAACGGTGAAGACAGAAGCCGTCGCTCGCGCCGGTGACCAATATCTGGATCTAGTCCGCGGATGCGCCTTACGAGTCATTCGCTCTGACCAGGAATATGAGCATACGATCGCGACGCTCGACCGGTTGAGCGATCGTGGCCACCATCGGACACCTGAGGAGACGGAATACTTGCTCGCGCTGGCCGTTTTCGTCGAGAAGTATGAGGCGGAGCACCACGCGATCCCACCGGCTTCGGGAATTGAGATGGTTCGTTATCTAATCGAGACGCATGCGATGACCCAGAGTGATGTGGCTGCCGGAACAGGCCTCGCCGACTCGACCATCTCCGAGATCCTCTCCGGAAAGCGGAAGCTCGGCGTGAAGCACATCGAAGCCCTGGCCCGGTTTTTCAAAGTCGAGCCGGCGGTTTTTCTGGATGAGTAAGTGAGAAGGCGCACCATAATGAATAGACGGTGTGCAATCGACGCGATCAGGCGAAGTCGCCGGTCATCCCACCTGCTCATTCCCGTTCCGATCCCGATACAGCCCCTGCGCCTCGATATAGGCTTCGACGCCGCGGGGAACCAGGTAGCGGATGCTCCGGCCTTCGGCCAGGCGTCGCCGCAGGTCGGTCGAGGCGATGCCGATCGGCGGGATCGTCACCGACAAGAGCGGATGAGAGCCCGGTCCGAAGTCGGGCAGGCTCGCCCGGTCGACCTCCCCGATGCCAGGACGGTTGACCACGACGATGGTGGCCAGTTGCGCGATCCGGGCCGGCTCGCGCCAGGACACAAGATCGGCCAGGCTGTCGGCGCCGATCAGGAAGAATAATTCCTCGCCCGGGTTATCCCGACAAACCGATTCGAGCGTCTCGACGCTGTAGTGTGGGCCGGGGCGTCTGGTTTCAATCTCCGAAACCGCGAACACCGGATGCCCGGCAACCGCGATCCTGGCCATCTCCAGGCGATGGGCCACCCCGGTCCGACCGCTCGGTTTGTGCGGCGGCTCGCCCGCCACCACGAACCAGACCTGGTCCAGCCCGCATGACTCTCGGCACTGCTCGGCCAGGATCAAGTGGCCCAGGTGGATCGGGTCGAACGTCCCGCCAAAAAGTCCCAATCGCATCGCCGACCCGCCCTCATCAAGATGACCGACCCGCCCTCATC
>JBIOJM010000305.1:0-12746 GCA_044450785.1 Isosphaerales bacterium
CGGCGGAAGAACTCGACGGGGTCCTTGTACTCGTCCGTGCCCTCGCCGAGGTGCACTTGCCAGAGGTCGGCGGCGAACTCGGCCTGCTGGTAGCGGCCACTGGCGACGTCCTTGTGCGGCGTCACCACCTCGCGCCAGGGCTTCAAGCCGCCCGCCCCCGTGCCCTCGATCGCGGTGCCGGCGCTCTTGCGCTTCTCGCTGCGCGCTTGCTCGTCGAACCGTAACCGCAGAAGTTCCGTCTTCATCTTCTCGATGTCGTCGGCCTGCGGCGCCGAGATGGCGCTCAGCAGACGGCCGGCCGAGTCGAGCGCTCGATAAGCCTCGTCGCCGGAGAAGGCTTCCTGGTGCGCCCACCGGTTGCGATGGTCTCGCAGTTCGCTAACGAGGCTACGCTCGGCGGGCCCCAGCGTCAGGCGGAACACGTCGTTCCAGGATTCCCACATGAGCTTGAGCAGCGCCGCCACGTCCTTCTCGGCGATCGACTTTTTCGCGTTCAGGCGATCTTCGCCGAGGTACCGTACCACCTCGGCGACAGCGCGGTCCTTGCATATGCTCTTGAACTCGCGCTCGACAAAGGGGCCGAGCCCGCCCTTGAGGAGCTCCATCGCCTTGCCGACGCGTTCGAGGTTTGTAATCGCCATGATTGTCCTACGAATTCGGCGCTGTCCATCGCTGCGCTGAGCCCTCAGACACGACTCGGCGAATCATTTTGGCAACAGCCGCCTCGGTGTTGATCGGTGTGATCCGGATCTCAGGATGCGCTCTTGCGAACACGCGGAATAACTCGTCTGCGAATGCCTGGCCTATCTCCGACACACCGGCAAAATCCAGCTCGACGCGTTTGAAACGCTCGAACCGGTGCGCCACGCGCTTCGCCTGCGAGCGTGAGACGAGGTTCTCGCCTTCATACTGGGCCAGGTGCAGCGGCACGACGGTCTTGTCGAACGTATTTTCCTCGGGGGAAGTGAACGCCTCGAACACCTCTCGCATGATCCGCGGGCTGTCGTTAGCCAGCCGCATCCGCACTTGTGTTCCCGGCGTGTCCAGTGCCTGCTGAACGATCGCATCGTGGCCGCGCTGTCCGTGGATGAAGCGAAGGTGGTGCGACTCGATCTCGAATGAATCCAGGGCGCGCGAGGTGAAGAAAATCCCCTCGCCCGTGTGGTTCTCGGGCGCCGTGGTCAGCTTGCCCTTGGCAAGCTCGAGGATCGACTCGCGCGGGTCGTGCAGGCCCAGGGCAAGCTGAATCTTCACGAAGATCCCCCCTCCCTCGTCAGAGACCAGTACTTCCGTGGATAGAGCATTCTGGCGGACCCCGACCTGCACTTCGCGTGCACCGGAGTGGTCGATTGCGTTGTTGATCATCTCGGTAGACGCGTAATACCAGATGTTGCGCACGTTCTCGGGCAACCGGGCCACCACCGGCGCGATCAACTCGCGCCAGACCAAGTCCTCCTGAAGACCCTCCCGCGGGTATCGCCGCTCGACTTCGGCCAGAAGCTTGAGCCGGTAGGACCGGGCACGCGTCGTCCCCTCGGCATCGACGAGCCCTTCTCGCAGCAGCGCTTGCAGATAGGCATTCGCGACCTGCCTCGATAGTCCCGCAGCCTGGGCAAGCCTCGTCCCGACGCGATGACCGTCGGCGAGGATCAGTTCCAAGGCCCGCCGGCGAATCTGCTGTTTGTCAATGCTCATGTCCAGTATTGTAAGGAAGACTCCCTGGAATTGTCAAGATTATCGCGTCGTTTTGTCGTGGGTTGTCGCTTCAGAGTTCCTCGTCCGAGAACGGCAGTGGCTCAACGCGCTCGGTCCGATTCACGCCCTCGCGGGTTAGGGCCCGCGCACAAATAACGTGAACAATGACAACATACTGTCACTATACCAACCCGAAGCGTAAGCGAGGGAAAACGCAGCACCTCGCTTACGCTTCGGGTTAGTATCCCGGACAAGAATTGTCCAAGTTATTGTTACGCGGGCCCTTAGTTCCCGTCGCTTACACCCCACTCGAAGCCGATCGCGTCGATCAGTTCGATCAGCTCGTCGACGGTCATTGGCGATCCGGTGATGAGATCCGCTTCGAACAATCGCTTCGCGTCGTTGATGGCGGCAACTCCGGAGGCTGCGCCCGTGTGAAAGACGACCCGTTCCAGCCCGGCCATTTCCGCCGCGAGGATCTGGAGCACGGTCATGAGTATGCGATTGCCGCCCAAGGCGCCACAGCCCCAGAACCCCGTGTGGACCAGGACCGGACATTCGGATCCGCGCGATCGAGCTGACTCAAGTACGGCCGCGCGAAAACCGGTGAACGCCGTGGCGAGCACGTACTGGATATCGTTGACATGCCACTCCACGGCATCCGGCCGATCCGACGCGCGGGTGTAATCGTAGAATCCGGGACGGTCCTCCACTCGGCTCACGGCGGACTTGGGATCGAGGCTCTCGGGCCAGGGAAGCGCCGCCCACCGGCTATAGTCGAGCCGTCCTTGCGGAGACGATCCCGGTGGGCAGGCGATCTCGAAAACGACCCTCTTGTTCCGGTCATTCCAGACGGGAGGGTGTTCCTTGACGAGTTGCTGCATCTCAAACTGCCGCCGCTCGATGGGCTCGGGCCGGTTACTCATCGGCTGTCTCCTCAGCAAAGAGTGCGCGCTGTTCGGAGCGCGGCTTGCCGCCCTCCCGGGCCAGGCGGGTGATCTCGGGCCAGCTCAGCACCAGGCCGTTGTAGGCCAGCGCTTCGGCGGCACGCTTCTTCCGCTCGCACAAGGTGTAGAGCCGGTAGCAAAGTTCGCGGGCGATCTCGGCCTTGCCGCCAAGCTTCGCGACCAGCGCGGCCGCGGCGCCTTCGCCGCCCGCTTGCAAGACGCGGATCAGGTGATGAACCGTCTCCCAGTTGGTGAGCCGATTGTCCGTCGCCGGGTCCCAATCGGCGGGCAGTTCCTCGGGCTTCAAGAGGCGGACCTTGCCACGGCTGGAGGCCACGATGCCGGCCTCGACCAGCCCGGCGAGGCTGGTGTTCTTGGCCGTGGAAAGCGTCTCAGCCACACCATACTCCCCTTCGGCAAAGCCCGCATGATCGAACCACGCCAGCGCCCAGCGGCTATCGGCGTCGAAGTCGCCCTCCTGCTCGGCCAGCGACTCATCAAGGGTCTGGTTGATGAGCGCCAGCGCCTCGCGAACCGAGAGCGGCTTGCCTTGGGCGTCGAGCACCTTGGAGTAGCGGGTGTACACGGCCATCCCCGGGCCGATGGCTGCCTGCGCCAGGTCCACGGGGGCGATGTTACCGCGCTGCAAGTGGGTGAGCGCCATGGGCAGCTCGGCTTTCAGTGCGGTCACGAACTCGCGGCGCGTAGTTATTGGGGCGTCGGCCGAGCGCTTTCGGCATACGAGTACAATGCTCGATGCGAGGGCATTGGAGTCCATTCCGCGCATGCGGTTGCCTAATTCAGTGCGCATGGGCCAAGTGCCGCTGACGGCAAGTCCAGCGAGGATCACCGCATCGAGAAAAGTCTCCCAGCCTGTGCTAACGGTGCCAGTGTCGCTGTCGCTCTCCGACTGCTTGAAGGCGTAATAAATGGTGACCGGGAAGGCTGGGTGTGCCTGCTCGGCGAGCCGGTGCATCGCTTTGGTCATGCCGTTAAGGAAGAACGCTTCCGCCTTCTCCTTCCCGCCGTGTCTGTCTGGCGTGGCGACAAGCTCCCCATCCTTCGGCACGGTCAGCGTTGCAAATAGTTCGGGGAAGACTGGCTTAAGCACACGCCGCAGCCAGACATAGAAAAAATCCGACAAATCGGCGTAGCCGATATTGTCGAAGTACGGTGGATCGGTGGAGATGACCTTGCCCTGCGATAATACCTGGCTCGCGGCATCGAGATCGTGCGCCGCACCGAACGACGACCCGTAGCCTGCCGCGACTCCCTCAATGCTCTCGGCGGTCCAGTCTGCTGCTCCGCAAAAGCTACCTGTTCCGTTCAAAAGTGTGTTCAATTCGCAGTAATCCCAAGCCATCGGAATCGCCTGGCGTGAGAACAGGTGATACGAAGATTCGCGATCGGACCTCCACGTCACGAGCGTGTTCGCGAGGTCCGTTACCTTGCTGAGCGCGAAGCCTAGATAGACCGCAACCGCATCGCCGTATGCGCTGGCTCCGCCTCCAACGGTAATTGGCTTAGTGTCGTCCTGCAGGCCGGCGGCCACGGCCTCGCTCATCGTTCGTCGGCGCGCCTCATGCACGAGGTCGGAGAAGGTGGTGAGTGCTAAGAGCTGGCGGGGGGTAAACAGATCCCGCCACTTCTTCATGCCGTATTCCTGGACCCGGAACCCAAGCGCCTTCTTCGGCAACTCCGTATCCGGTACATCGACGGGTTGTGCGCTCTTGGCCGTTACTTCCATCTCGGGCGTCGGAGACAAGTAGACTCTCCCACGGGTACCCTCAGCAACAATGGCCATCAGCCGTGCATTCATTCGGCCCGCTTTTGCCTCGGTCCGCAAGTAGTCGAACGGCATAGGCGCCCCCGACAAAAGGCACAGGAAGCTGCTCCCGCTGCTTCCGGATTTCGTGCCGCGCTTTGTCGTCTCGGCGTTCTTGGGTTTCCCCACCTTGACCATGAAGCGGTAGCCGTGGCCCTCGATCACCGGCTCGACGTACGCTTCCTTGCCCGGTTTCTTGGCAAGCAAGAATGTTGAGGCCAGCGGCACATCCACCTGTGCAAAGGCCGGGTTCGGGCTCTTCACCGTGCGTGCCCAGAGCCAGGCGATCACGGTCAGCTTCTGGCCCACATAATTCTTCAGGTCGGGCCGCTCCTGCGCCATCGCTGCCGTGACCTCGACCTTGGGGTAAAGGTGGCCGATGCGCTTCTCGGCCTCGTCGCGCATCCACTTGCCGTAGTAGCGCACATCCTCTGCCAGCCCCTGCGCGCCCTTCCACGCCTTCTTGAAGAGTTGCGGATCACGTCGCGCGTCCGGATTCACCGGCGGCTTGCCCGCGAACTTGGGCGGGATCTCGATCATCGCCTTGTTGATCAGCACGGCCACCGGGTTCAGGTCGCTGGCGTAGCTCTCCAGCCCGAGCCGCTGTGCCTCAAGCGGGATCGACCCGCCGCCGGCGAACGGATCGTGGAAGGCGGGCAGCTTGTAGCGGTCGAACAGTTCCTTGGCTCGCGGGTGGCCGGCGTTCTCGGCGCAGGTGTCGCGCCAGCTCTGCCAGATCTCATCCCGCGCCTGCTGCAAGACCGTCTCGTTGATGGTGTTCTCCCACAGGACAAGGGCTTCGATGATGCGGAACAGCCGCTGCCGTTCTTTCTCCTGAGCCTTTTCGGTCGGGAAGATGTCCGGATGCGCCGACGGGTCGTCCACCAGTTGAGCGAAGATCACCGCCCGCGCCGCCGCCAGAGGCCGACGCGCCCACCAGAGGTGCAGCGTGCTCGGATGCCCGTGGCGGATCGACTTTTCCCTCGCGCTGGCCTTGTTGATCGCTTCGAGGGGCAGGGCGACTTCGATGAGCTTCTTCCTTGGCGTCACGAAATTTGCACTCCGCATCGGTCGGCGATGGTTTGGGCGAGCTCACGGAAATCTTTGTAGCATTCCTGCACAGCCTTGGCGTGACCACCGAGAGCTCCGTCGGAGGGTTTCAGAAAAAACATCGGCTTCCGCGCCTCCTGGGCAAGCGGCATCAGGCTGCGGTAGTGTTTCAACGCCGCCAGGCAATGGGGATCGTTCCTCACATCCACCATGACTCCCGCGGCTTCATTTAGCACCGCCTCTCGGTAGACGGCCGGGATGCGCGCCATCCAGCGATCATAGGCTTTGACAGGCCGGTCAAGGCGTACGGCATGCTGCATGAGGACGTAGCCGGACGGAGTCATCGCGCCTGACGGAATCGAAAGACCCGGGACAGGATTTCGTTGCCGTCGCTCGGACCATTCCTGGCGCCAGCGGCGCAGGGCAGGCCCGAGGTTCCGCAGGCCCTGCAGCGAGTAGAGGTCGGGAGCCAGCGGAATAACGACGTGCTCCGCGGCGATCAATGCGGCGCGGTTGACCGCGCCGAGATTCGGCCCCACATCGATGAGAACAAGGCTGGCGTCGCGTTCCATCGCAGCCTGCTCGATCACCCGCCAGATGGCCGAAAGCACCCGGAAAGCACGCGGCTTGCGGTCGAGGCAATCAGGCCACTGGCTCGTCATCTCGTCTTCCGAGGCTGAGAGCGCGAGGTCTCCCACTAGCAGCCCTATCTTATTTGCAACATACTCAACGTACGGCAAGGAAATGTCACCCGTTCCTTCCAGCAGAGGCTGAATCGCTCCAAATATCGTCTTGGTGTGAGACCGATCCGGCCATAATGTCGCGAGCTGGTCTTCGTCAACAAACATACTGGTCAAGTTAGCCTGCGGATCCAGGTCCGCGGCAATGACGGAAAGTCCCAGGTCCGCGTACATCCAGGCGAGATGGTAGACGAGAGACGTCTTGCCGACGCCGCCCTTGTTGTTGAAGAACGCGATCGTATTCATGGCGCTGGCCTCACGATGACCCCGAGATACGCGGGCTGCACGTCGAACTCGGGAGGGGGATTGCCGTTCTTCGCTAACGCGAGCCGCGCGGTCGGGATACCAGCGCCAAAGTACTGAACGAACCCCAGCACGCGCATCGCCTCGGCAAGGTCGGGATTGCGGTAGTCCGTCACGCCGGGCTGGCCAAAATTCTCGGGGCGCACGATCCCGAAAGCGCCACCCGGACTCGTGATCTCGATCCTGTCATCTGGAAGAAAATCGCGCGCACGGAAGCCGAGCACCAGGATACCCAGGACTGTCGGTGTCGGATCATCGATCGAGACGATCATCTTCGTGGCGGCCAGTCTTTGCTCATAGCTGCGATCATTCAGTGCAAGAATATCCGGAGCGAATGCGCTGGGCAGGTACGATTCTTCGAACAGCCGGCGGTCAAGATCGGCGAGGACGGCTGAAGGAACCGGCTGAACGTCGAAAGGCCGGTCCCGATGCCGGCGCTTTTCGTTCAGTATCCGCTCGTCTTGAGCCGAAGCAATGCCTCGCCTGGGGCCGATGCGGATATGAATGCGGCCTCGATACCGGACCGGCGGCGAGTCCGCCGGTTGTACCGTGATGACAACCATTTCGGCCCCGCGGAGCATGTGCTTCATCACGCTGAGCGTGGGAGGCGGTACGATGTTGCCGTCCGTCTTGATGTCTGCGATTTGCAAGAGTAGATCGTCGGTGATGGCAAGGCCCGACGGCGAGCCGTCATCCTTGGCGCCGATGAACACGATGCCGGCTCGCCGATGGTCCGGCAGATCGTTGGCAAAGGCACAGACGGCCTCGCGAACCCTGTCGGATACCGTCTTGAACGACTCTTTCCGTTCGACGAGCTCCGACTCCAGATCAACGAGCAGCAGCTCCAATTCCGAGATTCCAGGAGTTGTCATTGTTGTTACCACTTCTGCTCAGCGCGGGCCAATAGCTCGCCAAAGTCGTAGTTCACGCTCGCGGCCCCGAAATCAGGCTCTCGCTGGAACGGCCTGCGAACATAGTGTACCCGATGAGTGTCGCCGTCGAGGAACTCGACGATCGCGAGGATGAAGTCGTTGGGCTTGTTGAGGGAGTAGAGGATCTCGTTGCGGGTCACCGTGATCGTGTCCGCGCCCGTGATCCGGCCCTTCACCTCGATGAAGCGCAGCTTGCCGGTGCCCGGGACGCGGCTCTCGACGTCGTAGCCGAGCTTCTCGAACTCGCGGTCGGCCGGCTCGAAACCGAGGTTGCGCTCGATCGCCATGACGACGGCACGCGCCCGCGCGGCGCTGGCCTGCGTGTCGACGGGGGCCGGCGGTGCCGCCATCGGCTGACCCGTCATGGCCGCGGTCAGGCCCACGGGAACAACCAGCAGTCCGCCGAGCACCACCGGCGGCAGGGGCGAGATCTGGGCTTCGAGCTTCAGTTCTTCCAGTCGTTTCTGCAGACGACCCTGGAGATTATCCGCCCGTTTGCGGGCCTCGCCCGAGTTGAGTTTCGCATTGGGCCTGCCGGCCTTCTCCTGGAGTTTGAGCTGCTCGGCGCTGGTCCCAGTAAGTGATCTCCTTGGTCAGCCGGTCCTTCACCGCCGCCTCGGTCTTGGCGATGAGCTTGAGCTTGCTGTCCCGCACCTCCTTGAGGTGCTCCGGCACGACGTGGGCGACCGCGTAGCCCTGCGCCTTCTTCTCGATCTCGCGCTCAATCCACGCGCACTCGGGGCGATCGAGGATCGCGTCCACGCCCGGTTCGACCTCGGCCAGCGGCCGGTAGTCGAGGTAGGGCGCGTAATGGACGTGGCGGGTCGTCCCGTCGGCGTCGAGCTCGACATAGAGCATCCGCCTGGAGACGACCCGACGCTCGCCCGAGCGCGTGAGGCTTGCGTCCTGGATCGTATGCTCGATGTAGAACAGCACGCGCGGCCGGGTGCCGGCGTCGCGCTCGTCCACCAACACCGCGCCGCGCTTGAGCAGATCGCGGTGGCGTTCGAGGGTGAGGTCGATGACCGAGTCGAGGAGCGGGTGGCCCGGGCAGACGAACGCGGCCAGCGGCTGGCCGGGCGGCGCGACCAGCAACTTGTCGAAGGCGATGCGCTCGTAACGGGGGAGGACCGGCTCGCCGATGCCGATCAGGCGGTTGCGGTTACGCACCGGGGCCGGGGACGTGGGTGACCTCGTAGCGGCGCGGCTCGCGCTGCTTGGCCGATCCGCCCAGGCGCTGGAACGCTTCGTGGAAGAAAGACTCGATGTAGTGCGGCTGGAGGAGGCGGGCCTCGGCCCGCTCCATGTCCTCGCGGATGCGGTGGACCCGGCTGACGTCCATGGCGTCGTGGGCGAGCGCCCGTTCTTCCAGCAGGTCCCTGAGATGGCCGCGGTCGAGCGCGTGGTCCAGGACCGTCGTCAGGCGGTTGATGCCCTCGCCCGCGGCGTCCGTGGCGAGCAGCACGCGCACGTCCGGGTCGTGCTTGAACGACTCTTGCGCCGTCACCCGGTCCTCACGGCCCATGCCGCCATGGATGATGACACGGCCTCCTTGCGGCCGAGCAGGGTGGTGATGCGGGCCTCGAGATAGTTCAGCGTGTCGCGGTGCTCGGTGAAGAGGACGAGCTTCTGGTGCGGCGACGGTTTCGGCGAGGGGATCTTGTCCGCGCTCTTCGGGATGGCCGGCACCGCCGTGCGATCCTCGCCGGCGACGATGGTGAAGATCGCGCCGAGGAGGCTCGCCAGCTCGATCCATTTGGTGTCCGTACCGCTGTGGCGCACGCCGAGGGCGAGCGATTCGAGACGGGTCAACGTCTCGATCTCCATCTTCAGCTCGGCGATGGACCGCGCGGCGGTCGCCTGATCGAGGATCTCCTCTTCGGCGGCCTCGACCTCGTTGTCCGAGGTGGGACTCGGCATCCGAGAGCTTGTAGGGGACGGTGTAGGCGATCCGCTCGGGGAAGAGGGGCGTGCCGTCGAATTTGAGCAGGCTCTCCTTGACCATGCGGCGCATCAGGTCGGAGACGTCGGCGACGTGGACTCCGTCGCGGAAGCGGCCCTCGAAACGGTCGCCGTCGAGCAGCGCCATGAAGAGCTGGAAGTCAGCTTCCTTGCCGTTGTGCGGCGTCGCCGTCATCAGCAGGAAGTGCCGTGTCAGGGTCGAGAGGAGCTGCCCGAGCCGGTAGCGCTTCGTGTACTTGATCTCGCCGCCGAACACCGTGGCCGACATCTTGTGCGCCTCGTCGCAGACCACGAGGTCCCAGCGACAATCGGGAACCTGGAGCTTCTGCTGGACGCCCTCGTTACGCGAGAGCTTGTCGAGACGGGCGATGACCAGGCTCACTTCCTGGAACCAGTTGCCGGTGCGGGCGGCCTCGAGCTTGTCGTTGGTGAGGATATCGAACGGGAGGTGGAAGCGGTGGTAGAGCTCGTCCTGCCACTGCTCGGCGAGGCTGCCGGGGCAGACGATCAGGCAGCGCTGCAGGCCGCCGCGCGCGATCAGCTCCTTGATGAGCAGGCCCGCCATGATCGTCTTGCCGGCACCCGGGTCGTCGGCGAGCAGGAAGCGCAGCGGCTGGCGCGGCAACATGGACTCGTAGACGGCCGTGATCTGATGCGGCAACGGGTCGACGACCGAGGTGTGGACCGCCAGCACGGGGTCGAAGAGGTGTGCGAGGCGGATGCGCTGGGCCTCGGAGACCAGGCGAAACAGCGAACCGTCGCCGTCGAAGCCCCACGGACGGCCTTGCTCCACCAGGTCGAGCCGAGGCTCGTCGTGACGATAGAGCAGCTCGTTCGCCACCTTGCCGGCGGGCGTCTTGTAGGTCAGTTCGAGCGCCTCGGAGCCGAACCACTGCACGCTGACGACGACCACCATCGCGTCCGGGACGATGCCCCGCACCGCGGCATTCGGCTGAAGTTGTTCGAGTTTGATTATGCGACAAGATCCGCGGCGGTAAGGCGTTGCATCCCTTCGGCATGTGAATCCGTCGAGGACTCACAGCGTCTTCAAGTATTCGATCAAATCCATCCGCTCGTTTTCCGAGAGCCGATCGCCAAAGGTATGGCCGCCGTTTCCCATCCCGAACCGGGCCGTGTCGACGATGAACTTGGCCTGAAACGGCGAGCGCCGGGCCGTGGACGCCAGCTCGTCGGCGCTGACCTCGTTGAACTTCCAGCCGACGTGGTCGGTGTCGTAGTGCGAGAAATCGGTCGAGGGGGGGCGGGTGAACCGCCCGGGGCGGCTCGACGACTGGAGCAGGGCGTGCAAGGTCGGCACTGAGCCGTTGTGCAGGTAGGGGGCGGTGGCCCAGAGTCCATCGAGCGGCGGGGCCTGATAGCCGACGCGCTGCGTGTTGACCGGGTTCAGGGCACCCAGCCAGGTCCTGTTGTAGTGAGCGACCAGGCGGTCCGAGAGCCCGAGGGACCGGGCCGGGTCGGTGCCGATCACGTCCGAGGGAACGATCTTGCTGGGATACTTCCCGTCCGGTCCGTAGGTGCCGTGACAGCGGACGCAGGTCGTTTTGAAGACGATTTCGCCCTTGGCGGCCTTGGCGGTGTCGATCGCGAACGGATACTTGGGAGGCTCCAGACTCCACAGAAAGGCCTGGAGATCGCGAAAGATCGGTTCGAGGGCCTTGAGGTCCTCGAGGCTCTTTTCCCCCAGGAGAAACTGCATGCTCGTCCGGACCGAGCGGGCGTCGGTTCGGCCGTCGTAGTACATCGTCCGCTTGCGCTTGAGGTGCCACCAGGCGGGTGTGTCCATTTCGGGGAGGTTAACCGCCAGCGGCAGAGGGAAGTAACGGACCGACAGGTCGGTGTTGCGCAGGCTGAGGAGCGCCGCGGCGACCTGGCCGGCGTTGTTGGTCCCGCGCGAGGAATTCAGGACAAACGTGGAAAACGGCGGGCGCTTGCCATCGGCGATCGTCAACTCGAAGAGGACGGCCTTGAGGTCGAGCTGGGTGTTGCCCAGCCCGACGTAGCTCTGGCCACCGATCGAGCCGCCATGGCAGACCATGCAGTCGATTTGCAGGCCGGCCTTCACACCTCCGGGGCCAACGCCCCGGCGCAGGCCCATCGGCAGCCCGTCGTTGGCGTAGGGGGCCGGGTGCAGACCGTAGCGGTGCCGGAACAGCGCGGCATAGCCGGCGGGGTCCTTGTCCGGGTCAGGGGCCGGCTCGTCCCAGAGCCGGGCGGCATTGCGATAGACCGAGTCCGACCACTCGGGCTTCAAGAAGCCCTTCAGGGTCATCGCCACCCGGCCACGCTCGGCTGCCGCCCGGTCCACGTCCCGCCTGGCCGCGCCCGGCTCAGCCGCCGGCGCCCTGGGACCGAACGGCACCGCCAGACCCAAACCTGCCAACACCATCCCCACGACGAAGCGTCCGCCCACCGATCGCACCCACATGGAGCCACCTCATTCAACTGAATACTGAACACTGACCACCATTTGTTATAAGCGTCCCGAGCCCGAGCGGGAATAACCGGCTGCCTGCTTCTCCTGAAACCGGAATCTCCGCCCGGATCTTAACCGCGACGCAAGTCAACCGTCCGGAACCCGCCTGAAAATCTGGATCGTTTGAACGAAGGTCCATCGACACACCTGGACAGCTACGTTAAAATCCCGCAGAATGACTTATTCTTGAGGATTGCCGAGCGAGGGAAGACAGGACACCACTCGAATTGAATTGACCGGACCCATCGAGGGAGCGCGCCATGGGACCCGCGGAGATCGTTGCCAGCCTGAAGGAGCTTTGTGCCGAGAAGGGCCCGCGACTTGGCACCGAGGAGATCGTCACCTGGATCGAACGGATCGGCGGGTACGAGTCGGACGCCGAGCTGGTCGCCTTCGCGAAAAAGATGAAGGCGCGGCAGTACGCCCGGATGCTCGAGTACGAGGATGAGGACTCCGGAATGCGGATCAAGCGACTCTGGAGTTTTTACGACCAGGCGCGGGGACGGCGGTACTATGCCGACATCCTCGAGCTCCCCGAAGATCAGCGCAGGCGATTGATCCGGCAATACTCCCGGTTCCTCAAGCAGTTGCGCACCGTCCGCAAAGCCATGGCCGACTATTTCGCCGGCCAGCGATTCTTCGACTTCTATCCTGGCGAGCCGGATGAGGATGGGGTCGAGCAGGAACGTCCGACGCGGTCGAGACAGCACTCCGGGCGAGCGTCGCGATAGGGAGCCGGCCAGAATGACGTTGGCCAATTCCGATCGGCTCGGAAACAGCCGCCCTCGGCCGTCTCGA
>JBIOJM010000306.1:0-12687 GCA_044450785.1 Isosphaerales bacterium
ATGCAGGATGACACGAATAGCCGTTTCGGTGGGCTGGGCGTCGTGGTTTCGCAGCGCGATGGGGCGATCATCATCGTGACGCCGATGGAGGACTCGCCGGGGTTCAAGGCGGGGCTGCTGCCGAATGACCAGATCATCAAGATCGACGGGCAATCGACGGAAAAGATGGACCAGAACGACGCGATCAATCGCCTGCGCGGTGAGCCCGGCCAGAAGGTGACGCTGACGATCCTTCGCCCGACGACCAAGGAGATCAAGGACTTCACGATCACCCGCGAGAACATCAATGACCTGATCGCCGAACACGGCTTCGAGGGTCCCGTCGATCTGCTCTCGATCGACATCGACGGGAACGACTACTGGATCTGGGAGGCGATCGAGATCATTCGGCCCAGGGTCGTCATCGCCGAGATCCAGTGCATCTGGGGCGCAGATCGTGCGGTCACCGTGCCTTACTCGCCGGAGTTCAAGACCCAGTTCGTCGATGGTTTCGGGGTTTATTGCGGTGCCAGTCTCCCGGCCTTCGTCAAGCTGGCGGGCCGAAAGGGATATCGACTGGCCGGCGTGCAGCGACTCGGCTTCAACGCGCTTTTCATCCAGGATGGAGTCGGAGAAGACCTCTTGCCCGAAGTCGACCTCGGGATGTGTGTCAACCTTCCCTTTGTGAAATGGGCCCGGAATGACCTGCTGAAGAAGGTCCGGGACCTCCCATGGGTCGAGGTTTAGTGGTCCGTCAATCTTGGATTGACGGATCAACATGACCGACGAGACAACCGTCAACAAGAATCACCAAAGCAGAGCAAGATTAGGAGGAAGATTACGAGTAAGAAGATGATGAAGAGCACGATCAAGATTAAGAGTAGGAGCAGGATCTCATGTACGCGCCTGTCCTGCTCTTGCTCATGCTCTTGCTCTTAGTCCTCTTCCAAATCTTACTCTTCATCTTACTCTTTCTCTTATTTGCCAGCCGCTCGTCAACCCGTCAATCGAATACTAACAGGCCACTGGCCCGCGACCGATTCTCCCGGTCGGCGACGCTTCGCGGCGCTGCCCCTTCTCAGGCGGAACGCTTCCACCAGAGCAACCATGGGGCGCGGCTCTTTCCCGGTGACTTGGGAGAGACGTTATAATCGCGCGGGCTTGGAAAATCAGGAGCCGGCGTGCAATGAACCTTCCAATCGGCATCACGAACGCACGCGAACACGTCGTGATGCCCGTCCCAGGCTTTCTCGTTGAATCCGACCAGGCGAAGCTCGGGTAAGCTGGTCAGCAGTCGACAGACCCAGGCCGGTTCCGATAGCGAGATCCCGAAATTGCTCTGGCCGGGGTAATCGGCATAACCGAATCCAACTGAAGCGAATTGCTCGCATAGGTCGCGACACCTTTCTTCGCCAAGCCCGTAGTCGCGGTCGTGGCCGGCGATCCAGGCGTGGGCTTGCCTTCCATGTGTCGAGAACACCAGGACTCCGCCGGGTGTCAGGAGGGCGCGGAAGAACGTCAGGAACTCGACCCAACGCCTGCAATCGAAGTGGGTCAACAACGAGCCTACCCAGACCAGATCGAAGACGCCCCGCTCGAGCGGTAGATTGGAAAGACAGGCTTCAGAGTAAACGGGGATCGCCGCGAAGTTCCGAGCGCAGAAGTCGACGCCATCGCGGACCAGGTCGCACGCTGTGATGTCGGCTGAGGGGTACCGGGCCCGGAGATATCGGAGCACGCGCCCGTGACCACACGGCATGTCCAGGATCCTTTTGGGGGACGAAGGAGACCTCGCCGCGGCAAGGGCTCGTTCGATATTCTCGAGAGCGGATCGGCCGACACCGAAATAATGGTGTTCGTTCCCGTGGAACATCTCGTCGTTCGGGGAGATCGTGCGAGCGATCTGATCGAAGTCTGGGCTTACCATGCTCATCTGGACCTCTCGGTAAGTTTGGTAGCGTCGCACGCGGCGAAGAGCGCCTCCGTGACCATGTCGGCCAGGTCGTCGCTCGAGCGGTGAAGGTCGCCGCGCCGTCCCAAGCGCCTGGCGGCCGGGCCGCCGCCGGCGACTTCCAGTCCGTCGTCGATCCGGATCAAACGCCGGGGTCGCGGGATCACACCGCCGGCAAACATCCTCAAGTCGTCGGAGCGAGCGTAAAACGCTCCTCTCACGTTCCACATCATCGGGGCAACCGGCAGGTTGAACTTCAGGTCGTTTTCGGGTACAGCGGCGAGGCCCCGGAGGTCAATGAACCAGGGGACAGAGAGGCCCTGACGAACCTCGTGGACGAGGCGGTTCGCCCACCAGCCGGCGGAGTAGATGAAATCGATCCGATGGAATTCGATCAGCTCGCGGAGCACGTCCGCCCGGCGCTCTGGGACGGCACCGAGCTGGTCCAGGTCGACATCCTGGCGGTGGCTCCAGGGGGCATGACCCAGGGTGCCTTCGATCAAGATTACTCGGCTGTCGATCTGCGCGGCCTCTGGAGGGCGGAAGTTCGCCGGTCGAGCGTTGCAGAGATAGACGGGGTGGTGGTCCGCCATGGCGTTGGCCAGGCGGATCACATCCTCCTGTCCCCCTTCCGGCTCAATGTCGCCGGCGACCATGAGAATGCGTGGGCCCGCCGGCGACGAGACCCGCCGATCGAAGGCTGCACGAATCCGCTCGATGAAACGCGCCAGCCTTGGGTGGTGAACCAGGCCGGTTTCCTGCCGGTCTCGTTGCTGCACTCGATCCCAGTACTCCCCGATCGAACAACCGAGGCTGCGCGACATGGATCTGGTCGAGATCGGGAAGTCCTCAAAGAGCCGCATCTTGACGTAGATCCGTTCTTCGAACAGCGCCGCATCGCGCTCGAAAGCGTGGCGAACGGTTTTCTGGTGGCGCCGGTGATAGTTCAATGCGTCGGGCAGGAAGGCGATCTTGCCATGGCGGAGCTGCATGGCGTAGAACAGCCAATCGCCCGCGAGCCGGAGTGTTTCGAGCTCAGACGCGAAGTCGAGCTGAGCCGGTCTACGGAACACGACGGCGCTGGCGTTGGGGATGGTATTCATCTGACTCAAGGCCAGCTCGACCTCCTCAAAGCCCGGGACGGTGTAGGGCGAGTGCCAGCGAGTGGATGAAATCGAGTCCGTGTAAAAACGATAATCCGGTTGCTCGATCTTTCCCCTGGGTCCGATGATCGCCGACTGGCTGTAGGCCAGCACCACTTCGGGATCGGAGAACGCCGGTACCAGCCGTTCGAGGAAATCGGGTCGACAGGCGTCGTCCGATTCCGCGATCCAGATCAGGTCTCCGGAAGACAGGCTGAGCCCCTTCACCCATTGGCGGAACGTGCTCCCACTGTTCTTTTCGTTCACGACCAGGCGGAACGGAGCAGGCGAACGGGAAGCCAGACGCCTTGCAAGCCCGACGCTCTTGTCGCTGGAAGCGTCATCCAGGAAAACGATCTCGTGAGGCCGGAGAGTCTGTTCGAAGACCGTTCGAAGCCGCTCCTTCAGGTAAGGCGCGTGGTTGTAGTTCGGTACGATGACCGAGACCTTGGGGCCGGACGCGAGCAGTGGATCGTTCATGATCAACGTCTTCCCACCTTGAGGTAATCGTAGTCCTCCTCGAGGATCTGGACGATCTTGTCGGCGAATCCTGGCCAGGTGAAGCCGGATCGGATCTTCGCCAGGGCGCGGCGTCCCAGCGACTCCCGTTCCTTGGGATGGCCCAGGAGATGGACCAGCGCCAGCGTCATCGCGTCGAGATCGACATAGGGAAGAACGACCCCGCAGCCTTCCAGTAGCTCGGGCGCGCCCCCGGCGTCCCGGAATGCGACGATAGGTAGTCCACTGGCCATGGCCTCCATGTTGACCATGGGACAAGGGTCCTCGCGCGACGTGAGGAGGAAGACGTCGGCGGCTAGAAAGTAGGGTATCGAGTTGTCTCGGGGGCCGAGGAACCGCACTCGGTCGCGCAGGCCCTCGGTGACGATGTCGTGGTCCAGCCAGGTCCTCAACTGAGGTTCGGAATCTTTCCCCACCCACAGGAACCAGGTGTCCGGAGTCGAGTGGTCCGCGAGGACCCTCCGCGCCAGTTGCGTGAACAGGTCGACCCCCTTGCGCAGCTCGATGGTCCCGCAGCCCAGGACGATCCGGGAATCCACGGGGAGCCCGAGCTCCTTCCGCACCCGCAACCGCTTATTGGGACGTTGACTGGGGTTGATCTCGAAGTGGAGGCCGTTGTAAATCGTCCGAATCCGGTCGCGTTGGATGCGGTAGTGGGCGGCCAGAGCGTCCCCGACGGCATCGGCGGGTGTGACGATCCGTCGCGCCGAGCGACAGATCGCAGCGACGGTCTGCCGGCCACCGTAGAATGCATCGATCGCTGTTGGCATTTCGTGCAACCAGGCCAGGACAGGTACGCCGTGAGCCGCGGAGGCGGAATAGAACCCTCCCACGCAGGCGGTGTTGCAGATCGCGACACAGGAGTCGGCATATTCACGATAAAGGGCGAGGATGAGGTCAGGCGCCTCTTCACGGGCGATCCCCTGATTCGCCAGAAGATCGAGGCTGACCACGGGTGCGACCCTCTCGAACTCGTCTTCGAGCTCTCCTCCTCTCTCCAGGATGATCCAGCACTCGAAGTCGGGGTTTCGCGCGAGCTGCTCGGCAAGCCGGAGTACGCAGAGAGGCGCTCCGGTGCGAGTCGCCTCGTGCGAGACGAGGAGGACCTTGAAGTGTCCGCCACGCTCCCCAGGTCGACTAGCCGTACCCTGGTCATGCCGCCATGGGAGCTCAAGAAACGCGGCGAAGGGGCCCCCCGCAGCCGGCCAACCTCGTCTTCGGCCTCGAGGACCCCGGTCGGAGACATCCGCGAGATGGCTGATTTTCTGCTTGATGCGAGTCGCGGCCTTTGACAACGCGACCCTCAAGCCCGCACTCGACGCCGTCTTGACGAAACGTGAGGATGCTCGCCAGGACCGTCCCCGGATCGTCCCCTCGGGAGTCAAGTGCATCCGCAGCTTGCGAGCCTTTTGCACCAAAGCCCACCCTCGGCTCCCTAGGACCTCCTGGAGATTGCCAGAAAGCTGGAGGGTTCGCTCGGTAAGCAGAGCGTTCTCGCTCTCGATCTGCTCGAGTGTTAACTCTCCCGAGGCCGGTGCCGCCCCTTCGGGCAACGGTTCGTCGTTGATGACCTCGAGGGATTGCCGCACCCGGTCATCAATGAGCCCCTGTCCCAACCGTGCGTAAGACCGCTGGATATTCTCGACCCCCGACGTGGATCTCGTCGAGCTCAGCAAGCCCACGACTGGTGGCGGCAGCAGCTTGCCGACTCCCACGACCAAGAGCCCGCTGTCGTGCGGGAACTCGAACGTGGCGTATCGCCCCGAGAGATCGCGAAACAACCGGTCGAGCCCCCCGCCGCATTCGCGGCGGTCGGTGTCGTCGATCAAGATGATTCCTTGGTCGGACATCCTGGGAGACCAGGCTTCGAATGCGTGCCTGGCGCCGTCCGACGTGTGAGGTCCGGTCAGGTGCAGCAGGTCGACGGAACCATTCTCGAAACGAGCGAGTGCCTCATCCTGTGTCGCCCTGACCAGGAAGGAATACTTGCTGAAGAGCAGACTGCTGGATTCGGTCACGTTACGGGGATCGACATCGCCATCGAGTCCGTCGCCGTCTCCATCCGAGACCGCGAAGCAGCTCGTGCTCGAGCCGATGCCGATGCGCTCGATGGCCTGACAGAAGGCGAGGAGGGCGTTGGCGGGGCCCGGGCCGAGCTGGACGACCAGGCGGGGCCTGGCGGCGTCCAGCAGCCAGAAAGCGAATGGGACGTGCCCGAGCCAGCGGCAGGACCGGCCGAGGTGGCGTGGCGTCCAGAAGGAAGCGCGGGACACGAAGAGCGATTCGTGCATGATCAGCGACCTCTTGAAGTAGACAACTCACGGGCATCAAGAGGCACTCGGCCAGAGTCTCCGAGGCCGCTCGAGGGACGGTAATCGTAGTCCTCCTCGAGGATCTGGACGATCTCCTCGGCGAACCGCGACCAGGTGAAGCCCGAGCGGATCTTCGCCTGCGCGCGACAACCCAGGGACTCTCGTCCCTCGGGATCGCCCAGGAGCTGGACCACGGCCCGCCCCATTGCCTCGATGTCGAGATAGGGGACGACGAGCCCGCAGCCTTCGAGCAGCTCGGGGGCGCCCCCGGCGTTCCGGAAGGCCACGACGGGTAGTCCGCTGGCCATGGCCTCCATGTTGACCAGGGGACATGGATCCTCGCGCGAGGTGAGGACGAAGACGTCGGCCGCCAGGAAGTAAGGTCCCGAGTTGTCACGAGGTCCGAGGAATCGGATCCGGTCGCGAGAGCCTCCCGCGGCGATATCGTGCTGCAGCCAGCACTTCAATCCCGGGTCGTGGGTTTTTCCCAGCCAGAGGAACCAGGTGTCCGGAGTCGAGTGGTCCGCGAGGACCCTCCGCGCCAGTTGCGTGAACAGGTCGACCCCCTTGCGCAGCTCGATGGTCCCACAGCCGAGAACGATGCGGGCAGCCGCGGGGAGCCCGAGCTCCTTCCGCACCCGCAGCCGCTGGTCGGGGCGGTGGCCGGTGTCGATCTCGAAGGGGAGGCCGTTGTAAATGGTCTGAATCCGATCGCGTGGGATGCGGTAGTGCGAGGCCAGGGCGTCGCGGACGACATTGGCGGGTGTGACGATCCGTCGCGCCGAGCCGCAGATCGCCGCCACGGTCTGCCTGCCACCGCAAAACCCATCGATCGTCGCGGGCAGCTCGTGCACCCAGGCCAGGACAGGGACGCCGTGAGTCGCGCACGCCTCGTAGTATGGGCCGATGCACGCGGTGTTGCAGATCGCGACGCCGGACCTGGCATATTCGCGGAAGAGGCCGACGATCCGGTCAGGCGCCTTTTGGCGGCTGATCCCTTGATTCATCAGGACGTCGACGCTGAGAACGTGTGCGACCTTTTCGAACTCGCCTTCAAGCTCTCCCCCCCGGTCGAGGACGATCCAACATTCGAGATCGTTGATTTGAGCGAGCCGCTCAGCCAGTCGAAGCAAGCACAAAGGCGCTCCGCTGCGACTCGCCTCGTGCGAGACCAGCAGCACCTTGAAAGACCCTCCGCGGGCAGCCGGCCGCCGGGCCGCCCTTCGATCCCGCCAGGGGAGTTGCTGGAACTGGGTGAGGGAACCGGCCGGTACATCCTCGCGCGTTTCTTCGCCACCCCGCTGTCGGTCGGGTAAGCCTCTGGAAGGGTGACGCGTTTGTTTGATGCGGTTCAGGGACTTCGCGACCGCGTCGGACATCCCCTCCGTCATGAGCGTCTTGACGAAACGCGCAACCGCCCACCGGCAAGCTCCCAGAAACCGACCACCATCGTGTGCCTTCCGACACAAGCCGCGGGCCTTCCGCACCAGTTTCCAACCCAGGCTCCGACTGATCTCCTCGAGCTCGCGCGAAAGCTGGGAAACCCGCTCCGTCAGGATCGCGTTCTCATCGGAAACCGCTTGTTTCGTCGATCGGCCAGGGCCGGATGCGGCGCATCCGAGGACGGTCGTGGCGTTGAGGACCTCGAGGCATTGCCGGATGTGATCATCGATCAGCCCTTGTCCCAGCCGCGCGTATGACTTCCTGACCTCGTCCACCTGAGACGTGGATCGTGAGCACGTCAACAATGCCTCCACGTCGGCGGGGAGTCGCTCTCCGATCCCCACGATCCCCAGGCCCTCGTCATGAAGGAATTCGAATGTCGGATATCGAACGCCGAGCTCACGGAACAGCCCGGGAAAGGCGTGATCATTTCGGTAGTGGTTGGTCCGGTCGAGGAGGATGACCCCACGGTCCGACATCTTGGGGGACCAGGATCGGAAGGCGTGCCTGGCGCCCTCCCGGGTGTGTCGCCCCGTCAGGTGCAGCACGTCGATCGAGCCATCCTCGAAAAAAGGGAGTGACTCGTCGAGCGTCATCCTGATCACGTACGAGAAGTTATTGAACTGGAGACGCTCGCCTCTGGCAAGGTGGCGAAAGTCGTCGTTTTCGTCGAGGATTTCGTCGCGGGGTCTGACGGCGAAGCAACGCGAGCCGGTGCCTGCGGTCTGGACGGCCTGGCAGAGGGCCAGGTAAGAGTTGGCGGGCCCGTTCCCGAGCTCGACAATGAGTCGCGGCCTGGCGGCATCGATCACCCAGAAAGCGAACGGGATATGCCCGAGCCAGCGACTGGATCGAGCAAGGTGGCAGGGAGTCCAGAACGAGGCGTTCGACACAAAAAACGATTCATCCATGATCGACGTCGCTCCGCCTTCATGAGTCCCAGGTCCTCTGGGCCTCGCTCTCTCAACACCGTCAAGGCTTGGTCCCAAAGGCATCGCTGACGAAGGACGCCTTGGCCACGTTCCCTCGACTCGAAGGAAATCGGAACCCCGTCGGCCGAGCATCGACGCACAAATGACGCGGCGTTGAATGAAGCGGCGTTTGCCATGTTCTCAGGCCGCGGCCGTGTGTTTGCGGATAATAACAATGATGAACTTATTCTGGGACGGGTCTCCCCAAAACGAGCCGTTGTCCCTGAACGCGCGAACGCTGGCGCTTGAGCCTAAGACCCTCGTCACGTTGGTCGACGAATGACCGTTACTAATGATGAAATCACCGCCCTGGATCGTGAAATTCCACTGATGTAAACCCGTATAGTTCTCGTTTTGCCCTTCGTTCTCGTAATGCACCATCAGCAGACGGCAGGACGGCTTGACGACGGATACCGTCTGGCGAATGGCTTCGACCGGATCGATCGCGTGATCCAGACAGTTAAAGGCCGTAGCGAGATGGAAAGTATTGGTAGCAAACTTGCTGGTCAGCGACTCCGCGGCAACGGCAATAGTGCGAACGGGGGGCGTGAGCTTGTATTTCTCCAAAAGGCGATCGTAGTGCGGCGCCAGGGGGTCGGTGGCAATGATTTCCAGGCGCTTGGTGGGGTGGGTTTTTCCCAAGCTTGTCAGCGGCCCAGAACCTAAATCGAGAATCTTGAGAGGATTATCTGATAAGTGGTCCATCAAAGCGTTGAGCCAATCCCCCAAACCGGCGTTGGGATCGAGGCGACGCTGATAATCGGCGCGACTATCGGCCCATGCCATACCCTCCCCTTTGAGCCAGGAATCCCAACCGGAGACTTCCTGGTCTATTCCCGCCGCCCACTTCGACTTGGAGCGGCGATAGGACTTGGATAGGCTCCGGCAGGCGCGAAACACAGCATGAAGTTCCATGGCTCGACCTCCTGAACAGGGCCAATGCGGACGTTAGAATCCATCAAACGGGCGAAAAATGCGACCAAACGGGCACTTTCAGTGAGATTGTGCTCGGACCGTTGAAGGTCTTTTTGCCCGCCACGTGGAGAGAGATTATGTCGAACCTTAGGATCTTGACAATGCGATTATTTTCGAGGCGATAACCCCCTCTCGCGTAACGAGCGCGAACTATTTGGCGAAGCCAGGCGCAACGAAACCACACCGTCGGCTTTGCCCATTTTCACCAGGGGGTCCCAGGTCCATCCGTGCGGATCGCATCTCGAAATGCATCCCAGTTCTGAATCCCGGGAAGCCCCGGCGGGTTTCCGGCATGGGAGGAGCGACCTTGCTCTGGGTATGCGGTGAAGTCGGTGCCAGAACCGCGCAGTCCGATTCCTGATCATCTCCACGACCTCAAGGTCGACGGATAATGCTCCCGCTCTGCCAATCCTCATGCACACTCGGTCTCTCCATCCGGTCCTTCCGCGTGCCGTGGAGGTGAGACAACAAGGACCTGGGCCTCACGCGACTTGACTGGAAAACTCCTCCCGCGTCGGGAACCGGTAGCCCGAGGCGAGGTCGCCGATGAAGATGTTCCGGCTGCCGTGGCGGGCGATCCGGAACGGCAGCTCGCGCGGCCGCCCCAGGGCCTCGCGGATCGCCCGGTGCCGCCAGGGCGGGGCGACCAAGAGCAAGAACCCACCACCGCCGGCCCCCAGAAGCTTGCCACCGGCGGCGCCGGCCCGCCGCGCCGCCTCGTACCACTCGTTGACACGGTCGTTGCTGATCCCGCACCCGAGCGAACGCTTCAGCTCCCACCCCTCGTGCAACAAGGCCGCGAATCGGTCGAGGTCCCCCTCGCCGGCCAGGGCGTGCCGCATCTCGTCGGCCAGGTCGCGCATCGAACGGAGCACGTCCATGCGGTCCACGGTGGTGCTCGACTGCCGCTCCAGGATCCGGTTGGCGTCCCGCGTCTGACCGGTGTAGACCAGCAGGACATGCCGCTCCAGCTCCGCCAAGGTCTCGGCCCTGCAAGGAACCGGCTCGACGTCGACGCTTTCGTCCGGGTTGAAACGAATGTAGTTCAGCCCCCCGAAGGCTGCCGCGTACTGGTCTTGGCGGCCGATCGGCTTGCCCAGCACGTCGATCTCGATCCGGCAGGCTTGCTCGGCGAGGAACCGAGGGCTGACCACCCGGTGCCGGTAGCCGTACAACGCCGCGAGCAGGCCGACCGTCAAACTGCTGCTGGAACCCATGCCGGTCCCCGCGGGGACATCGCCGATGGTGGTGATCTCGAGTGGCTCGTCGATCTCCACCCGTCGCATCGTTTCGCGGACTAGCTCGTGCTGGACCTCGTCGAGAGTGCTGGCGATCTCGGTGCGAGAGTAGCTGACGCGGATCGTCGGCTCGAACCGCCGGTGGATCGTCACGTAGATGTGCTGGTCGATCGTTGTGCTCAAAACAGCCCCGTACTCCCGCCGGTAGAAGGCCGGCAGGTCAGTCCCGCCGCCGGCGAAGCTGGCGCGGTAAGGGGTCTGGGAGATGATCACGGCAAGATCGCCTCTGGGGGACCGGACGCCTCGGAGCGCGCCGCTCGACGCCGACCGGCCGTCTCCCGAGGTCGCGGCCAACCATATCGAGTATTATTGCGGTCTTGTCAAGACAAACCGGCGCCTGGCCGCGTGAAGGAAAGGATCGAAAGGACATGCATAGCGTGTCAGGCTCGAACCATCCACGCCGAGTGGATTCGGTCTCCACGGGGTGGCGGATGGGCACCTGGTTGCACAGCCCCGAGTGCCAGGCAAAGGAGGTCGTCGGAATGGTGACGGTGGTTCGCCTCAAGGGCGAGTCCAGCCGGGCTCGCCAGGCAACCGGAGCGGGCCGCGGCTGCTCTCGTCGAGCTCAAGAGCGAACGATCGGCAAACAGCGCCGACGTCGTGCGGGCGGGAAACCGGACGGGGTTGACCGGTCGCTCGATGCGATCCGCGGTTCAAGATCGCGTCACGGAACCGCGTGTCAAGCGAGGTTGACCAGATGTCGCACGTTCAGTCGCTCGGCCATTTCCCGTAACTTCTCTCGGCTGGCGGCGAAGAAGCGACCAAACAATCGGCCCTTGCTCAGTTTCTCCATCCGGGCCTGCCAGTTCTCGGCACGGCTGCCGAGCCGATCAAAGATCCCGGCCACGTTTGCCGAGATCGCGGCCTTTCCTTCGCGAAACAGACGCCCAGTGTAGTCAACTAAGTTCTTCTGTCGGTAGAGCCTTGATCGGACTCTGTCCGTTCTGGTAACACACGGAATCCATCGAAGCAAGCTCCGAAACAGGGAGACTTGCAGCGGATGACCGTGTGTGTACAATTTCACAGGAACGTCACAATCTTTGGAATTAAGGGTGCCGGGCCGGTTGCAGGAAGCCGCCACAATGGGCCTGAGCAAGGAGACGTGACATGGCGACCATGTCAGAAGCGCTGACTGAGGAAGCGAACACGTTGCTCGAGCAACTGACGAAGGAACAGCGGGATATCCTATTGTCCCGACTGGTGACCGAAAAACTTGATGAGGAATCCGCGCTCGCGTCGATTCCCATCTATCGTCCCGACGGTTCCCTGCTCGGACATATCCGGCGGCTGACGCCTCCATCCGCCGACGAGCAGGCGGAAATGAGCGATCGCGCGAGGCGCGTGGATCCACGAGCTGGCAAATCTTCACGCGATCTTCTGGACCTGATGAAGGCGGGGGGACGAAGAGCGCGTCAGGAAGTTCATTCACTGATTGCGACGCCGTAATGCCCATTAGTACAGTAGAATACGATGGGGACGGAAACGCCCGCGACGACTTGGCGCGGCTGTGGTCTGATGCCGAGCAAGGCGACCGACAGCGCATCACCGACGCCGCCTTCGAGGTAGAGGATTACCTGAAGGCAAATCCGTACAAGGGAACTGTGATCACCAACGGCGTTCTTTGGCCAGTGCGTTACGTGGACTGGGACATCCTACGGATTTTCTACCAGGTTTTCGAATCCGAGGATAAGATCATTATCATCGGATTCAAGTTGTCTCCGTAGTCCTGAAAGTCCCAGGAATGGCGTCAGCGCGTGAGATTCCGCTCTTCTGGGATGCGTTGAGCGTACCCCGGCAACTTTGTTCAGGTCATTGCCTTCGCCTTGGAAGTCAGGATCGAAAGGACATGCATAGCGTGTCAGGCTCGAACCATCCACGCCGAGTGGATTCGATCTCCACGCGGTGGCGGATGGGCACCTGGTTGCACAGCCCGAGTGCCTTGCAAAGGAGGTCGTCGGAATGGCGACGGTGGTTCGCCTCAAGAGCGAGTTCAGCCGGCCTCGCCAGGCAACCGGAGCGGGCCGCGGCTGCTCTCGTCGAGCTCAATAGCGAACGATCGGCAAACAGCGCCGACGTCTTGCGGGCGGGAAAGCGGAC
>JBIOJM010000307.1:0-12423 GCA_044450785.1 Isosphaerales bacterium
CTGTTCGAGAGCGGCCCGGACGACCGGCCCATAGGCGGGATGCTCCAGGAGCTCGGGGCTCCGGCCCAGGTTCGTCGCGTCATATCCGCGAAACGCGAACGCAGCGGTCGTGATCCGTTTCTTGAGATCGTCGCGCGAGACATGACGTTCGGCGGGCGCGGTGACGATGTCCGCGCCCGGTGGTTTGGGAAGCGCCAGCCGGGATGGACGATGACTTGCGAGCCACGACGGAGCCCAATTTCGCCAGCGACCATCCGGTATTCTGACCTTCACCGCACGCATGGCCAAATTAGTCCTTAGTCCTTGGTGCTGGAGCGCGAGGGGTCGATGTCTGTCAGTCACACCGCCGGACTCCGGCAAAGCCGGTCACTCCAAACGTTCAGGGAAGGTGAGCCGCCCGCCGAGCCTCCTCTCGGCGCTCATTTTCCTGTTGTATAAGCCTCGGCAGGCGGCTCACCTTCCCTGAAAGTACCTACGAACGGAACCGCATGCGCGGACGAGCGCCACTCCCCGTTCCTCGAAAATGAGCGGTAAGCGTTGATATACCGTCAACCGAGACGACCGTGCGCAGAGCGGACACATTCCCCCACGCGCCATCGTGGACACGCAGCCGGTCCCGCGACACGAGATAAGTCGCCAACGAGATGAACCAATCCTGCCTTCCGAGGCATAGTGTGTCCGGGCCCGAACACGCCTCGTTCAGGCGCCACAGCGAGGCGATCATGAACATGGGCTTGACTGCCGAGTACCTGGCGGCCAAGTACCGCTTCCGTCTCCCGCGGCGGGGAGAACAAGAGTTTCGAGGCCGTCAGGTCCAGCGACTGCGCTAATCACGGGTTCCCCGCGAGGTTAGTCGAAGGGCTTCGCCACCAAAGGAATTATAGTCGATTTCTCTGGGAAGGCAGGCCTGATTGCGTGCAACAAGCCGGAGAATTGGCAGAGTAATGGGCCTGTGCCGCTAGAGGAGAGACTCACCGCCCGTTCAATTGTGAATCCTCAGCTTCGGCCGCATTTTTTGAAGCTCTTGAGCACCCGCGTCGGTGACCTGGGTGTGTTCGACGACAAGCAACTGGAGGTGGGCCAGTTCTTTCAGATGCTTCAGTCCCGCATCGGTGACCTGGGTCTTGCTGAGAATGAGAAGCTCGAGGTCGGTCAGTCTCTTCAACTGCGCGAGGCCTGCGTCGCCGACCTGCGTATCATGGAGGAGCAGCCATTCGAGACGCGTCAGTCCCTTCAGATACGCCAGACCGGCGTCAGTGACCTTGGTACTGACAAGGGACAATGTTTGGAGGCGATTCAATCCCCTCAAATGCGCCATGCCCGCGTCGCCAACCGCGGTCTCGTCGAGGGACAGCTTTCGAAGGTTCTTCAGGCCCTCAAGCTGAACCAGCCCGGCATCGGTGATATTGGTTCCGTCGAGTGACAGATCACTCAGGCTCGTCAGCCCCTTGATATTGACCAGGCCGGCGTCGGTGATTCTGCTTCGGTCCATCGATAGCGATTGCAGATCCTTCATGCCCTTCAAGCTCGAAATCTCTTTGTTCGTGATCTTTGTGTCATCCAGGTCAAGGCCGATGACCGGCTTTTCGGGGTCAGTCTCGTCCCGGAAAACCTGACCGCCCAGTCGCTCGAGCTCGGCGATGGCCTTCTCCTGGCCGGCTTTTCCGTCCTGGCCTCGTGCCGCCGGCACGACGAGCCAGCAGGCGAGGAGCGCGAGAGCGGTGATCCGAAGTGGTTGCCGTTCCGGACGAATCGCCGGCGCGGTCGTCGCACCCCAGGTCGATCTTCCCATGGTCGGTCCCTTCCGCAAGTTGAGGCATGAATGACTTTACGCCAATCGTAACCGGGTTCGCGAGGCGGGTCGATATGCCTGAGGTTGAAGGGATCGCGAGGATCGATGAAGATCGAGAGCGGTGTTTCACTGGGACTACGCTCTCTCGCTGCGAGGCGATGCGTGTCGACCGACGTCCTTCCCCCTGCGGTGCACCAGGTCCTCGACCTGCCGGCCGGACGGCTCGCGGCGGTGATCGGGACATGGCCCGAGCCGGCACTTTTGGAGAGCGGACCCGGGTTCGGCGATGCCGGGCGATGGAGCATCCTGGCCGCCCGTCCTCGCTTCGTATGGGAAGCCACGGATTCGCGCTGGTCGATCCGGACGGATTCCGGGGCGATCGAGCGTGGTGAAGGGGACGTCCTGGCAGTACTCGACGGCCTGCTGCGGCGGTATGCTCTGGCCGAGGCGACGGAGGGGCCCGACCCGGCGGTTCCCCCATTCCAGGGGGGCATGATCGGCTTTTTCGGTTACGACCTGGCCCCCCGGATCGAGCGGTTGCCGCGCCGGCTCACGCGCGACTCGCGCCTGCCCGATATTCGCCTGGCACTCTACGACACGGCCGTCACGGTCGACGCCCGCACGGGCACGGCCGAGCTCTGGGCCTGGGACTTGACCGGCGAGGGACTCCTCGCCGCCGGCCGGCGCTGCCGCTCGTGGCAAAAAGCGCTGGTTCGCGCGATCCGATCGCCGCGGCCGGAGCCAACCCGGCTTTCAACGCTGGGACGACCGAAGAGCACCTTCGACCGCGAGTCGTATTGCGCGACCGTGCGCCGGATCCTGGAATACATCGCGGCCGGCGACGTATTCCAGGTCAACCTGTCGCAACGATTCACGGCGCGCGGGGCTCCGGGGCCGCTCGACCTTTATCTGCGTCTCAAGGCGAAGAGCCCCGCGCCCTTCTCGGCGTTGCTTCGCTGGGACGACCTGGCGGTCGTCTCGGCCAGCCCGGAGTCGTTTTACCAGGCGCGGGGCGACCTGCTGGTCACGCGGCCGATCAAGGGGACACGGCCGCGCGGCAACGATCCCGGCGACGATGCACGACTTGCCGGCGAGCTGCGCACCTCACCCAAGGACCGCGCCGAGCTGACCATGATCGTCGACCTGGAGCGCAACGACCTGGGCCGGGTCTGCCGGTACGGGTCGGTCGTCGTCCGCGACCCGATGACGGTCGAATCGTTCGCCCAGGTGCACCACCTCGTCGCAACCGTCGAAGGCAAGCTCCGGCCCGAGGTCGGGCCGATCGACGTCATCCGCGCCGTCTTTCCCGGCGGATCGATCACCGGCGCGCCCAAGATCCGAGCCATGGAGATCATTGACGAGCTCGAGCCGAGTCGGCGCAGCCTCTACACCGGCGCGATCGGCTACCTCAGCCGGGGCGGGTCGAGCGCGTTCAACATCGCGATCCGCACGATCCTGGTCGAGGGGGACCGCGCCAGCTTTCAGGTCGGCGGCGCGATCGTGGCCGACTCGGACCCCGAGGCCGAATATGAAGAGACGCTTGCCAAGGGCCGGGGAATGCTTGCGGTGCTCGATCCGGGGCGGAGAGGGGAATGATCACGGTCGCAGCTGGCGGCGACACCGCTCAGACAAACCTTTGCCGACGCGGCCCCCCAAGATGAATAGGCCGGGCCGAGCAAAAAACAATCACGCTTCCTTCAGCGAACCGATCAGCGATCCGCCATGAACGGCCACGGTACGCCGGGGCCGGGCGTGGCGGTCGCCGGTGAGCGACCCGCACCGGCGGGCGGATAGATGCCGCAGGCAGTCGCCGTCTGCGGCGACTGAACGTTAGCGCGTCCTGGAGCACGCGGCCGCCAAAGGCGGGGTGCCCGATCCCGATGCCTGCCCGCCCACCCATTAACAACTGTCAGCGGGTAGACGACTGCTGGGCGGTGAGAGGGGGTTGTTGCCCAGCGGATCGCCAGGTGGCGACGTTAGCTATTGCAGAGAAACCAGTTACAGTGGTATACCGATGCCTTAGAGATTAACGCAGAGAAAGGATCGGCCATGCACGTTGCCCATGCAGGCACCAGCGAAGTAGCGATTTTCGGTCGGGTGCTCGAACCCGAGGAGGCAACATTGGATGCTGCAGCGGCGAGGGCAATCCTCAACCTCGACTTCCCGCAGGCCGACAAGGACCGAATGCGTGAATTGCTCGCCAAGGCCAAGAAAGGGACGCTGCTGGCTGCCGAGCAGGTTGAGATCGACAATTATGAGCGGGTCGGCCACATGCTGTCGCTGATGAAGTCGAAAGCTAGGCGTTCAATCAAAGGCGGGCAGGGGAACGGCACGGCCGAGGTGCACTGAGCACGCATGGAACGCACGCTCGAAGACCTCGTGTGGCAACGGGCCGGTGGCCTTTGCGAATACTGCCAAATCTCCTGGGAGAATCTCGACCTTCCTTTCGAGGTCGATCACATCATCGCCGAACATCACCTGGGTCCAACTCAGTCAAAGAACCTTTGCTTGGCCTGTTTTGCGTGCAACCGTCACAAAGGGCCGAATGTCGCCGGGGTCGATCCCGCGACAAAAAAGATCGTTCCGCTGTTCCATCCCCGCCGTCACAAGTGGTCATGGCATTTTCGCTGGGATGGTGCGGTGCTGGTGGGCCGGACACCAACCGGCCGGGCCACTGTCATTGCGTTAAAGATCAATCTCGATCACCGCATCGACCTTCGCCAGGGGCTGATCGACGAAGGTATTTTTCCACCAGTTCGAGGGTGAGCCCCTGTGAGTGGGAGTTGTGAACGGCTTCAACGAACGCTTCGGGAGCTAGAGTGGCCGATCGTGTTGGCGGGCTAGGGGGAGGTTTCCCTGGATTTACTGCAATGCTGGCGCTGAACGATGCATCACAGCAAAGTATAACCCTATAAAGGTTGAAGTAATGGGTTTCCGATTCAGGCTGACTCTTGCTCACACATCGCCGGGTTTCTTTCGATTCGACGAACCCAAGTCTTCTTCCGTCATCAGTCCAGGTTGCGGCATCGCGATCCCGAGATCATAATCCAACGTCCACCGCCGGTCAAAGGATCACAAGGCAGAGGAACGAGCCATGCGACTGTCCCGCGTGCAGTTCACCGTGCGGCGGATGATGATCACGATCGCCCTCGTCTGTCTCTTTCTGGCGATCCTCATACACCGCGATCGAAGAATGCGAAGGCTCGATCGGATGGTGATCAACCAAGACATCACCATTAGCTCCGCTGAGGCAAATTTTGGGAACGCCGTGCTCGCTCGCGAGTCCGCCGAGTATTCCCTTGGTCAGTTCACGGGGACCCATTACAGTCCACACGCGGAAGTTCTACGGAGCGAGATGTCGCAAGTGCGGATCGGTGCGGATCAGTCGCGCCTCTTGGCGAACTACGAGGCGGAACAGGCAAATGCGGGGGAACTCATCGCAAGAATGGTCCAGCAACTCGATGAAGGAACTTACAGCGACGCCGCGATCGTTGCGCCATCGGTCATCCAGACCGCTATCAGACATTACATCGAGACGCTCGAGAACCATGTCGTGGCGACCCAAGCGAGCCGGATCGCCGGCGCTCAGGGTTCTCTTGAGAAGACGCGCATCACCCTCCAGGGCAAAATCGAGGAGACCCGCGGCCGAGAACACATCAAGAAAATGATATTGGACTACGAGAAGGCTTATCTGAAAAGCCTCAAGAGAGCGCGCGCCAATGTATGGTGGTAGCGCTGATTAGGAGCCGTAACAGAATAACTTGGTCGATCCCAACTCCCAACACCAACCCGAAGCGTAAGCGAGGTCCTGTATTTTGCCTCGCTTACGCTTCGGGTTGGTATGGTTCGTCCGACTGCATTGGCCAAGTTAATTTGTTACGGTTCCTTACCGATCGAGGACAACCGAACCCGCTGTCAGATGCGCCAGTTCCGGGGGTGCGATCCCCATCAGTTGAACCAGATCGCGAACCCGATGAATTCGCCCCGGAACACGCGGAGGAGTCGGGTCCAGACCTCCGGCTGCGTGATCGGCCCGTCCTCGAGATAGGGCGCGGCGGCCGTTCCCTGAATCCAGAAGATCAGGTCCATCTCGCGCGGTTCGGTGAAGACCCGCCGGAGGTTCACGCCCTTCTTGTCAGCATCGCGCCAGAACGGGACCAGCTTCTTGCCGGCGAGGATTGTCTCCGCCTCGTCGAGGAAATCGAGCCAGCCCTTGACCATCTCCTCGGTAACCTTGCCCCCGGGCATGACCGTGTTTTGCTTCGGGTTTGGAATCCATTCATGGTCGTCGTCAGTCTCCTTGAGGTAGGACTTCCACGACTCTCGGCTGAGGGTGACCATCGCCTCCAGGTGCTTGAGCGCCGACTCCATCCTGGCGGGCTCTTTCACCGGAAAGTGAAGCAGATGCACGAAGGACGCGATGTCGCCGATGAACCCGGCGATGTCGCCGGACCCGGCGTTGTCCCCGAAGATCGTCTTCGGGTCGATTTTCAGGAACGGGAACGGCGTCTTCGGCTTGACGAAGAACAGGTGAGCCGTGTGTTCGAACAGCGGCTTCGCGTCGTGCGCCAGGTAGACCTCGGAAAAGGCCATCAAGAGGTGGCAGTAGCCGCGCAGCCACGCGACGTCGCCGCGGTCGAAGATAATCCGGAAGCCTTCGGCCTCCGTGCCGATGGCTTTGTCTCGCTCGACCTGTTGGTTGAGTCGGGCGTAGATCTTCCACAGTGTCTCGTCCTCGGTTGCCTTGCCGTCGCCGTTGATATCCAGTCGGACGAGGCCGAAGTGGATGGGCAGCCTCACCGCGTCGTCCTTGACCAGCGCGAGCGTCGCCTCGGCCTTGGACAGGTCACCGATGAATTCCTCGAAGATCGTTCGAAGGTCCTCGTACGCGATCGGCTCCGGCTTCGGGTTCGCAGGGACCGGCAGCCGCGCGAACGGGATCATTCCGCCGGAGAGGTCGTGTTGCAGTCCGTGCTTGAAGAACCCCTGGACAAGGTGTTCGACCGCGCGAACAAACTGGATCGTGCCGAGGCCAAACCTGGCCTGGCCGTCCTCGGGACGGGCCTCGAGGATCGCGCCCAAGGCTTTCTGGCCCCCGGCAAGATCGCCCGAGATCAAGTACTTCTCGGTGACGTGGCGATCCTCGGCGGCCGGTGCCCGAGCAATGGCGACCGTGGAGAGGAGGACGAAGGTAAGGGCAACGCGCATGATGACGGTCTCCGAATCGATGATGAGATGGGCATTCCACCGCGGCCGTGCCGAAGGCGAACAAGGATTTCGACTCGACCGCTCACTCGGGTGCGATCATACACGGCCGAAAGGTCGAGGAATCGAGGGCCCGCCGTACCCATCATGCTCATCCGGCGATCCTTCGTGCCATATCAGCGCGGGGCTCCTCGCTCGAACTGGACGGATCGCCGGACTGATCCACTGAATCTCGCCGAGCGTGCGGCTATGCTCAAGATGGAAGCCGATGTCGGACCCGGACCGGTCCTTGAAAGGCAATCTCGAAGTCACCGCGGTGATTCATGATCTGGGTGCACGGAAAAATCGTTCCCGATCAGGCCTTGCAGGTCAGCGTGCTCGATCGAACCTTTGAGCATGGGTTGGGACTCTTCGAGACATTCCGTACCTGGAACCGGCATCCCACGCTGTTGTCGCGGCACGTCGAACGATTGCAGCGTTCGGCCGGTGAGCTCGGCCTGCCGCTCGAATCCGGCCAGTTGCCGGACGCCAGAGCCGTCCTCGACCTGATCGAGGCGAACCGCGCCCACCTGGGCTCCGACCAGGACGTCCGGCTCCGACTCACCTTATCGGGCGGACTGGCGACCACACCGGCCTCGGGCTCGGTCCTGTGGATGACCGCGGGGGCCCTGCCGCCCCCGTTCCATCAGCCGGGCGCCGTCATCACTCAGTTCATCGAGGTGGCCGCAGATGATCCCCTGGCCCGGTACAAAACGCTCAACTACTGGCGCAAGCGGATCGCTCATGCGCAGGCGGTCGCGGCTGGATCGGATGAGGTGCTGTGCGTCTCTCCCGAGCGGATCATCCTGGAGGGAACCCGTTCCAACGTCTTCCTCGTCGAGGGCCGGCGCTTATGCACGCCGGGCGTGGGCGGCGCGCTCCTGCCCGGTGTGATGCGCCGGGTCGTCCTGGACCGGGCGGCGCGGCTCGGCCTGGAGGTCGAGGAAGGGCCTTTGCCGCTCGAGCGAATCGACACCGCCGGCGAGGCGTTCCTGACCAGCTCGGTCCGCGGTATGCTACCGATCGCCCGGCTCATGAACGCCGAACTGCCGGCCCCCGGGCCCGTGACACGGCACCTCTGGAACGACATCCTGCCCTGGCTCCAATCGGGAGGGACGACGCCATGACGACCGTCGCCGATGTGACCGGCTGGCTCGAGCAATTGGCGCCCGCGCGGCTGGCCGAGCCCTGGGACAACGTGGGCCTGCTCTGGGGTGATCCTGCCGGGCTGGTGCAAGGGGTGATGACCTGCCTGACCGTCACACCGGCGACGGCCGCCGAGGCGATCGAGGAGCAGGCCGCCCTCATCGTCAGCCACCATCCCGTGCTGTTCCGCGGGGTGAAACGGATCCGCGCCGACCTCCCGGAGACCGGACATCTCTGGAAACTGGCGCGGGCCGGGATCGCCATCGCCAGCCCACACACGGCGTTCGACAACACGCACAATGGGATCAACGACATCCTCTGCCGGCGTCTCGGCCTGGTGGACGTTTCACCGCTCCGGCCATGGGCCGACAGCACACGCGACCCGGCGACAGCCCCCTGGTCGTTCAAGGTCGTCGTCTTCACGCCCGAGTCCGATCGCGAAGTGGTGTCATCGGCCGCATTCCGGGCCGGCGCGGGGCGCATCGGCGCGTACGAGGAATGCTCGTTTGCGATTCCCGGTGAGGGGACCTTCTTCGGGACCGAGGCCGCCAATCCGTCGGTGGGCGAGCGCGGACGCCGCGAGACGGTCCGCGAGCTGAGGCTGGAGGTCGTCTGCCCGCCGGGGAAGCTCGGAGACGTGCTGGCCGCGATCCGCGCGCACCACTCGTACGAAGAGCCGGCGATCGACGTCTATGCGCTCCGCGATAACAAACCCGATGCCAGCCCCTGCGGGGGAGGCGGGCGCGTGGGCCGGCTGGTTGAACCCCGCGGTCTGGCCGAATTCGCCCTGTCAGTCGGCCGCGCACTCGGGCGCGTGAGCGTGGGGATGGTGGGGCGACCGGATCGCGGGGTCGAGCGGGTGGCGATCGCTTGCGGCGCGGGCGACGATTTCCTCAAGGATGCCGCCCAGGTCGGGGCCGACGTCCTCGTGACCGGTGAGGCGCGGTTCCATCGCGCGATCGAGGCCGAGGCCCTGGGCATCGGCCTGCTCACGGCCGGCCATTACGCCTCCGAGCGATCGGGCGTCGAGGAGCTGGCCGGGATGATCGCCATGGCCTTTCCGAACCTGACCGTCTGGCCCAGTCGAATCGAGCGCGACCCGATCCGACTGATCGGACCGACATGATCTGAGAGCGACCAAAAGGAGGCGCGCAAACGATTGTCGGCGAATACCTAATGGAAAACACGTGTGCCATTCCGCTCTGACCCAGTTTCTGTGCACGGAGTGAGACGAGGCCGCACGTGAGTGTGCATGTCCTGCCTGATTTTTTCTCAATTTTCAGAATGATCCGAAACTTCGGTCGGTTTCGACGCTTTATATATAATAGAGCGGAGATCGCCCCGAGTGTGTCGAGACGACAAAGATGATTCCGCTCTTCCGGGTTTCTTCGAAGGAGGAGAACCATGCGCTCCGCGTGCGCGATCGGCTTGGGTCTGGCGTTCTTGTTCGCCGGCGGAATGGCCCGCGCTCAGCAAACTCCGTCCCCTGCCAAACTCACGCCCACCACCCCCGCAGTCAACAAGGCCACGTGTGAGAAGTCAGTCGCCAAGATCGGCACTTCGGCCCCGGCCGTGACGAAGGTCGATCGGTTCACCGCGATGGACGTCAACAAGGATGGTAAGATCGGCCCCACCGAGTTCAAAGGCTCGAAGAAGGCGTTCGCCTGGGTCGACACGGATCACGACGGCTACATCACTCGACCCGAGGCCACTCGCGCCTACCTGACGATCGTCGGCGGAATGGCGATCGCCCAGCGGGTCCAAGCGTTCAAGAACATGGATGAAAACAAGGACGGCAAGGTCAGCCTGGCCGAGTACAAGGGCCCGACCCGCGCCTTCGCCCGGATCGACGTGAACCACGACGGCGCGATCACTCCGGAAGAGGCCAAGAACGCATTCCAGGCATCCGTGGGCCGCTTCGTGATCGCGACCCGATTCAGGACCCTCGACGCGAACCACGACGGCATGATCAGCGCGACCGAATTCAAAGGTCCCAAGGCCGCGTTCGCCAAGTACGACCGCGACAAGAATGGCAAGATCGGTCCGGTCGAGTACGCCAGGATGATCCGGGAGCGCGCCGCCGCCATGCAGGTCGCGACGGCCAAGCCAGTCCCCACCCCGGCCAAGCCGGTCGCCGTGGTGACGAAAGCGTATGTCGTCAAGCCGGTGAAGACGACGTCCACCCCGGCCAAGCCGGTCGCCGTGGTGACGAAAACGTATGTCGTCAAGCCGGTGAAGACGATGTCCGCCGTCCAGTCGGTGACGCCGGCCGCGAACGTCACCGGGCTCAACAGGATCCTGGCGATGGACACAAACAAGGATGGGAAGGTCGGCATGGGCGAATACTTCAAGGCCGTCGAGGCCCGGTTCGTCTTCCTCGACCAGGACAAGGACGGCTACATCACTGCGTGCGACCTCGCGAAAGTCGCCGCGCTCCGGAAGACGAATGCGACCCCGACTCCGGTCGTCGCGACCCCGGTGAAGACCGCGGTCAAGCCGGCCACCCTGAAGCCGGGCAAGCCAGCGGCCGTCAAGCCGGCCACCGTGAAACCGGCCAAGACAGCGGCCGTCAAGCCCGCCGTCAAGCAGGTCACAGCCATCAAACCGGTCGCGGCCGCGGATAAGCTAAGCCCGTCCAAAGTGGACACGGCGTTCGACCAGATCGACGTCAATCACGACGGCGTTCTGACCCGCGCCGAGGTCAAGGGTTACCTCGCCAAGCAGTCGCACAAGAGCCCGACGAAGATGGCCGCGACTCACAAGGGTTGATTCCAGGAAATCGAGGATCAGGGCGAGAGTTCGCCGGGGGGGCTGGGCTGGGCTGAGGTGGGTGGAAGAAGCCCCTTTGAACACCCTGTAATTGATTTTGCCGGGAGCACCCCCCCTGACCCCCCCTCCGCAAGGGGGGGAAAAGAAAGGGGGCTGGCCGGGGAAAGCGCGCCACGAAACCGCGATGAACGCGGCACCTCCGCCAGACCAACTTTTCATCACCCCAGGGCTGGGCTCGCCCCACGATAGCCCCGTCGCGAAGGTCTTCGATTGCACAGAAAACCCGGCGTGCGTAGGGGTCAGTGGTCAGCAGGCATCAGGAGGGAAGAGATGGGCCCGGCGGGGCGTTCGGGTCTTGCGACCTACTGGACCCGCCGGGCTTGGGCTTCATTCGGCCGGGCAACCGATGTCCCCGACACGGGACGACGACCTGGACTTGGCACCGGCACGATCCGAGGGATGATAAGGGCCCTCGGATTCAGGCGAGGCGGGACGCTGATCCCGCCGTCAAGTGCTGGCCGGGCGGAAACCGTTGTTCGTGTTACGGTTCGACGGGGCGTTCCTGTTACGGTTCGCCGCGCGGACGTTCGACGGTTGATTGTTGAACGTCCCACCCCGGAGCAGACGAGGGTTTGGTCGTCGCCCGCTGGAAGGTCATTCTACGAAACAGATGGGTTCGCAGGCGATAGGTGTCGGCATGCCTGGCGTGACCCAGCCAGCTCATGATCCGGGGGCGGATGGCGTCGAACCCGATCCGGCCAGCGGCGAACGCCCGCTGCATCCAGCGCATCCGGCGGCGGAAGCGCTGTTCGGCGCGGGTCTCATGACCCCGCCGCGGTGCCCGACCGAAGGTCTCCACGCTGCTGTTCGGCGCGGGTCTCATCATGACCCCGCCGCGGTGCCCGACCGAAGGTCTCCACGCTCGGGTTCGGTGTGCCTGACCGAAGGTCTTCACATCCCGGATCTTACCATTCGACCTGGCTCAAGATCACGTCGTTCTCCACCTTCCCCTCGGACAGCCAGTACGAAGCCGATGAAAACCGCCAGTGCTCCGCACGCGTGACCAGTCCCTTGCGACGGGGATTGTCGTGCAGGTAATCGAGCTTTTGGAGATAGAATGCCTCGGTCTCGATCGTCTCAGGGGGCAGCGTCGCCTGCCAGAACCGTCGCTCTCGATCGCCACCGAACGACGCGACGAACACCTCATCGAAGCAGCGGGGCATTGGGTTTGCACAGTACTCGATCAACCGTCTGCCGGTGAACTTTCTAGGGGAGCCAGTTCACGACGGACACGGTCACGAAATAGACTCCGACGTCATCAGCGATTCGGTATCGTTCCATGGGCGGCCTCGGGAAAAGGGGAGACCTTCGGTCGGGTGTCTCGTACTGGAGCGACGGTTTCGAGACGCGTGTTTTTGTTGCGCGCGATCGAACGCCGGGGCGAGCGACCGAACCCTTTCCCCCCCTTGTGA
>JBIOJM010000308.1:0-12395 GCA_044450785.1 Isosphaerales bacterium
TGGGTGCAGTTCGTTTGGCTACTGGCATTTTCACGCTGCCCGAGGTAATTCCATCGGTTGGTCCGTCCGGATCTGAACCGCTTGACGGTCATGGAGTTGTTCCTGATATCGCTGGTAGGCCCAGGTGATGAACTCCTCCCAGTCGCCGTTCAGTTCGATGCAGCGCAGGTGCAGCAACGCTTCGGCACGGTCGGGAATCCAACGCATTCCGGCACAATCCATCCGTTCGCCGACCACGTGCCGCACCGCTCCTTCCACTTGACCACTGGCAATGACCAAGTCCTGCTCTATCCATTCACGATAGCGCATCATCTCCAACCGCGGCTCCAGGTAACCGATCAGTTTTTTCAGGGCCTGTCGCCGTCCCTTGTTTCCCGGGCCACTCATCGGCACCTGCTTCAGCAACGTCTTCAACCGTTCCACCAACTTCGCGGCACGCCCTTGGTAGACTAACTCCTTCAAGTCCTCGACCCAAGCGTTCAACTCCTCGCTCCCTTCCTTGTGAAAGCGATGGCCCAGCTCCCACAACTTCTCCACCACGTGGCACACGTCCAGTGTGATGATCGCCTTGGGAAATAAGGGCTCCAGTTTCTCCTTCAACCCCTTGGCACCATCCACCACAATCTGTACCGTCTTGGTCGTGTCTGGGACAAAGCCACGCTTGGTTGCCTCCTCCCGCGCCCACAACACCGCCGCCTTTCGCCCTCCAAACGTCGCCCAAGTCTTCTTGTTGATCGGCCCGTGCAGCTTGCCGTCAGGACCACGCCGTAGCGTGTACATCACCACCACCATCACTTCCTTGCCGTTCTTGCTCTTGTCCCCTTTTTTCCGGCGTTTCTTCTTGCCTCGCCTCTTCCTCTTCGCCTTGCCTCGATGCCGCTGGCATCCGCACGAGCAACCCTTTGGATGCTCACGTTTTCCCCGCCGCTTGCTCAGTTCCTGTTCGGTCGCTGTGGGAGGGCACTTACCGTCCACCTCGATCACCAACACCTCGCCGTCGTCCGGCGGCGCGGCCATCTGTTGCATGAACGGCGCTGCCTGTCGCCCCAAACCCAGCACCAAGTGTTCAATCGCCTCGGTCGAGGGCGACCATCCCAGCACCGCCTTACAAATCATGCGACTGGTCGCATAACTCATCCGCGTGGCCAACCGCGTCACAAACTGCATTACCCATGGTGAAAATCCGTCCCGGGTCAGCCCCAATGCCACATCCAAGGGATGAAACCCGGTCCCGCCTCCCACCTGGATGAAATGCGCTCGACCGTAGACGATCTCCCCGAAGACCGTCTTCAATTTCCGCTTGGCATAGCCATTGCCCAACCGATAGCCCTTGATGGCATGATACGGCTTCAGGTTCAACCGCAGGTAACGGTTCACCAACATCAGCCGCGTTAACACACGGCCCAAGCCGAACAAGAGTACCAATAAACGCTTCTCGAATTCCCAAAACGTCAGTTCCTCTCCCTGGCAGAAGCAGACCAGTTCCTCGAACACCTGCCGTGCTTCCGCGACCACCGATTCTTCAGTGGGTGGACAGGATTCCGTCCCGGTGTTAGGTTGACCATCCATGGAGCATACTCCGAGCCGTTTCTGTGTGGCGCACAGGAATACGGCGAGGGTATGCTCCAGTTCTTTTTCTGCCAAGAGCTGGCCAATAATGGCCACCAACGGGCCTTCACGCCGAGCTTGCTCCCGAGAGAACCATCCGATTCACCCTCACTGGCTGTGAGTTAGGGAAATCGCCCCTTTGTAGCGAAACCGATTGCACCCATTTGATTCTACCCGCGATCGTTCCGCATGTCGCCGTCAAGACATTCGCGGTCACCCCCAAATGCCGCTCCAACTCGAGCAAGAGCTCGGCCACGACGTCATCGGGTACCGGTTGTACCGTCATTGGAGCGCAACGGAAGCAGCACGTCGTAACGTCGGGATGACCGCGCTGGAGCAACGAGCGCCTCGTCGCGCGTGGCTCCCTCCGCAGACACCACAAACGACGGACCGCCGGGCGCCCGGTATTCGCTCAATGCTCGGGCCGATCCGGACCCGGAATGCCGGAGGGGCGCGCCGCAACGTGGGTCGGGCCCGGCCCGCCGATCTGCCGGACCGCTTCGAAGACGGCGATCGCCACGGCATTGGCCAGGTTCAAGCTGCGTGCCTCGGGGCGGATCGGGATCCTGAGCGCGCGGTCCGCGCTCTCGATCAACCAGTGAGGGGGAAGTCCACGGGTCTCGGGGCCGAAGACCAGGGCGTCACCCGGCCGGTAAGCAACGTCGGTGTAGACGCGGGCGGTCCTGGTGCTGAACGACCAGAGCCGGTCGCGGCCGAGGGCCGCGACCACGTCGCTCAAGCGGTCGACGACCCGCCAATCCAGGTGTTCCCAGTAATCCAGGCCCGCGCGGCGCAGATGGCGGTCGTCGAGATGAAAGCCGATCGGGCGAACCAGCCAGAGCGTGGCGCCAGCGGCCACGCACGTCCGGCCGATCGAGCCGGTGTTGGACGCGATCTCCGGCTCGACCAAGATCACGTGCAGCCGCGGCGGCGGGTTCTGTCCGCCGCAAGGCGTTCCACCATCAAGCAAACCGTCAGCTTCAATGCACGACATGCGTGGGGGATGACTGGATCAGGCCATTTCCGGAGGTCTTGACAGGCTCGCCGTCGATCGGTGCGTCCGATTCTCCGCCCGGCTCGCCGGCGCCGTTTTCGCCGTCGGGCCCTTCGCGGGCGCTCTTGGCCGGTCGCGCGGGGGCGCGCTTGTCGCTGAACCACTGGATGACATAGTAGAAGACAGGAGTCAAGAAGATCCCGAACAGGGTGACACCGAGCATGCCGCTGAAAACGGCCGTGCCCAGGGTTTGCCGCATCTCGGCTCCGGCACCGACCGAGACCATGAGCGGAACGACGCCCAGGATGAAGGCCAGTGAGGTCATCATGATCGGTCGCAACCGGAGCTGGCAGGCTTGAAGGGTGGCATCCGCGAGGGGGACGCCGTCCTCGTGGCGGGCCTTGGCGAACTCAACGATCAGAATGGCGTTCTTGCACGCCAGGCCGACCAGCACGATGAATCCCACCTGGGTGAAGATGTTGATGTCCAGGTGGGCCAGGACGACCCCGACATTCGAGCAGAGCAAGCACATCGGCACGACCAGGATGACCGCCAATGGGAGCGTCCAGCTCTCGTACTGCGCCGCCAGGACCAGGAAGACCAAGACCACCGCCAGCACGAACGCGAGCATGGCGGTCGAGCCGGTCTGGAGCTGTAAGTACGCCAGCTCGGTCCACTGGTAACGCATCGCCGGCGGCAAGTTATCCTGGGCCCAGTTCTGCATCTTCTCAATGGCCTGCCCCGAGCTGACCCCAGGCGCGGGTGAGCCGTTGACCGCGGCCGAAGGGTACATGTTGTAACGCATGATCAAGACCGGCCCGGACACGTCGTTGACTTCCGTCAGGCTGCCCAGTGGTACCATTTCTCCGTTCTCACTGCGGACCTTCAACTGCCGTAGGTCGTCGATCTGCTTGCGGAAGTTGGACTGACCTTGCACGTTCACCTGCCAGGTGCGGCCGTACAGATTGAAGTCGTTCACGTAGAGCGAGCCGAGATAGACTTGCAGGGTGTTGAACAGCTCGGCGATCGAAACGCCCAGGAGCTTGGCTTTCGTGCGGTCGATTTTCAAGTCGAGCCAGGGGGTATTGGCACGGAAGCTGGTGAAGAGACCCTGAACGTCCGGCGGCGGCGACTTTCGCCGCGACTCAAGGTCGCGGGCGCCGCCGGTTATTTGACCAACAGAATCGCCGCCGTCGTTTCCACCCTCGTCGTCGACTTCGCTGCCGACGATGATGTTGTTTGCGACCCTCTGAATCTCTGGCAGCCCGGAATCGCCCCGGTCTTGAATCACGATCTTGAACCCGCCGGCGGTCCCCAGGCCGTCGACGGGCGGGGCCTCGAATACATTGATCGAGCCCTCGCCGATCTTGTCCTCCAGCTCCGATTGCAGCCGCGCGGAGATGACCGGGCCCGTGAGCCCATGGTCGGCCCGATGGTGGAATTCGTCGAGCATCACGTACATGGCGCCGAAATTGGGGGCGTTGGCGTTCATGAGGATCGACGTCCCGGCGATGGCGACCGTGTGCGAGACGCCCGGCAGCTTGCCGGCGATTTGCTCGATCTGCTGCATGGTCTTCTGGGTCCGCTCCAGTGAGGACGAGTCGGGCAACTGCACGTTGACCAGCAAGTAACCCTTGTCTTGCGACGGGATGAAGCCCGTGGGCGTGTGGGTGAACCCCCAGTAGGTGAGCCCCAGCAGCCCCGCGTAGAGCAGCAGCACGAGAGCGCTCACTCGCAAGAGGCCGCCGACGGCGCGAGTATAAATCCCGGCCGCACCGTCGAAGCCCTTGTTGAAGATGTAGAAGCACCAGCCCAAGATCCGGTTCAAGGTGGAGCTGCCGATCCAGCCGGCCAAGGCCCCGAGCAATAGCCCGAGCGCCGGTCCGGTGTACGCGTACACTTCGCCGCGGAGCCCGGCCGGGAGCCGGCCCGCGGTGACGGCGGCCAGTGGGGGCCCGAGGTACTCATAACCGGCCCAGGCCCCCAACGCCACGAAGGCAAGAACGGGCAACGCCTGGTAGACGCCCTTCTGTCTCGGCTTCAAGAGCAAGGCCGAGAGCGCCGGGCTCAGGGTCAGTGAGTTGAACGCCGAGATCACCGTCGACGTCGCGATCGTCAAGGCAAACTGGCGATAGAACTGACCGGAGATCCCCGTGATGAATGCGCACGGGATGAACACGGCGGTCAGCACCAGGCCGACGGCGATGACGGGCGAGGACACCTGGCTCATGGCCATGATCGTGGCCTCGCGCGGCGCCAGCCCGTGCTCGATGTGGTGTTCGACGGCCTCGACGACCACGATGGCGTCGTCCACCACGATGCCGATCGCCAGGACCAATCCGAAGAGCGTCAGGTTGTTCAAGGAGAAGCCGATCATCGCCATGACGGCGAAGGTGCCGACGATGGCCACGGGGACGGCCACCAAGGGAATCAGGGCCGACCGCCAGTTCTGGAGGAACAGGAGCACCACGAAGGCGACCAGGATGACGGCGTCACGCAGCGTGTTGAAGACCTCTTTGACCGACTCATTGATAAAGGGCGTGGTGTCGTAGACGATGGCGTAGTCAATCCCCGGTGGGAAGCGGCCCTTGAGCTCCTCCATCTTTTCCTTGACGCGCCTGGCGGTGTCGAGTGCGTTGGATCCGGGACGCTGATACACCGAAAGCGCGACCGACGGGTGCCCGTCCAGCGTGCACATCTGGTCGTACTCGCGCGCGCCGAGCTCGACGGTGGCCACGTCCTTGAGCCGGACGACGCTCTCGGTCTCGTCGGTCTTCAAGATCATGTCGGCGAACTGTTTTTCGTCGACCAGCCGGCCCATGGTGTTGATGGTGTACTGGAAGACCTGGCCGGTGGCAACCGGCGGCTGGCCGAGCCGGCCGGCGGCGACCTGGGCGTTCTGCTGATTGATTGCGCTCACCACGTCGGCCGCGGTCAGGTTGCGGAAGGCCATCTTCTGGGGATCGATCCAGATCCGCATGCTGTAGTCGCGCTGGCCGATGTAAGTGATGTCGCCGACGCCCTCCAGCCGCGATAGCTCGTCGCGAAGCTGAATCGTCGCGTAGTTGCTCATATAAAGGTTATTTTGTGTGTCGTCCGGTGAGAACAGGTTGATCATCATCAGGATGCTGGGCGACTTTTTCTTGACAGCCACGCCGCGGCGCTTGACCAGGTCGGGCAAGATCGGCTCGGCGAGCGACTCGCGGTTCTGGACCAGGACCTGGGCCATGTTGAGGTCGACGCCCAGCCGGAAGGTGACCGTCAGGGTGTAGTTGCCGTCGTTGGTGCACTGCGACGACATGTAGAGCATGTTCTCGACGCCGTTGACCTGCTGCTCGATCGGCGCGGCCACGGTATCGGCGACGACCTGGGCGTTGGCGCCGGGGTAGTACGCGGACACCTCGACGGTGGGCGGTGTGATCTCAGGGTATTGCGCGATCGGCAGCGTCGAGACGGCGAGGCCGCCGGCCAGCGTGATGATGATCGAGAGCACCGAGGCGAAGATCGGGCGGTCGATGAAGAAGCGGGAAAACCCGGCACCTTTAATGCTCGCCAGGAAGGCGGGTGAACCCGGGATCGTGGCGTCGACGTAGAATCGTTCTGACACGGCGGCCTCACTTATGATCGACCGGCTCGGCGGTCCCGATTGAAGTTCGCGGCTCTTCGCCCGGTCGTCTCCGCAGAGCGCTCAAGCTGAGAATACCCAGGAGCAGGTCGCTCACGCGGCGCAGCGGCCCCGTGGCGAAGAGATGGGTCTCGGAGAGCCAATCGACGACGAAAAAGAACACCGGCGTGAGGAAGATGCCGAACGCGGTGACCCCCAGCATGCCGGCAAAGACGGCCGTCCCGAGCGTCCGGCGCATCTCGGCGCCCGCGCCGCTGGCGAGCAAGAGCGGCACGACGCCGAGAATGAACGCGACCGAGGTCATCACGATCGGCCGCAAGCGCAGCCGGCAGGCCTCGAGGGTCGCCTCACGGATCGGCAGGCCCTTGTGGCGATGCACCTTGGCGAATTCCACGATCAGGATCGCGTTCTTGCTTGCCAGGCCGACCAGCACGACGAAACCGATCTGGGTGAAAATGTTGATGTCCATCTTGGTGATCCACACGCCGGCGATCGCGCTCAAGAGGCACATCGGCACGACCAGGATCACGGCCAGGGGGAGCGACCAGCTCTCGTATTGCGCTGCCAGCACCAGGAAGACCATCACGACCGCGAAGCCGAAGACGATCATCGCCGTGTTGCCCGCCAACAGCTCGATGTAGGCCATCTCGGTCCATTCGGTAGCCATCGACGGCGGCAGATACTCCTGGGCCAGTTGGTCCACCAGATCGAGCGCCTGACGCGAGCTGGTTCCGGGCGAGGCGGCGCCGTTGATGAACGCCGCCGTGCGCGTGTTGTACCGGGTCAAGACGAACGGCCCAGGGGTCATCTCAATCTGCGCCAGCGACCCCAGCGGCACCATCTGGCCTGAAACGTTGCGGATCTTGAGCTGCTGGATGTCCTCGACCTGGTCGCGAAACCGCATGTCGCTCTGCACGATCACCTGCCAGGTCCGGCCGAAGAGATTGAAGTCGTTGACATAGAGCGAGCCCAGGTACACCTGCAAGGTTTCGAAGATGTCGTGGATTTCGACGTCCTTCATCATGGCGGCATTGCGGTCCAACTTGACGAAGACCTGGGGGACGTTGGCGCGGAAAACCGACGACATCTGGGAGAACTCGGGCCGCTGCTTCTTCTTGAGCTCGTTCTCGGGATCGGTGTCGTAAAACTCGAAATCGTTCAGCCCGTCCGTCACGGTCTGGAGCGTCTGCAGCCCCTTGAGCGAGCCGGCAGCCGAGCTGTGGTCCTCGATCATGATCTTGAACCCGCCGGCTCGCCCCACGCCGCGCACCGGCGGCGGCGGCAACACCGTGATCAAGGCGTCCGGAATCTGCTCCTCGAACTGTCTGCGGAGCTCGTCGGCAATCGCGTCGCTGTTCAGCGCCTCGACCTTCTTGATGTGAAACGTCTTGCGCAGGCTCGCCTCGAGGTCGGGATTGGCCAGCCAGGAGAAGAACCGTTCCGTTGCCGGTTGAGGGCGCTCCTTGAACGGTTTGAGCATCACGAACATCGAGCCGAAATTGGACCCGAACGCGCTCAAGAGCATCGATTGGCCGGACATAAGCACGGTGTGGTTGACGCCCTTGGTGGCCAGCGTGATCCGCTGCATCTTCTGCATCAAGCGCAGCGTGCGCTCGGATGAGGCCGAGTCGGGCAACTGCACGTTGATCATCATGTATCCCATGTCCTGAGACGGAATGAAGCCCTTGGGAAGGCCCGGAAACAGGACCACATTCCGCCTGGTGTCCTTCAACCACCGACCGATCCTGGACGAAATACCGTCGCCCTGATGGCGGTCGTTCCGATCCAATGCCTTTTCCGTATCGAGCTTATCGATGTCTGCCTTTTCCTTCTGGAGCTCCGCGACGAATTCAGCGGATAAGATGCCTTTGGGGAAGCCCTGATAGCCGAAGTACGTGAGACCCAGCATCCCACCGTAGACGAATAGGACCAAGACGGTGACGCGCAGCATCCCGCCGACGATCCGGATATAACCCTTGCCCGCCAAGTCGAACCCGCGGTTGAACACCGAGAAGAAACGGCTCAAGAGCCAGTTGAGCGGCTTGCTCGCCGCCCAGCCCAGCAAGCCGCCGGCGGCCAGCTCGAGCCAGGGAGCCAAAGCCAGGAGCACGGGAGTCGCCGGCGGCAGGCGACCCGCGATCTCGTCGATCAATGGGCGAAGCCATTCCGGAGATTGGGCCGCGACCCAGATCATGAGCTGCGTTCCGCACCTCTGATAGCCCAGATAGCCGCCCAGGGCCGCGAATGCCAGAGCCGGCATCGCCCGGTAGGCTCCCTTGCGCTTGGGCTTGAGCAAGATCGCGGCCAGCGCGGGGCTCAAGGTCAGCGAGTTGAACGTCGAGATGATCGTCGACGAGGCGATCGTCAGAGCAAATTGGCGGAAAAACTGGCCGGTGATCCCGGTAATGAACGCGCACGGGACGAATACGGCGGAGAGGACCAGGCCCACCGCGATCACCGGGGCCGAGACCTCTTCCATCGCCTTGATGGTCGCCGCGCGGGGCTGCATCCCCTCCTCGATATGATGCTCGACCGCCTCGACCACCACGATCGCGTCGTCGACCACGATGCCGATCGCCAAGACCAGGCCGAACAACGTCAAGTTGTTCAAGCTGAAGCCCATCACCTCCATGACGGCGAAGGTGCCGATGATCGCCACCGGAACCGCGATCAAGGGGATCACCGCCGACCGCCAGTTCTGCAGGAACAAGAGGACGACCAGCGCGACCAGGATCACCGCGTCGCGCAGCGTCTTGAACACCTCCTCGATCGATTCGCGAATAAACGGCGTGGTGTTGTAGCGGACGACGTAGTCCAGGCCTTCGGGGAAGTCCTTCTTGAGCTCATCCATCTTGGCCATGACCCGATCGGCGCACTCCAGGGCATTGGCGTCGGGGAGCTGGAAGACCCCCAGGTTGCCGCTGGGTTTGCCGTCGACTTCGCTGTCGACGTCCGCGTTCTTGGCCCCGAGCTCAACCCGGCCGATGTCCGCGATCCGGAGGTACGGGCCCTCGGGCGTGGTCTTGACGATGATGTTCTCGAACTGCTTGGTATCGATCAGCCTCCCCAGCGTCTTGGTGACGACCTGGGTCCGCTGGCCCGAATTCATCGACTGCTGGCCAACCTGGCCGGTCGCGACTTGCAGGTTCTGCTCGCGGATCGCCTTGACCACGTCTCCCGCCGTGACGTTCCGGATCGCCATCCGGTCGGGGTCGACCCAGATCCGCATGCTGTAGTCGCGCTGGCCGAACAACGTCACGTCGCTCACGCCCTGCAGCCGCGCCAGCTCGGGCTGGAGGTGGATCATCGCGTAGTTGCTCAGGTAGAGCTGGTCGAACCGGTTGTCGGGCGAGAAGATCCCGACCGCCATCAGGATATCCGGCGCTTTCTTCTTGGTCGTCACACCCGTCTGCTTGATCACGTCGGGCATCACGGGGAGCGCGAGCGCGACCCGGTTCTGGACCATGACCTGGGCCAGGTTCAGATTGACGCCCAGCTTGAAGGTGATCGTCAGGGTATACGAGCCGTCGTTGGTGCACTGCGACGACATGTACATCATGTTCTCGACGCCGTTGACCTGCTGCTCGATCGGCGCGGCCACCGTCTCGGCGACGACCTGGGCGCTCGCCCCCGGATAGGCACATTCCACGGAGACATTAGGGGGCGAGATCTGGGGATACTGCGCGATCGGCAACGCCCAGAGCGACAGCAAGCCGGCCAGCGTGATCACGATGGACAGCACCGCGGCGAAGATGGGACGATCGATGAAGAAGCGCGAAAACACGGCCGAGTCTCACGATCAGGTTACGCGGCGATCAGCGATCCGTTAGCCACCAGATCCATCACGCGAACCTTGTGCGCTCGAGCTTCTGCCCGGCACGGTACGGTCAGCGGGCGCGGCCTGGAAACTGATGTCTTTGGGAGGGGCCTGGGAGGGTGCTTTGAGCGTGCCATTCACCTTGCCGCCGGTCTTGATCCGATGAAAACCGCTGACCACGACCTTGTCGTCGGGCTTGAGCCCGCTCTCGATCGCCCGGAAACTCTTATCGCGAAGCGGGCCGAGCGTGACTTCCCTCGTCTTTACCACGAATTTGGCTTCAGGCTCGCCTCGTTTCGGCGTGTCTTTGTTGTCGTCGAGCACGTAAACGAAATTGTGGTTCTGGTCGGCGACCTTGGCGTCTTCGGGAATGAAGATCGTCGAATGGGGGTCGCCTTTGGGCAACTGGACCCGAACGAACAGACCGGGCGTCAAGATCCGCTTCTCATTCCGAACGGTCGCCCGGAAGAAAAGCGTACCGGTCTTGACGTCGACCCGGTTGTCGGTGAAGTCGACGATGCCGGCGTGGGGGAACCCGGGCTCATCCGACAGACCGAACATCACCGGCACTTCCTTCTCGGACTTGGCTTTGATCTTGCCCTGGATGAGCATGCGCCGAACGTGCTGAAGCGAATTCTGCTCGTCAACGGCGAAAGCGACGTACATCGGGTCCTGGCTGACGATCGAGGTCAGAATCGTATCGTCGGCCTTGATCAAGTTACCGGGGTCGACCAGGCGCCGGCTGAGCAGTCCGGAGGTGGGGGCGCGAACCTCGGTCCACTCATAGTTGAGGTGGGCCAGGTCGCGGTTGGCGATCGCGAGCTTCAAGTTGGCGTCGGTCTCCATGTAGTCACCTTCGTAGCGGTCGTGCTCTTCCTGGCTGATCTTCGCCATCGCCAGCAGGTTTTGGGCACGGCGGTACTCGCGCTCGAGCCGCCACTTGTGGGCCTCGATCTGCTTCACGTTGCCCACGGCCCGATCCCACTCGGCCTTGTACTGTTGAGGATCGATCTGGAAGAGCTTGTCTCCTTCCTGGACGAGCGAACCGTCCTTGAAATAGACCTTGGTCATGTAACCCGAGACCCGGGCGCGCACCTGGACGTCAATGATGGCCTGGGTCATGCCCTGGAATTCTGCATAGTCGGTCACGCGCCCGGGAATCGGCAATTGATATTCGACCTTGGGAGCGGACCGCGGCTTGCCCGTTGCAGCGTTCGAGCCCTGGCAGCCCGCGACCGGTACGAAAAGCATGAGCAGCAACAAACTCCACCGACGATTCATGATCGTTCGCCTCCAGGAGAGCATCATTTATTGAGCGACCGTGGCTGCGTCGCGTTCGGCAGGACCGTTGTTGTGCCGCTGGCGGCCCGCCACTCCACGGTGCTTCCGTTCCGATTCGGTCAAGATGCCGTTGAAAACGACGTCGAGGATCTCCCTGGCCTGGATATCCGACGGCGTGGTCTGGCCGTTGAAGAAGTTGGTGACCATGATGCCGTAGAGAACGTTGCTGACCACATTGGTGATCTGCTCGACGGGCATGTCGCGAACTCGACCTTGGGCGATCAAGTCGCGGTAGAACTGGCGCCAGCGTTCGATGTTGATTTCACGGTGCTCGAAATAGGTTGGCCGCTTGCGATCCTTGAAGTAGGCGCGCTCCTGGATCAAGAGCTCGACGAACGACGGGTGCTCGGCGAAGAATGACAGAAACGTGGCGGTCGCGCGCTCGATCCGTTCCAGGCCGTCATCAAGCCCGGCGATGTTGGCGTTGACCTGCTCCTGAAGCTTCCGCATCACCCGATCGGCGGCCGCCAGGAACAAGTCGCGCTTGCTGGGAAAATGACGGTAGATCGTCCCCTTCCCCACCTGGAGCCGCTCCGCCAGCACCTGCGTCACCGCGTCGGAGAAACCATGGTCGGCAAACAACTCCGTTGCCGTCTCCAGGATCTCCTCCCGCCGCGCCAGCATCGCCGCGTCGGTTGACCTCCTCGGTTTTTTCGCGGTTAGATCGCTCATGAGCCCCCCTCGTTTGAAGCGGACTGACCAGTCAGTCCACATTGTAAACGAGACGATTCGGGGGTCAATGGGCTTCTCCGCGGAATTTCCCCTGGCGCTCGCCAGTTGGTGCGCCAGCAGTAACGCGCTCAAGCAACTTTCCGCACCGGCTCTGGCAACGCCCGCTCAGGGAGTTCGCGACGCTGACGCCAATGGTTCAGTTCCCCATTGCGCCGCGCAGCTTCCATCGCGGCCAGGGCCAACACTCCCTTGGGCGACCAACTCATCCCCTGATGCTTGCAACGGCCTGAGACCGCCCAGTCGTTGAACTTCTCCACGCGCGTACTGGCGATCCATAA
>JBIOJM010000309.1:0-12344 GCA_044450785.1 Isosphaerales bacterium
AGCGGTGCCGCTGGAATTGAACACCTTGTTCAGCCCTTTCAGGGCACGGCTCATTACGTTTTCCAGATCCCAGGGCGTTGCCCTGGGCTGGCATGTCGCTGCCCCTTCGGGGCGAACGCAAGAAAAGCGCAACATCAAAACGCGCAAGCGAGGGGAGCTGGCTGGGGATCCCTCGCTTGCGCGTCGGGTTACTGTGACCTGCCATCGGCTTGTTAAGTGCACAATCCATGTGTAAACCGCTCTAGCTCAGGGGTCCCTGTTCACTCTTGATCAAGTTGTTCCGGATGATCTGCTCGACGCGGCGCACTTCGGGGATGTGCTTGAAACCAAATGGAGGCCATGCGAAAGCGAAATCGCCCCTGTCTCCGGAAAACTCAAGACTCCCCGAGCCGTCCGGACGCTCGAGCCGCACCACGTTCTTGACCTGTCCCCGCGCGACGGCCTGGACCCTGATTGCATCACCCTTGGGCTCAGGCGCCCAGATGATGGCACGTCGATCGGTGATCGCGTAGCAAACGTTCGCTTTCCGCCGGTGCTCGCGCACGCGACTCCTCCAGACCAGGACCAAGCCGATCACGAACACGCAGCTCCACCCAAGGAACGTGAGCCCGACCGATATCGCGGATTGATCACCGACGTGATCATGTCCCTGAGCATCAGTGTAACCCAGTACGGAAAAGCCAAGGGCAACGCCAATCAGCAAGAGCGTGATCGCGCTGCAAGCGTAAAACCCCGCGCCAACGGGTTGAATGGGAGGGTCGGACCGAGCGGCCCAGAGGAGCCGCTCGCCGGGCTCGAGCTCACTCTTGACGCGGGCGCGCAGGTCATCGGTCAGTCCGTCGCTCATATCGTCGACCGGTGCCGATGAGTAATTCCCGCGCCGGTTGTCGGTCAAGCCTGGCTCCATCAGCCGCCCTCACCTTGCCTGGGAACGATGACATCACGGACCCAGACCGCGAGTCGTGCATTCCATCTCCCCGCGCCCAGTTGATCGGCCAGTTGCATCTGGCCGAGGATGTCATCGGCTGTGAGCATCGGGAACGCCCTGCCGCTTTCCGAGCGCACGTACGTTCCATCGTTCTGCCGCAACCAGAAGCCGAACTGATCCGCGATCGGATCGAATCGCCACACTTCGGGTACGCCCAGCCGGCCCCAAACCACCATTGCATGATCCGCGGGATGGCTCACCTCGACCTCGATGGCCAGGTCGGGAGGCGGTTGGACGGCCAAGTCGATGTCTTGAGGTCCTTTCATGAGCTCGGCATGTTCACCGAAGTAGAAGGTCTTGTCGCCTTCCACACCGGAATTCATTTCTTCTCGCCGATACGTGGCGCCGCCACCGTCCTCCCAGAGAATTCCCAACTGCTCGGCGAGGACCTTCACGAGCTCCGCCAAGCGTTCCGCATACCAATCGTGCTTTCGCGAGGTCGTCACGAGCGTGAGCCTCCCGTCACAGTAGATCATCCTCAGGCCGCGCGGATTGACGACGGCATTGTTGATCGCCAGGTAACCCTCCCAGCTTACGTCGGGGAGCACGAACCATCGGTCGGGCTCCGGCTCGACGACAGACGGAACGGTTGTCACGGTGGACATGGCGTCTCCTTGCGTGCGCTATCCGTGATTTCGAGATCCATGGTAACCCGGCGCGCCTCACGCGCCTTGTTCGAGCCGCGGGCGGATCACTCTGTCCACCCAGCCCGGAAGCTGAGCGAGCCACGGAGCCGTCCCTGTTGCCTGTGCCAGCTCGATCAGCTCAACGACGTCAATTGGCGATAGCATGGGTAGACCGATGCTTCGATCCGTCTGCTCGTAGCTCCCGTCGTTGCGAAGTTTCCAGAAGGAACACGTGAAACTCGCGGCGTCGAACCGCCAGACTTCGGGAACACCCACTCGCCCCCACGCGTTGATCGCGTCGTCGGCCGGGTGGCTCACCTCGACCTCGATCGCCAGGTCGGGAGGTGGATCGACCGTGAAATCGTAGTTCCTCCCACCACGCATCCGATCGGCGTTGACGCGCAGATGAAATGTTCGATCGCCTTCCAGGCCCGCTTTCCGCTCGCGACGGCGATAAGTCGCTTCTCCCGACGGCTCGCAGGGGATGCCAAGATGGCTGGCGATCAGCATCACAAGATGGCCCAAAGAATCAGACAACCACTCGTGACGGCGCGACTTCCCCATGAGAATCAATCTCCCGTCGTCATAGATCAGTCGTACACCGATGTGTTCGTCGAGCGTATCGCTAATGGTCACATAGGCATCCCAACTGATGTCTCCCATCACGAATCGCTGTTCGGCGGTTTCCATCTCGGCAGCGGGCGGGGACAGTAAAGTCACCGACATTTCGTCACCTCATTTGCCTGTCTTGTTGTGGTCGCCGACCTTGGGCAGATCGGCATGGGTATCGGGCCCGAAGTAACGGAGGCTGACGAACGGCTCGCTGGCGGTGTTGTGGAACGTCACGCCCTCGGCGGCCCGCTTGGCCGTGATGAATACCTCGTCCTGGGTGACGTCGCCGAACCGGATGAAGTTCGGGCTATCGACCGAAAGCTTGCCGATCAGACCACTCCCCTGGACGACGATCAAGCCAGACGAGCCCGGGTCCTTGATCGTGACCGAGCGGCCCGGCTCGACGGTCAGCTCGCAGGCGCTGAAGAGCTGCTTGCCGCCGACCCGGCCGTAGACGATCCACTTATCCACGTAGCCCGCCCTGGGACCACCGGTGCGTGCGATCGGCTCGAGGTAGTTGTGCTTCTTGAACTCGGGATCGACGTTCTTCTCCCAGTCGAGCTGCTCGACCAGGTAGTTGATGTCCTGATGGTGGGCAGGGGGCACGTCCTTGACCAAGAGCTCCCACGGGACGCGCCGGCCTTCGACCATGGACTGGTACATGCCGAAGACGTCGGAGCCCCACTGAGGCTCGTAGGTGACGAGCGAGCCCGGGGCGTGCAAGACGCACGGGGGAACCAGCCAGCCGGTCCCTGGCTTGAGGCGATAGGCCTTCGAGAGATCAAGGATTCCGTTGTCTCCCTGGTTCCAGCGCTCGAGGCACTGATGGAGCTCGGCCTTGGTCGTCCCCGGCTCGAGGCCGAAGAAGGTGAACGGGAAATTGTTGCCGGTCCAGTTGAGCTGAGGTGGGAAGTAATAGCTTTCGGGCTTCCCTTCGCGGCCAAGCAGGGCTGCCTGTTCCTGGTTCTGGTGCATGTGGTGCGGGATCGGGCCGAGGTTATCGAAAAACTTGCTGTAGACCGGCCAGCGTTTGTATGTGTTCCAGAGACCGGCGCCGATCATCTCGGTCCCGAAGAGATCGACGGCGTCCTTCAGGGGGAAGCGGTCGCCGTTCTGGACGACGTAGCTCAAGCCCTCATCGGGGGGCGCGCCCTCGTTGGCCGCCGGGGTCGTCGAGGCGAACCAGCGCTCGTCGATCCCGCCGCGATGGGTACCCAGGGCGTAGAGGTCCTGGCGTGCCAGCTTGAGCCGGGCCCCCGGCATCAAGAACGACCGCGGCACCCACGTCGGGGCCAGCCGCAAGATCCCCTCACCCGAATCAATCGCCGCGCGCACCCGCGCGGCGAGGTTTTTCTTGCCCATCCTTCTCCCTCTCTTGACTGAGACCTCGATCCCCAACACGACGGCGGTCAAACGACCCACCGTCAAACGTCCGGTACGTCCGTGCCAACCCTCGCTCGCCCCGCCGCGCCCCCTCGGGACGGTCTCGTTGTAAAACCCCCACCGTCGGGACGCAAGCCACTACTCACGCTCGCATTCGACTCGGCCGGCTACGGACTTCCATTTTGACCGGCCGGCGCGCTCAGCGAAACCCCTGGGAAAAAGTGGTCAGTGCTCAGTCGGCGCCGGGCTGGTGTTCTCAGCTCGCCAGAGTGGGCGGAAATGCTCGATGAATTAAATCATTGTTGTTATTTTGATAGCAGCTTATCCAATTATCTCCCAGGGGAAGGCCGCTGCGATCGCCGGCCTCAGCCGCAGAGACTTCCTGATGGCTCTCTACCTTGCCAAGGTGGAAGCAAGCCAAGTGGACATCGAAGAGCTAAAGGAGGAGGTCGAACGTGATCTCCAGGCGCGTCGTGGACGCCTCGCCTGCGAGAGGTTGGGATGTACATGTCCGATTCGCTTGAAAACCAGTTGCTCGCCACAGCAGGGGAGTAACAGCGACCCCGTAGCCGTTCAGCCCTTCTTTGGTACCCGATCGGGGTTTCTCTCTCTGATCATCCTGGGCGATCTGGTCAACGGAGGGATGTCGGCAGACTGGTAAACCTCTCGGACACCTCGCCGCCGCTGCGGGGCGGCCGATCTAGGGCGAGTCGCGGAAATAGTCGACGACTCCCTGGAGGATCTGATCGAGCGACTTCGTCGGGCGGTAGCCGATCAAGGCGCCGATCTTGCTGATGTCGGGGACCCGGCGCGGCATATCTTCGAATCCTTCGCCGTAAGCTTGCTCGTAGGGGACGCAGATGATCTCGGAGTGAGAGCCTGTGATGACACGGACGCGCTCGGCCAGCGCGCGGATGGTCACTTCCTCGTCCGAGCCGATGTTGAAGACCTCGCCAACGGCGGCGGGCTGCTCCATGAGCGCAACCAGGGCACCGATGACGTCGCTCACGTCGGCAAAACAGCGTGATTGACAGCCGTCGCCATGAATCGTGATTGGCCGGCCGGTGAGCGCCTGCTTGACGAACGTGGGGACGACCATGCCGTACTGCCCGGTCTGGCGCGGGCCGACCGTGTTGAACAAGCGAACGATGACCGCCGGCAGTTTCCGCTCGCGCCAGTAAGCCAGTGCCAGGAATTCGTCGATCGCCTTGGAACAGGCGTAGCTCCAGCGCCCCTTCGAGGTCGGACCCAGCACCAGGTTTCCGTCCTCGCGAAACGGCACCTGGGTGCTCACCCCGTAGACCTCGGACGTCGACGCGATCAAGACCTTCTTCTTCTTCTTGTTGGCCTGGGCCAGTACCACCTCCGTTCCGTGGACGTTCGTCTCGATCGTCCGGACCGGGCTCTCGACGATCAGGCGGACGCCGACGGCCGCCGCCAGGTGAAAGACCACGTCGCACTGGTCGACCAGCTCGGCCACCGTCGGGGCATGATGAATGCTCTCGATGGTATAGTGAAACCGTTGATGACCCCGCAGGTGGCGGATGTTATCGATGCTTCCCGTGGACAGGTCGTCGAGGATGAACACCTCATCCCCGCGCGCCAGGTAGGCGTCGGCCAGATGCGACCCGATGAAACCAGCGCCACCCGTGATCAGAATTCGCATGGATCTAGGCTAACAGAATCCTCGCCGGCTGCAACGCAACCGCGAGAAGAACGGTGACCTCCCAGCGCAGGCGAGAAACCATGCTCGAAGGACCTTTGGTCTTTGTCGACATCGACACCCAGCGTGATTTCCTGGAGCCGGCCGGGGCCCTCTTTGTGCCGGGCTCGGCCGAGATCCTACCCAACCTCGCGCGCTTGACCCAGTTCGCGACGAACCACCACATCCCGATCCTCGCGACCGCCTGCGCTCACGTTGCCGGCGACCCCGAGCTGACGCGGTTTCCGTCGCATTGCATCGCGGGCACAATTGGCCAAACGCGTGTGCCGGCGACCTCGTGTCCCCATTCCGTTGTCCTGTCCGTCGGTGAGCGCCTGGTTGGCGATCTCCCTCGCCACCTCACGTTGCAGAAACAAGAGCTGGACGTTTTCAGCCGGCCAGACGCCGCTGATTTGGTCGCGCGCTACAACCGCGATCGACCGACCTTCGTGGTCTACGGCGTGGCGACGGACTTCTGCGTGCTCGTGAACGCGGCAGAGTTTCTGAAACGCCAGTGCCGCGTGGCGATCGTGATCGACGCCGTCCGAGCCTTCGATCCCTCGGCCGAGGCCGGCATCCTGACCGACTTTGTCCGCCGAGGCGCGCTCCTGACCGTCACGGACGTCGTCTGTGGCGATCCGGCATCCTGACGGTACCGATGCGGAACCCGGGGTTACCGCGGTTGGTGATTCGGGATAGAATACCGTCGAGGTATATCGACCATGCATGACAGATACCGCAGTCGGTATCGTGTCCCGACACCGTCGACCCGGCTCCGGCAGCAAATTGCCCTCGAAGCGGCGCGGCGCTTGTACGGGACACTGATTCCGAAGGGGATGGAGCCTCCGCCGGATTGGCTCGACGCCGCGAGCTCGAGCGAGCTTTACCTGGCCAAGCGAAAGGCGGCGGCCGTTCTGGGGCACCGGATCCGGCCCGGCGACCTCCCCTCGGACGCCGAGGTTCGCGAGCAAGTGATCGCGCTCGAGCGGAGCTCGGGCGGACTCCCCGAGCCACCGGACGACGTTCCGGAGCCGGAGGCCGGCGTCGCTCCCCCCTCGCTCGCCGAACATCTCGATCGGTTCGCTGTGTACAAGTTGCGGCTCGAGCCGCTCGAGTCGGTCAAGCAGAACGCCAGGTACCATCCCGAGGGAGACGTCCTTTTCCACAGTCTGCAAGTCTTCCACCTGGCGCGCGATGCCCGTCCCTACGACGAGGAATTCCTGCTGGCGGCTTTATTGCACGACGTCGGCAAGGCGATCGACCCGCAAAACCACGTGTCCGCGGGCGTCGAGGCCCTCCGAGGGGCTGTCCCCGCACGCACTCTCTGGCTGATCGAGCACCACATGGACCTCTTGAGCGGCCGCGAGAGAACGCTTCCTGCCCGACTGAGGCGAGAGATCGAGTCGTCGGAGTATGGCGAAGACCTCCGCTTGCTCCGCGAGCTCGACGACGCCGGCCGTGTCCCCGGCGAACAGGTCGATTCGATCGACGAGGTGCTGGATTATCTCAAGGGATTGGAGCAGGAGAGCTACCTGGCGGAATAGTCGCAATGCTATGCACGTGGCCGACTTGACCGGTTTTCATCTGGTCGACGGCTTCCCGGAGTTCTTTCCCGATGTCGCGCTGGGAGTCACGCTCGATGAGTTTATCCTCGGACAGCGGCATGGTCACTCTCCTTCGATCCTTTCCCGAAGCGCCGGCGAGGAGTTTATTCCGCGGCGGTAGCCGGCCACGTCGCCGTTCCCGTCGCTTGCGCGTCGGGTTGGTGTGGACACAGCCCTCATGGCTCTCTAACGCGACGCGCCAGTTTTGAAGTTGCGCCTTGGCGTCTTCGCCCCAAAGGGGCAGTAACATATCAGCCCAGGGCGACGCCCTGGGAACAAACAAACGACACGAATCAGCAGAGCCCTGTAAGGGCGTGACAAGGACAGGCTCCCTGCCTCAATGGAAAATGAACAGTGGTCCCGCTGGGATTGAACACGATGTTCGGCCCTTTCAGGGCACGGGTCATCACGTGATCCAGATCCCAGGGCGTTGCCCTGGGCTGGAATGTCGCTGCCCCTGCGGGGCGAAATCCAAGAATAGCAACTTCAAGACGCCCCGGCCACGGTTTTTGACCGTGGCGTTATCCGGTCTCGAAGCGCGTCACTGTACCTTCCCTGGCAGCGCAACCCCTCAAAAATCCTCGGCCGCAATCACCTCGCCCCCATTGCAGCTCAGCAAGGCGCGGAGGGTCGCCGGCGCGATCTTCTCAGAAAGAAAATGCACGGAGCCGTCCGCGAAGGCGGCGTTCGTTCCCCGGGTGTGGCTCTTGAAGATGCCTTCGGTCTTCGGCTCCGGGTCGACCTCCCAGTCCTCGGGCTTGGTCCAGACGACTGCGCGGTCGTCGCCGGCATCGATCACGATGATGGTGTTACTGGTGCCGTCGGTGATATGGCGAAGCTTGACCGGCTCGGCGCCCCGCAAGATCGTCCGCGCGCCGCGGGGGGCCAGGTACCGCGTCTTGCCCTCGCGGGCCAGATCGTCTCGCTGGTTGGGACACCGATAGGTGGCCGGCATCTTGGCGATCAGCGCGCGGTTGTGGGGGCTGTCCCAGGCCTCGTCGAGGTGGAATTCGTCGTACAGGTCCTTCCGTTCGAGGTACGGCAAGATCAAGACCCGCCAGCTCAAGAGCGGCTTACCTTCTTTGTCGCGGGTGTAAGCTGGCGGAAAAGCTTCGTGTCGAGAATGGTAGTTGTGCATGGCGAGAACGATTTGCTTTTCGTTGTTGACGCACTGGCTCCGAAGCGCGGCCTGCCGCGCGGGTCGGAGTGCGGCATCGATCAGCGAGGCAGCCTGCTGGGCATCGACGTTGAGCGTGATCCGGTTGTCCGTGACCGTGGGCTTGATGCCTTCCAGGATTTTGGGCAATCCGGGAACCACGTTCAGGACCTCGGGCGACCGGCCCAGAAACGCCGTGACATTCTCACCCAGGCGCAGCAACGCTTTGGAGGCGTTGGCGTCCTGGGAGGCGGCCACCAGCCGCAGGCTCGGTCTGGCCCCGATCTCCAGGCCGGCGGCCGCCCAGAGCATGCCGCGGGTCAGGTCGGTGGTCGGTCCGCCGCCGAGCTCGGCCGGGAAGCTCGGCACCATCTCCTCCAGGATGCGGCGGCTGTCCGCCGACGGCAGGACCAGCAGGCGGGCGGCGATGGACCCGTCCCTCACGGCAACAAACGAAGCGGACAGCTCGGGACGGGGCACCGCCGGTGCATGGCGGGCCCGCTCCAGTGCAGCCGGGGTTCCCGCAAAAACCGCGTCGTGAACCGTCGCACAATGGGGAAATGTGACCAGTGGCGGCTCTTTCCCGCCTCCACAGAAGAGCCGGCCGATCTCGGCGGAATCGGCCCCCTCGACCAAGGGGACGACCACGAACGGCGGACCGGGCATGTCGATCACGCTGAATACAAGGTACAGCTCCTTGGCTCCCGCACGGCGGAGCGCGTCAGACCATCGCAGCGTGACCTTCTTGGTATCAGCGAGAAAGCCCGGAGGCGGATCGCCGAAGACGCGGGTCGCAAGCCCTGGCAGGTCCGCCCGGACCAGGTCGAGCTGAAGGACGGCGAATACGTCTGATTCCACGAAGGGGGCGATCGCCTTGATCCGAGGATCGGCGACCGATTGCCCGGGGGCCTGGCATAAACACAGTAGCAAGAGCGCGGTAGATATCGTCGACATGATGGTTCTCCCGAGGGTAACGCGGCCATTTTGTCCGTGGTGCCTTCAGACACGGGCCATAAGCCCGTGCCACGTCAGCGTGTCCATTTCAGCTCGTAGTTAATCTTGAACTGAGGAATGTCGGGCGCACCGGGCGGAGAGGGGGCCGACAGGATGGCGCGGTCGCCCTCAACCCGGTAATCAAAGGGGTGACCGGTCGCCGGGTCGATCGGCGCGGGCGCCTCGGAGATCTCCTCCAGCTTTCGCGGGAATTGGCCGTGGGCCGCGGCGTAGAGCCGGATCGCCTCGATGCACTCAATCGCGTCGAGATGCCGGTCGGCCCTCAACTGCGCCACCTGGACCGACCTGATCGCCGGGAGGAGCATCGTGAACAACTTCAGGAGCATATTCATGTTGGCGTGAGACTGGCGGGTGGTCGACGACCCGTCCATGGCCTTGTACGCCTGGTAATACGGCAGACCCGTCCATTTGAAGACATCATCGCGCAACTGCTGGTACGACTGAAAGGTGTGCAGAGCGGCCACCTGGACGGCCGGCATGGCCTCTACCTGGGCTGCCGGCCGGCGCTGGGCGATCAGGGCGCGCTTGGCTTCGGGATAAGCCTGGGCGACCAGGGCGGCCAGTCCGAGCTTGTAAGACCAATCCTGCACACCGCCCGATCCCGAGGCGGAGGGCGCCCGAGCGGCCAGGCCGGCGAATTTGAAGAGCTTTTCTTGCAGCTCGGCGGTGAACATGCGGGCTTTCTCCACGCTCCAGGGTACGCCATCGAGCTCGCGGAGCTGCGGGACCTCGCGCTCCAGATCGAAGCGCTCGCCCTCATAGGCCGCCGTCATGTCGATGAAGGGACGAGGCCGATTGGCCAGGGCCCAGTAAAGGCTGGGCGTTCCCGGAGCCTGGATGAGATCTTCCAAGACCTTGGCCATCAGCTCGCTCAGGGAAACACCGACCAGCGACTGGATCAAAATTGGTCCCTCACTGACGTGCCGCGCCATGGCATAGCCCGTTTGAATCCAATACACCGCCTCATCGATTTTGCCGTCGAGGACGGCGAACCGGGCCCGGAGGGCGACCAGCCGGCCGAGCGCCCTCATCTCCTGCATCTCGGGAAGCATGAGCTCGATCCCTTCCGTCCGCGAGTCGAATTCCCAGTTGCAGGTGAGGCGGCGCGCACCCAGCTCGGTCTCGTGGAGGGACGACCGATAGGTTTCGAGCCACTGGCGCGCCTGATCGTGGGGAATCGCATTGAGCGGGCCAGTGATCCACTGGCCGCTCGCTTGCTCCTCGGTGGCGGGCGACTCCTTGGCCCGCCGCGTCCTCTGCCGTGTGTCTTGGAACATCAGGATGGCGCGGTGGTAGAAGATCGCGGCGTTGCCGGGAATCTGTGTGCTACGCTCGGGCAGGATCCGGTACTTGAGGGCGGGCACCGGCTCCGCGGCCGGCCGGAGCACAATCGCAACCGCAGGGTGCTCGGCGTCCTCTTCGCGGGCCAGCGTCGTCGAAACCAAGACGGTGAGGACCAGCCCGGTCATCAATGCGGGAGCACGGATCATGAGGGACCTCCAGGGTTAAGAAGTTTCTCGAGATCGAGACGGCGCAGCGAACCAGCCGGCTCGAGTGGGGTGACGTCTCGATCGATCTGGCCACCGGAACGCGACACGAGCGGAGCACGTTCGGGCAACGCGTCGAGCCCGAACCGGAGTACGAGGTCCTGAAGGCGCTGAGAGTCCGAAACCCCGGCCGAGGCGAGAGGCCAGAGTGCGTCCTCGGGTAAGGAACGCTGGCTCAGGACGTTCACCGGTGACGGCGACGGGATCGTCGCGCCCGGCGTGGGGCCCGTCGAGGACGTGGAGACGGTCGGCGGCGATGGCGGCGCCGGCGCCGGCTCGTGAACCACGACGATCCGATCGACGACCCGCCCGGCCGGTCGAACGGCGAGGACCAGCGACTCGGATACCAGGGCAATCGCGAGCGTCGCCGCGATCGAGGGCCAAGCCCAGCGACCCCGCGACGGAGAGCGCGCCGATAGTGCCCCGGCCTGGAACATCAATCGGTCCCGATCGAGACGGCTCGAGACGGGAACCAATCCCTCGAGCGCCGACTCGATCGCCTTCAGCTCTGGATCGGGCGGAATGTGCGACATGAGACCCCCAACCGTTCTCGAATCCGGGCCAAACCCGCGCAGTAAAGCCGGTGTGCGGTGCTCGCCGAGCAGCCCGAGACCTCGGCGATCTGTTCGAAAGTGAGACCGCCCCAGAGATGGGCGACGATCACCTCACGTTGTTCCAGCGGCAACGACCGCAGCTCGGCCGATGCCGTTTCCGGGTCAAGCGAGCCGGGCTTCATCACCGCGGGATCGGTCTGGAACCAGGGCGCCGACCCCGAGGCGGATTCGGTTTCATGCCGCCGGCGCCGTTTGGCGGCGATCGCGGCATTGAGCGCACCGTTCCGCACCACCCGGAAGAGCCACGCGGCCGGCTTGTCCGGCAGCGAGCGCTGCGAGGCGAGCTTGAGGAATGCCTCCTGGACGACGTCCTCCGGCGAGTCGCACCACTGCCGCGCGTAAAGCTCGAGCGCGGCCGCGTGCCGATCGACAAGCCGCCCCAGCCATTCGTGATCCATGCGTGGTTGCCTTCGAGTCAACCCGACTGCCTGCCCTCCACCCATAATGACAACTCTCGGGGCAAGTCATCCCAAGAATATCCTTGGGATCGCGGCAGGCTCGTTGGCTCAAGGCGAAATGACGTCAGTTGTTGCCGTCAGTCTGTGGGCTACGCCCAGACCAATATCCTGGACGCCGTTTCTGGTGTGCAACCGCGGCGATCCAGATCGATTGGTCGAATTCGACGTAATAAACCGTGTAAGTCAAGGATAGCGCTCGCGCAGCTCAGCGATGAATTCGTCAACAGGTCGACCAGTCGCGCGGCCCGAGCGTATTTCCTCGACACGTCTCCCAGCCTCTTCGTCCCAGGCGGCTTCGACATCATCGTCCTCAGGATGAAGAGACGTGAGGAGAAAATGAGCCAGCTCAGCACGATCGCCGTTCGAAAGAGTGACGAGCTGGGCTTTCCACTGCTCGATTACCGAGTTCATGAAACGATGCCTCTAGAGACATGACCGAGTCTCGGACGCGACGGCCGAACTCTACCTCCCAACGCGGCTGATCCGCAACAGGTCGTAGGGTGGGTCGAAACGATGCTTTGCATCGTGAGGCCCACCGATCGCCACGGCTCTCCCGGTGGGCCTCGCCGCGACGTGTCGCGGCTCGACCCACCCTACTCATCGCTTCCGCGGGAACCACTCCCGCCCAAAGATGCGCGCA